>CANFIH010000017.1 GCA_947446855.1 Burkholderiales bacterium
CACATGCTTGTACTCGCCCTTGTTGAAGTCGCTGGCCGAGCCGTAGTACTCCTTGAACATCTCGCCGTCGACCTCCACGGTCTTGCCGGGCGACTCCTCGTGGCCGGCAAACAGCGAGCCGATCATCACCATGCTCGCGCCAAAGCGGATGCTCTTGGCAATGTCACCATGGCTGCGGATACCGCCGTCGGCAATGATGGGCTTGGTGGCCACGCGGGCACACCACTTGACTGCGCTGAGCTGCCAGCCCCCGGTGCCAAAGCCGGTTTTGAGCTTGGTAATGCAGACCTTGCCGGGGCCCACACCGACCTTGGTGGCGTCGGCACCCCAGTTTTCCAGGTCGATCACGGCTTCGGGCGTGGCCACATTGCCGGCGATGACAAAGCTGGCCGGCATCTTCTCCTTCAGGTAGATGATCATGTTCTTCACGTTGTCGGAATGGCCGTGGGCGATGTCGATGGTGATGTACTCGGGCACCAGGCCTTTGGCGACCAACTGGTCCACGGTGTCGTAGTCCGGCTTTTTCACGCCCAGCGAGATGGATGCGTACAGGCCCTTGCCATGCATACGGGCAACGAACGCGACGTTGTCCAGGTCAAAGCGGTGCATCACGTAGAAGTAATTGTTTTGCGCCATCCATTCGCAAATGCCTTCGTCCACCACGGTTTTCATGTTGGCGGGCACTACCGGCAGGCGGAATTTGCGTCCACCGAGTTCTACGCCGGCGTCACATTCCGAGCGGCTTTCCACGCGGCATTTGCGTGGCAGTAGCAGGATGTTGTCGTAATCAAAAATTTCCATAGCCCCAAGCTCCAGTCAAAAGGTTTCAATCAATCGTCTTCGATGGGCGCTTGGAACGGAGCAGGCAAAAAAATACCGGCTCCCAATTGCTTGGGCCCGGTGATTGAGTGTACTCGCAGTGGCTGGGTGTCTCTATAAGGGTTGGCATCTGGGAGGTATTGGCTTTTTTGTACTTTGCTGCTGTGTTGTTTTTGATGGGCTCCTGGGCTTCGCCGTTCGTTGCACCTGTCGCGCCGCGAGCGGGTATGCCGTGGACCTCATAAGCAGGTACGCACAAATCGGCCGCCCCGGTATCCGGTCCCGCTGCTGCCAACCACGCAGGCAAGTCCGGCACGACCTTCACCAACCATGCAGGCGGACCGCAGTAGCTTCCTACAATCACCCCATGTCCCTTTTCTCCACGCCCGTCCCCACAGCCGACTCGCCTCTGCTCCATGCCCTGAACCCCGAGCAGCGCGCTGCCGTCACACTGCCTGCCGAGCATGCCCTGATCCTGGCCGGCGCCGGCTCCGGCAAGACCAAGGTGCTGACCACCCGAATCGCCTGGCTGCTGCAAAACGGCCTGGTGACACCCGGCGGCATTCTGGCGGTGACCTTTACCAACAAGGCCGCCAAGGAAATGATGACGCGGCTCAGCAGCATGCTGCCGGTCAACATCCACGGCATGTGGATAGGCACCTTCCACGGCCTGTGCAACCGCTTTTTGCGTTCTCACTTCAAGATGGCCAACCTGCCGCAGAGCTTCCAGATTCTCGACACGCAGGACCAGCTCTCGGCCATCAAACGCCTGTGCAAACAGAACAACATCTCGGACGACGACGAACGCTTCGCCCCCAAGCAACTGCAGCGCTTTATTTCGGCTTGCAAGGAAGACGGCCAGCGCCCCGGCAACATCGAGGCACGCGACCCCGAGACGCTCAAAAAGATCGAGATCTACCAGCTCTATGAAGAGCAATGCCAGCGCGAGGGCGTGGTGGACTTTGGCGAACTCATGCTGCGCTGCTACGAGCTGCTGCGCGACAACGACCCGGTGCGCGCGCATTACCAGCGGCGCTTTCGCCACATCCTGGTCGACGAGTTCCAGGACACCAACCGCCTGCAATACGCCTGGCTCAAGATGCTGGCCGGGCAGGGCGCTGCCGCCTCGCCCGACACACCCGGTGGCGCCGTGATCGCCGTGGGCGATGACGACCAGAGCATTTACGCCTTTCGCGGTGCGCGCGTGGGCAATATGGCCGACTTTGTGCGCGAGTTCAACGTGCAGCACCAGATCAAGCTGGAGCAGAACTACCGCAGCTTCAGCAACATTCTGGACTCCGCCAACGCCCTGATCAGCCACAACGGCAAGCGCCTGGGCAAGAACCTGCGCACGGACCAGGGCCCGGGCGAGCCGGTGCGCATCTATGAGGCGCCCAGCGACTTTGCCGAGGCGCAGTGGATGGTGGACGAGATGAAGCAGCTGGTGCGCGACGGCGTCAACCGTAAAGAGATTGCCGTGCTGTACCGGTCCAATGCGCAAAGCCGGGTGATCGAGACCGCGCTGTTCAATGCCGCCATGCCCTATCGCGTGTACGGCGGTCTGCGCTTTTTCGAGCGCGCGGAAATCAAGCACGCGCTGGCTTATTTGCGCCTCTTGGAGAACCCCAACGACGACACCAGCTTTATGCGCGTGGTGAACTTCCCGGCGCGCGGCATTGGCGCGCGCAGCCTGGAGCTGCTGCAGGACATTGCCAAGGCGCAGGGCTGCTCGCTGCATGACGCAGTCAGCGCGCTCACGGGCCGCGCCGGTGCCGTCATTGCCGGCTTTGTCGCCAAGATCGATGTGTTGCGCGAGAAGACGCAGGGCATGAAGCTGCGCGATGTCATCTCGGTGATGCTGGAAGACAGCGGCCTGTTGGCGCACTACCGCGCCGAGCGCGAAGGCGAAGACCGGGTGGAGAATCTGGAAGAACTGGTGAGCGCGGCCGAGAGCTTTGTCATGCAGGAAGGCTTTGGCCGCGACAGCGCCGGCCTGACGCAAAGCCCGGCCAGCCAGGGCCTGAGTGGTGAGGCCATCGACCAGTACGGGGTCGAGCCCACCGACCTGGCCTTTGGCGATACCGGCGAGACCCTATCCCCGCTGGTGGCCTTTCTGACCCATGCCGCGCTGGAGGCGGGCGACAACATGGCGCAGGCCGGGCAGGACGCGATCCAGCTGATGACGGTGCACTCGGCCAAGGGCCTGGAATTCGACTGCGTGTTCATCACCGGCGTGGAGGAGGGCTTGTTCCCGCACGAGAACTCCCTGAGCGACCGTGACGGCCTGGAGGAAGAACGCCGCCTGATGTATGTGGCCATTACCCGCGCCCGCCAGCGCCTGTACATGAGCCATTCGCAGACCCGCATGTTGCACGGCCAGACCCGCTTCAACCTCAAGAGCCGGTTCTTTGATGAACTGCCGGAAGAGGCGCTGAAGTGGCTGACCCCCAAGCACGTGGCACCTGCTGCAGGCGGTTTTGCCGGTGCCGGGCGCGGTTGGCAAAGCAACTATGGCAACCAGGGTTTCGATTCCACCCGCTACCCGGCCGCTGGCACGCCCAAGGCGGAAAAGGAAGTGGCGCGCAAGGACGAGTCCGTCAACGGCCTGAAGGTCAAACAAAAGGTGTTTCACGCCAAGTTCGGCGAGGGCACGGTGCTCACCCTCGAAGGCGCGGGGGACGATGCCCGCGCCCAGATCAACTTCCCGCGCCACGGCACCAAGTGGCTGGCGCTCAGCGTGGCCAAGCTCACACCAGTGCCCTAAAGCCGGCACCGGCTGGCGGGCTTATGGTGCCGGCTCTGCGCGGGTGTCTTCAAAACAATCGCGGAAGGTGAAGTAAATCGAGGTGAAGAACATGGCCGCCATCAGCATGGCCAGGGGGAATATGATGCCGGTCACCGCTTCCGGGCTGCCTATCAGTGCCGCGACCAGGGCCACGGCTACGCCCATGGCAATAAAGGCGCCCAGCCAGACCAGGCTGTAGACCGTAAACGCCCAGAAGTTGCGCATGCAGGCCACCAGGCTGAAGAACAGGCTTTTCACCGGGGTAATGCCATGCCAGTACACCAGGGCCGGTGCATGCCAGAACAGCAGGGACAGCGGCACATACAGGGCCATGGCCAGCAGCACCGCCATTTCAAAGTCGGCACCCATCACGGTTTCGGCAGTCATGTCGCCACCCATCAGGTACAGGTGGGCAAACTTGCCGCCATCTACGGTGGCGGAGATACCCAGCACCAGCAAAAAGCCCACGGCGTAAATCGCACCCAGGATCAGCATGGATTTGAGTTGTTGCCGACCGGCGCGAAAGGCGCTGAGCAACACCGCAGGCATGGGGAACTTGCCCTTGGTGGTTTCTTCGGTGGCGGCCATCAGGCCCAGGGTGGCAGCGGGCAGCAAGGCCAAGGCCAGCACATTGCCCAGCACCGGCACCATGGTCAGCACCGACATCACGGCCATGAACATGAAGAAGAGGCCGCTGAGCGCCAGCGGCTGCTTGAAAAATGTGCGCGCCCCCAGCTTGAACCATTGCACACCTGTGCGGGCCGGAACGATGTGGAGTTTCATGCAATCAAGGCTTCAGGTTGGGAACAGGGTGGATAGGGTCAGCGGCGCGGCAACGCGCTCGCGCAGCACGCGCTCAAAGTGCGTGGGGTCGTGCGGTTTGAGCATGGCGGCTTCGCGTGGCAGATGCAAATCCCACAGACGCGAGAGCCAGAAGCGCAAAGCGCCGGCACGGGCCAAGGCCGGTAGCAGTTCACGCTCCTGCGGGGTGAGCGGGCGCACGGCCTCGTAGGCCTGTAGCAGGGCGCGGCTGCGCTCCAGGTCTGCGCGTCCGGTGGGCAGGTCCACACACCAGTCGTTCAGGCAGACCGCAATATCAAACAGCCAGGCGTCGACACCGGCAAAGTAGAAATCAAACAGGCCGGTGAGCTGCGGGGCTTGCCCCTCGGGCAGGTCCTGCGCAAACATCGTGTTGTCGCGGAACAGGTCGGCATGGATGGGGCCGCGCGGCAGCGCACCGTAGGCAGGCAGCGTGGCCACATGGTTCTGGTAGGCCAGTTCGCTCTGGATCAGCCGGGCCTGGGCTGCGTCCAGAAAAGGCAGCACCACCGGCACCGTTTCATTCCACCAATCCAGGCTACGCAGGTTGGGCTGCTTCATCCCAAAGTCGCGCCCGGCCAGGTGCATGCGTGCCAGCACCTCACCCAGGGCCGCGCAATGCGCAGCGCTGGGGGCGAGTTCGCTCTTGCCCTGCAGGCGATTGACCACTGCGGCCGGTTTGCCGTTCAGGCTGTGCAACACATCGCCATCGCGGTTGGAGGCCGGGTCCGGCACGGGAATGCCGTGCACGGCCAGATGCTTCATCAGGCGCAGGTAAAAGGGCAATTGCTCTGCCGTCAGCCGCTCAAACAGGGTGAGCACATAGGCCGCCCGGTCTGTGGTGACAAAGTAATTGGTGTTTTCAATGCCGCCGGAGCAGCCCTCCATGTGCTGGAGAGTGCCTAAGCCGAGGGATTGCAAAAAAGTGCTGGCCTCGTCGAAGGAGACCTCTGTATATACCGCCATGCCTGAATTGTAGGGCCCACCCCGCGCTGCTTCAGGGGCGGGTGCGGGCACAGGCAAAATGCACGCATGAGTGAATCCAAGAAAACCCTGCTGCTGGTGGATGGTTCCAGCTATTTGTACCGTGCCTTCTTCGCCGGAGGTGGTGACATGCAGATCACCTTGCCCAATGGCCAGGTACAAAAAACCGGCGCCATCCGCATCATGATCAACATGATGCAGTCTCTGCGCAAGGAGTATCCGGCCGACTACGTGGCCTGTGTGTTTGACGCCAAAGGCCCTACCTTTCGGGATGAAATTTACCCCGCGTACAAGGCCCACCGCGACCCCATGCCCGAGGACCTGCGCAGCCAGATCGAGCCCATCCACGAGGTGGTGCGGCTCTTGGGCTGGAGCGTGCTGGATGTGCCGGGCGTGGAGGCCGATGATGTGATCGGCACCCTGTGCGTGACCGCCGCGAAGCAGGGCATTGAAGTCATCGTCAGCAGTGGCGACAAGGACCTGGCGCAGCTGGTGGACCAGCATGTCACCATCATCGACACCATGAACGGCAAACGCCGCGACCTGGCCGGCGTGGAAGCGGAATTCGGTGTGCCCGCGCGCCTGATGCTGGACTACCAGACCCTGGTGGGCGATGTGGTGGACAACGTGCCCGGCGTGCAAAAAGTCGGCCCCAAGACGGCCGTGAAGTGGCTGCAGGAATATGGTTCGCTGCAAGGCGTGGTGGACAACGCCGCCCACATCAAGGGCGTGGTGGGCGAGAACCTGCGCAAGGCGCTGGACTGGCTGCCCACCGGGCGTTCGCTGCTCACCATCAAGACCGACTGCGAACTGCAGGACCGCATACCCTCGCTGCCGGCACTCGACAGCCTGCGGGTGGGGCCGCAGGACTCGCCGGCGCTGCTGGCCTATTGCGAACGCTTTGGCTTCAAGGGCCTGGCCAAATCGCTGGCCAATGGTGGGGGGAATGGCGCGTCGGCTGCGGACGCCGCCGCTGCGCCCGCCAAAACGGCTGCAGCCAAGCCGGTGAACCCCAACCCCGGCCTGTTCGACGAGCCAGCCGACACGCCGGCAGAGTCACAGGCGCCGCGCGTTCCCAATGCCGCGTTTGAGACCCTCCTGACCTGGGACGCCTTGGACACCTGGCTGGCCGCCATAACAGCCGCAGAACTCACCGCCTTGGACACCGAAACCAACTCGCTGGACGAGATGCGTGCCGAGATTGTGGGCATCAGCTTCAGCGTCACGTCGGGTGCGGCGGCCTACATCCCGCTGGCACATGACTACACCGGCGTGATCGAGCAACTGCCGCGCGACCAGGTGCTGGCCAAACTCAAGCCCTGGCTGGAAAACCCGGCTGCCAAAAAGCTGGGCCAGCACATCAAGTACGACCGCCATGTGTTTGCCAACCACGGCATCGAGGTGCAGGGCTATGCCCACGACACCATGCTGCAAAGCTACGTGCTGGAAGTGCACAAACCCCACGGCCTCTCCAGCCTGGCCGAGCGCCATCTGGGGCGCGGTGGCATCAGCTTTGAAGACCTGTGCGGCAAGGGCGTGAATCAGCTCACCATCAACCAGGTGGACATTGCCCGGGTGGCCGAATACGCCTGCGAAGACGCCGAACAAACCCTGGATGTGCACAGCGTGCTGTGGCCGCAGATCCAGCAGGATGCGGGCCTGGCCTTTGTCTACCAACTGGAAATCGACAGCAGCGAGGCGCTCTACCGCATTGAGCGCAACGGCGTCTTGATCGATGCCCCCACACTGGCCGCCCAAAGCCACCAGCTGGGTCAGCGCATTCTGCAGCTGGAAACCGAGGCCCATGCGCTGGCCGGCCAGCCGTTCAACCTGAGTTCACCCAAGCAGATCGGTGAAATTTTCTTCACCAAGCTGGGCCTTCCCGTGGTGAAAAAGACCGCTACCGGCGCCCCCAGCACCGACGAAGAAGTGCTGGAAAAACTGGCGGAAGACTTCCCGCTGCCGGCCAAAATTCTGGAGCACCGCGGCCTGGCCAAGCTCAAGGGCACCTACACCGACAAGCTGGCCCAGCTGGCGCTGCCGCGCACCGGCCGCGTCCACACCCACTACGCGCAGGCCGTGGCCGTGACCGGACGCCTGTCCAGCAACGACCCCAACCTGCAGAACATCCCCATCCGCACGCCCGAGGGCCGGCGCGTGCGCGAGGCCTTTGTGGCCGGCCCCGGCAACGTCATTGCCAGTGCCGATTACAGCCAGATCGAGCTGCGCATCATGGCCCACATCAGTGGCGATGCCGCCTTGTTGAGCGCCTTCCGCGACGGGCTGGACGTGCACAAGGCCACCGCCGCCGAGGTGTTTGGTGTGACGCTGGAGCAGGTCACCAGCGAGCAGCGCCGCTATGCCAAGGTCATCAACTTCGGCCTGATCTACGGCATGAGCGCCTACGGCCTGGCGCGCAATCTGGGCATCGACAACACGGCGGCCAAGAACTACATCCAGCGCTACTTCGAGCGCTACCCCGGCGTCAAAGACTACATGGACCGCACGCGCGAAGAGGCCAAGGCCAAAGGCTATGTGCAAACCGTGTTTGGCCGCCGTCTCTACCTGCCCGAGATCAGCTCGCCCAACGGCCAGCGCCGGGCCGGTGCCGAGCGCGCCGCCATCAACGCACCCATGCAGGGCACGGCCGCCGACCTGATCAAGCTCAGCATGGTCAAGGTGCAACAGGTGCTGGACGCCGAGCAGCGCGGCACGCGCATGATCATGCAGGTGCACGATGAACTGGTGTTTGAACTGCCCGCGTCGGAAGTGGATTGGCTCAAGACCGAAATCCCGCGCCTGATGGCCGGTGTGGCGGATCTAAAAGTGCCGCTGCTGGCCGAAGTGGGCGTAGGGCCCAACTGGGACCAAGCCCATTGATGTGCCGGTACAACAGCTCCCGGCTTTAGTCCTTACACTTTGCCCTCGTCACAACCCCTTCTTAGGAGACTTGCCATGCTGAACCCGGACCTGAAAACCCAATTCGATTCCCTGCTGCCCGGCCACTCCACGCAAGCCGGTGCCAGCCGACGTACTGCGCTCAAGGTGGCGCTGGGCGTGGGCTACGCGGCAAGTGCCATGCCCATCATGGCGCAGACGGCCATCACGACCTCCAGCGAAGGCCTGAGCACCGGGCAGGAAACCTGTGACGTCTCCGGCTTCAAAGTGCCCTTGTATTACGCCGCGCCCCAGGGCAAAAAGAATCTGCCGGTGATTCTGGTGGTGCAGGAAATCTTTGGCGTGCATGCCTACATTGCCGACACCTGCCGCCGCTTCGCCAAGGCCGGCTATCTGGCAATTGCCCCGGATCTGTACGCGCGCCAGGGCAACGCCGGCGACTACACCGACATCGGCAAGCTCATCTCCGAGCTGGTTTCCAAGGTGCCAGACCAGCAGGTGCTGGACGATCTGGACGGCGCGCTGCAATGGGCAGGCGCCCATGGCGGTGACCTGCAGCGCGTGGGTATTACCGGCTTTTGCTGGGGTGGCCGCATCACCTGGCTGTTTTGCGAGCGCAACCCCGCGGCCAAGGCCGGTGTGGCCTGGTATGGCCGGCTGGTGGGCAGTGCGTCCGCGTTGACGCCCAAGCATCCGCTGGATCTGGCCGGCGAATTGAAGGCGCCGGTGCTGGGCCTGTACGGTGGCAAAGACACTGGCATTCCCCTGTCCACGCTGGACGACATGAAGCGTGCCCTGGCCGAAGCGGGTGCCCAGGGCAACCTGGCCGCCAAGGCCTCGGAGTTTGTGGTCTACCCCGAGGCCGGCCACGCCTTCCATGCAGACTACCGTCCCAGCTACGTGAAGCAGGCGGCTGAAGACGGCTTTGCCCGCGCCCTGGCGTGGTTCAAGGCCAAGGGCGTGGCGTGACCCTGCTTGCCATATTTCTGGGCACGCTGGTGGCGGGTGTGGGCAGTGTCTGGCTGGCCGCACTGCTGAGTTTTGGGGCGCTGGGGCGTTACACCCAGCACATGCTGAGCATGGCCGCCGGCGCCTTGATGGCCACCGCCTTCATGCACCTGCTGCCCGAAGCCTTCGAGAGCGGGCTGCAGGCGCACGACCTGTTCATGGTCCTGCTGATCGGACTGGTGTTTTTCTTTTTGCTGGACAAGGCCGAGCTGTGGCACCACGGCCACGAGCATCACCACGTGGGTGACGGCGACGAAGCGGGCCACGCCCACCACGCGCACGCCGCCCCCCATGAACATGAACATGAACATGAACATGATCATGAACATGATCATGAACATGCGCCGGTGGCCGCCGGCGGGAGCTGGGCCGTGCTGGCCGGTGACAGCGTGCATTGCTTTGGCGATGGCGTGCTGATCGCCTCGGCCTTTGTGGCCGACCTGCGTCTGGGCGCTATCGCCTCGCTGGCCGTGCTGGCGCACGAGGTGCCGCACCACATGGGTGACCTGATGGTGCTGCGCGCCGGTACCAGCAACAAACGCGCGGCGCTGATCAAGGTCTCGCTGGCCGGCGCCGTCACGGCCCTGGGCGGTGCGCTGGGCTACTGGCTGGTGGACCGGCTGCATGGCTATTTGCCGTATTTTCTGGTGGTCGCTTCCAGCAGCTTTATTTATGTGGCGCTGGCCGACCTGATCCCGCAGCTGCAAAAACGTTTGTCGGCCAGCCAGACAGCCGCGCAAATCGCCTGGCTGGGCGCCGGCATCGCGCTGGTGACCTTCATGAGCAGCCTGGGCGGCCACGCGCATTAAGGTCGGTTGGCAGCAGGACCGCAAGCATTCCCGGCATGCGCAGCAGCATTTTTTGAATCACGCCACCTCCTGGCATTGCGAATTCGCAATTGCAGCGGGCCTGTGCAGCCACATGATTGACTCACTTTTTGGAGAAGATCATGGCGATAAACAAGCGCAGTGCGTCGGGTGGTGTTGTTCACCTGCGCCAGGACCGGCCTCACACGGCTGCGGGTACTGAAGAGGAGTGGGTGGCCGGTGCGTTGCCGGCCATTCAGCAGGTCGTCGGATGGGTGGAGCAATTTCAGCAAGTCGCGCTCCAGTCGTCACTCCCCTGGGGGGACGAGGCGGCCCGGGTCATGCTTGATCTGAGCCAAGCCAAGAGCCCGGTGCAGCTGTTCTCGGTTGCGTCCAGGGCGGCAAGTCGACAGATGGACGTGTTAGCGCGCCAACAGGCAGCACTGATGCAGCAAGTGGTCGATTCGCAAATCAGCCTGTTTGGTTGGCTGGTCCGCAAAGAAGACCCACGCAAAACGGAACCGCCGGACGCGACCAACGGCGGCGGTCTGCTGGATGTCTGGGCCAACGCGCAAGACGAATGGGTGAAATATGCCCAAACCGTGTTGGCCCCGGGTGCAGCTGCCCAAAGCAGTCGATAGGTTGCCATCCCTGCAGCCCGGCGCGCAGTGCCCGGGCCGCAGGTCCGTGCAACGCTCGGTTCTACGAAAGTGACCCATGCCAAATATTCACCGCGGTAGCAGCGATCATCCTGCGAACCCCTGTATCGGCCTCACGGCGGGGGGGCATTGTGGCCTGCCTTTCCAGACGGTCGCGCTGGTGCTGCAAGGCGGTGGGGCGTTGGGCTCGTACCAGGCCGGCGTTTACGAAGGACTGTCGCAAGGGGGCATAGAGCCCAACTGGTTGGCGGGCATTTCCATTGGTGCGCTCAACACCGCGATCATTGCAGGCAACCCTCCGGCCACGCGTGTGGAACGACTGCGCGAGTTTTGGGAAACCATTTGTCGTCCGGCCATTGCGCTTCCCTCGTTGGAGTGGATGAACAGCTGGTTGGCCCACACAGGGCGGGATGCCCGCAAGCTTTTCAGTGGCTTTGCTGCCATGCGTGCAGTCATTGAAGGCCAGCATGACTTCTTCGTTCCGCGTGGCATCGCTGCCTGGTTGGATGGCAAGCAGGCGACCACCATGGCCAGCTTTTACGACACCACTGCGCTGAAGACCACGCTTGAACGGTTCGTCGATTTCGACCGCATCAACCACGGAGATATTCGCGTGTCAGTCGGTGCAGTGAGCTTGCGTACCGGCAATTTTGCGTACTTTGACAATACCGAAGGCATGGCCTGCCAGGCGCTGAAGGCGGAGCACTTCATGGCTTCTGCAGCACTGCCTCCCGGCTTTCCGGCCATCGAGATTGACGGGGAGTTTTACTGGGACGGCGGCCTGGTCTCCAACACACCCCTGACCCACGTGTTGTCGACGACGCCACGTCGAAACACGTTAACTTTCCAGGTAGACCTCTGGAGTGCCCGCGGACCACTGCCTGAAAATGTGTACGAAGCGCAAGAGCGCCTGAAAGACATTCAGTTTTCAAGCAGGACCCGCACCGCGACACAAGTCATGGCCGAATCACAGCATTACCGGCGCATGTTGCGGGAGTTGCTGTTGCATGTTCCCGTGGAGCTTCGCAAAACGGAAAAGTGGTGCATTGAGGCGCAGAAGTTTGCCTGCGAGGGCCAATATAGCGTGATCCATCTCATCTACCAGGACAAGGAGTGGGAAGGCCTGGCCAAGGATTACGAGTTCAGTGCGGAAACCATGCAATCGCACTGGCAAAGCGGGTTGAACGATATCCAGCATACGTTGTCGCATTCCGCATGGCTTCAGCTACCCCCGGCTGGCAAGGAGTTCGTGGTTCATGACCTGCACACGGGAAGTTGATTGGCCGGTGACAACGCGCCTTCCAAGGACCGGCTGGCCGCCAGCAGCGCTTCCACCAGTGCGTGGCGCAGCGGATGCGGGGCTGGCATGTCGGGCAGCATCAGGCTGATCCTGAACGGAATGCCCACGCTCAGCCGCCTGACCTCCATGCCGTTGCCGGCACATTCCAACGCGGTGAGCGGGTTGACGATCGCCACCCCCAAGCCCTGGCGCACCATGGCGCAAATGGCCACGGCACTCTCGGTTTCCAGGCATTGCACGCGCTGTACACCCTGCGCGGCAAACAACTGATCGATGGCCTGGCGATACGGGTCGCTCAGGGCCAGGCTGATGAAGTGTTCCCCCTCAAAGTCTGCCGCGTCCAGTACCTGTTTGCGGCACAGATGGTGCGAGCCGGGCAGTACGGCGACTTCATCGGCTTGCAACAAGGTCTGCCAGGCCACGCCGGGCGGGGCTGTGCTGGCCTCGCTCAGGCCCAGGTCAAAGCGCTGTTCGGACAAGGCTTGTTCCAGCCAGGGCGACTCCAGGGGCTGCACGCTCACCAGCGCCTGCGGCGTGCTGTGCGCCAGGTTGAGCAGCGCATGCGGCACCAGCGCATGGGCCAGCGCCGGCAGACAGGCCAGACGCAGGCGCGTGCTGGAGAGCGTGCGCAACTCCCGCGCACGCTGCGCGATCTGCTCCAGCCCGATATACGAGCGCTCCACCTCCTGCATCAGCGCCAGTGCGCGCGCCGTGGGGCGCAGGCGCCCGCGCACCCGGTCAAACAGCGCATAGCCGAGCAACTGCTCCAGCCGCGCCAATTCGCGGCTGAGCGTGGGCTGGCTGGAGTGGCCGGCTGCGGCCGCCCGGCTCAGGTTACCGTGCAGCATGACGCTGCGAAACAGCCCGAGCTGGCGGTGGGTGAGGGCGGGTGCGCTGTCGACGGTGGGCCGGGCTTGGGAAGAGGGCATGCACCAACTATATCCAATGTGAATGGATAAGGTACAAAATCGGCATTGATGTTATGGCTCTGCACGGGCATGATCCGGCCATGAACCCATTTACCCCCACCCTCCTGGCCGATCTGGCCCGCCAGCACGGCACCCCTTTGTGGGTGTATGACGCCGCCACCATCCAGTCGCGCGTGGCCGCACTCCAGCAGTTCGACACCGTGCGCTTTGCGCAAAAAGCCAACTCCAACACCCACCTGCTGCGCCTCCTGCGTAGCCAGGGCGTGGCGGTGGATGCGGTGTCGCTGGGCGAGATCGAGCGGGCCCTGGCGGCCGGTTTCCAGCCCGGCCTGGTGGACGGACACGCGGAAATTGTGTTCACTGCCGACCTGCTGGACCACGCCACGCTGGCGCGCGTGGCAGAGCTGGGCATTCCGGTGAACTGCGGCTCCATCGACATGCTGGGCCAACTCGCTGCGGCCAGCCCGGGCCACCCGGTGTGGTTGCGCATCAACCCCGGCTTTGGCCACGGTCACAGCAACAAGACCAACACCGGTGGCGAGCACAGCAAGCACGGCATCTGGCATGGCGATCTGCTGCAGGCCTGCGTGCAGATCAAGGCACTGGGCCTGTCATTGCAAGGCCTGCACATGCACATTGGCTCCGGAGTGGATTACAGCCATTTGCAAGAGGTGTGTGGCGCCATGGTCGAGTTGGTGAAAACCGTGCAATCCCAGGGTCTGGACCTGTTGGCCATTTCGGCCGGCGGCGGACTCTCCATTCCCTATCAGGCCGGTGAGCCGGTGATCGACACCGCCCATTACTTTGCGCTCTGGGATGCAGCGCGCCACACGATTGCCGGCCTGCTGGGCCACGCGGTGAAGTTGGAGATTGAACCCGGCCGCTACCTGGTGGCCGAGTCCGGTGTGCTGGTGAGCGAGGTGCGCGCCACCAAGCACCAGGGCGCGCAACATTTTGTGCTGGTGGATGCCGGCTTTAGCGACCTGATGCGCCCAGCCATGTACGGCAGCCACCACGGCATGGAAATCATCCACGCCGATGGCACCGCGCCAACTACAGCGCGCCACAGCACCGTGGTGGCCGGCCCGCTGTGCGAGTCGGGCGATGTGTTCACCCAGGGCGAGGGCGGTGTGGTGCTGCAGCGCGAGCTGGCTACAGCCAAGGTGGGCGACCTGCTGGTGGTGCATGACACCGGAGCCTACGGTGCCTCCATGTCCAGCAACTACAACACGCGACCGCTGATTCCCGAAGTGCTGTTGGAAAACGGCGCCTCCCGGCTGATCCGGCGCCGCCAGACCGTGGCGGAATTGCTGGCGCTGGAAGCGGTGTAAGCCGCGCTGCTTCGCGCTTTGGCTAGCCCTGCGCTACCGGGCGCGACGGGTCACTGCACCACTCGCTCCAGCTGCCGGCAAACAGGGCGTTGGCCCCCAGGCCGGCAATTTCCATGGCCAGGATATTGGGCACGGCACTCACACCGCTGCCGCAGTGGTGCACCACCGCGGCCGGGTCGCGCTGGCCCAGCAGGGTGGTGAATTCGGCGCGCAGGGTGGCGGCATCCTTGAAGCGGCCGTCGGCACCGATGTTCTGGTTGAACGGGCGGTTCAGCGCGCCGGGAATATGGCCGGCCACCGGGTCGATTGGCTCCACTTCGCCCTTGAAGCGCGGCGTGCCGCGTGCATCCAGCAAGCACTGGTCGGGCTTGCCCAGACGGGCCGCGACCGTGTTCACGTCCACCAGGCGCACCAGCGGCTCGTGGACCACAAAGTTCGCAGCGGGAAGGGCGGCCTCGGGAGTGCTGCTGATGGCGCCACCGGCGGCCTGCCAGGCTTGAAGGCCACCGTCCAGCACGGCCACATTCGCATGGCCCAGCCACTTCAGCATCCACCACAGGCGGCCGCAGTAGTTGGCACCCTGGCGGTCGTACACCACGGCCTGCATACCGTTGGCAAAGCCCACGCTGCCCAGCCAGCTGGCAAATACATCGCGTGCCGGCAGCGGGTGGCGCCCGCCGGAAGCCGCGCGGGTGATGCTGCGCTCGCCCTTGGCGCTGAGGGCGTGGTCCAGGTGCGCGTAGACGGCGCCGGGGATGTGGGCCTCCCGGTATTGGGCCGGGCCGGTCTCGGGTTGCATCAGGTCGCAGCTGCAGTCAAACACCAGGCAAGCGGTGTTGCCGGCCAGCAGGGTTTGCAGTTCTGTGGCGGAAATCAAGAGGGTGTAGGGCGGTGTCATGGGATGGGCTCCAAGTGTGGCTCGGCACAGTGTAGCCAAGCCGTGCACTGCTCACTTGGCAGGGTTGCGAATTCGCAATACCCGTCCAAGCCGGCCGCACCCATAATGCCGCCGGGCCGTGGCAAACGCGCCGGTTCAAAAGCAGCCGTGGAGACACCGCAATGAAAAAAACTTTTCTTCCGTTTGGCAAGACGGCTGCGCGCTTCAGGCCGGGGCGCGGCCTGTTGTTGGCAGGCTTGTTGCTGCTTCCCGTGCTGGCCCGTTGCCAGCCCTTCGACTGGAGCATAGGCGCCTACGCCGGCCCGTATTACGACTCGGAGCCCGCCGGCCTGACCGAAGGACGCGCCCGTTTTTCGGATCAGTACCTGTTCGCGCTTACGGCCAGCAAAACCCTCTGGCGCTCGCCCACACTGCCCCTGTCACTGGAGCTCGATGGCATGCTGGGCCAGCAGTCCGGTGTGGCCTCCCTCACGGAAGTAGCCCTTGTGCCGGTGTTGCGCTGGAGCCGCTTTCCGTGGAACAACAGCGTGCAGACCGATTTGCGTCTGGGCCCCCTGGGTGTGTCCTACACCAGTAGCGTGAGCCCGCTGGAGCGCAGCAGCGATGGCCGCGGCAGCCAAACCCTGAATTTCTTAATGATCGAACTCGCCTTCTCGCGGCCCAGCCAACAGGCCGAAGAGGTCTTTGTTCGCTTGCACCACCGGTGCGCCCTGTACGACAGTTTGAATGACTATGGCGCCAACGGAGAAGACTTTCTGACCTTCGGATACCGGCACCGTTTCTGACCTGGCGATGCGCCGGCCAGACGGCCCCCTGCCTTTTCACACATAGCGTGGCATGGTCTGCGTGGGCCTGAAATCAATGCTGCCCTGGCGGTTGATGTCAATGCCCAGGTAAGGCGTGGCATTGCAGTCCAGGTCCGTGCTGGCCTGCAGGCCATCCGGCTCCACCAGCACCGTTACGTGGGCCAGCGTGCCCTCCAGCTCCACATCCAGCGCTGCAGCATGTGCGGTCCGCAAGTCGGTGCTGACATCGGGTTTGTTGCAGGTCAGGCGGCCGTTGACCAGAATGGCCACGCTCTGTTCGCTAAAACCGTCGTCCAGTGAAATGTGCAAAGTCGTCATGTGCTGGGCTCCAGGCGGCTAGGGTTCGGGTAGCCCCCAAGCCCCCGCACCCTAGCCGCCTGGCCGGGTGCGGGGGCTTGGGGGGCGCAGGCGACAAGCTTACTTCGCTGCGCGCAGGGCGGCAATGTCCTGTGCCAATTTGAGGGTGGCTTTGGCCGATTTCTCGTCACCACTTTCGCGGTGGATCTCGGCCATCTTCTGCAGCCCACGCATCTTGGTTACGTCATCGATGGTGCTCTTGCCCGATGCCGCGGCCAGCATCAGGCTGTGCCCCTGTGCCAGATTGGCTGCACGCACCACCATGCCGTTGGGCTGACCCTTGGAGATGGTCTTGAAGGTGCGCGCCGCATTCACGCCCCGGGCATAACGCACGTAGTCGGTCAGGCGGTGGGTGCTGTGCTTTTCAAGCAGGGTGTCAAAGGCGTCGTTGCCGCCGCGCAGGGACACGGAGTCCGAGCCCTGCAGGTAGAACAGGGCACCTTGATCCTCGCCCAGCAACAGGTTGGCCACCTCTTCGCTCTCGGCCGTGCCCGGGTGGCGCACCCGCAGCTTGATCACATTGGACAAGACCTGTGAGCCGTCGAGTGCATGGTAGACAGCGCGCAGGGTGTAGACGCCCGGCTGGTCGAAGTACAGGCCGCCTTTGCCAAAGCCGATGTAGGCGGCGTCTTCAATTGTCTTGCCTGCAGGGAGGAAGGCCGTCTTGCCGGCCATCAGGTGGTCGATATAGGGCTCATACACCACCACCTGGCCATTGGGCTTGGCAATCACCACGCTGCTCATGGCCTTGTTGGGGTTCACGTGCGGCACCACGGTCTTGCCTCGCAGATCGCTGGGGCTGAGCTTGAGATGCAGGTAGACCGGCTCGCCCAACGCAAAGCTCTCGTGCGTGCCTGAAATGTGGAACTGCAGGCCCGACTGGTCCATCAAGGGGTCGCTGAATATTTCCGGGTTCGTCAACGACGAGCCGGTGGCAAACGGGTTGCCACCCATGATGATGTTGTTGCGAAAGGCATGGCGCAGATGGATCAGTTCCGGGTCGTCAAAGACAAAGCCGAAGGCAGCCCAGAATGCGGCCTCGCCGCCCGGATAACGCCAGGGGTAGTTCATGTAGGACTTGGCCGATGGCCGGTCCACGCCGGGCGGATTGGCCAGGGACTTTTGCCACGAGTGCAGCAAGTTAAAGCAATGGCCCAGTTCGTGCACATAGCAGTACAGCTGCTCACGCAAACGGTCCGGCGTGGTGCCGCCCATGCCGGCATGAAATACCGCACAACCCTGGCGCTGCAGGCCGGATTGGTCAAACATGATGCCCAGCAGGCCATCGCCCATCTCATGGTGTTGGCAGACCACCTGCCACACCGACCACTGGGGCGCTTCGCGCCACAGGCTGAAGTGGTGCACCATGGACGCATGCAACTCCGCGTCGGACCACTTGGCATTGGTTCCCGCCTCGCTGATGTTGATCACATCGGTACCTGCGGTGGGCAGCATCTGGATGCCGGCCTCCGCATAGGCCGACACCACCGACAAGGTGCGTGCCGCGCCACCGGACGGCAAGGTGCCCGTGTTGTAGCTTGAAAACACCGGTGTGGTGACGTCGGATACGCGGTCGGTTTCGATGTTGACGGTACGGAAGTAGCCCGATGCAAAGGCACACACATAGCTGGCGCCCGGCGCACCGCTGGTGGTGAAAAACTGCAGGGTGGCCGGTGCCGCCGGTTGGAAGATGGTGCGCAGGGGAATGCTCACCTGCACCACCGGCGCGCCGGCCGCAAAGGTAAAGCGGCCCTTGCCGCGCACCACCAGCGTGGTGCTGGAGGTGGTGATGACGGGACTGTCTACCACGAAAGAGCCGAAATAGCTCAAGGTCGCACCCGACATCGAAAAGAAGTCTGCGCTGAGTTTGCGCAAGGGGTGCGCGCCGTCCACGTCCACCCGCAGCTCAAGCTGGTAGCCGGGCGTGCTGGGGCTGCGATAGCGCCCGCTCGTGGTACGGCGGATCACCGGCAAGGGTGTGGGTATGGGAATGGGCTTGACCGGAATATCCAGGCCGGTGCCATGCAGGCTGGTGGGTTCGCCGGTGTAGGCCCCTTCGGCCTCGCCATGGTAGGCCTGCGCCTCTTTGGTGTGGACTTCCTCGCGCGCTTCGTCCAGCAGGTTTCCTGGTGAGACGTTGGTGGGATCTTCGAATGCCATGCGTTACTCCTTCAGATAGTTATTCACACAATGTGCGCCGACGGGGCACGCAGAAATGCTAGGTGTGGGCATCTCCGGCGGACTTGCGAATTCGCAATCCGCACCCGCAGCGGTCTGCCAAAAATGGGTTCCACAAGCGCGTGGCGTGGCCACCGCATCAGTACCTTAAAACCTACAGGAATCTGGCTATGAACCCTGGCAGCAACAGCGTCTGCAACGCATGTACCCGACGCCTGCAACGGCAGGACACTGCACCACTCCATGGCAGGTCTGAGCGCTCATGAGCAAGCCGTCGCGCGTAGCGCTGGTCACAGGCGGCACGGTCGGCATCGGTGCCGCCATATCCGAGTCCCTGCTGGGTGCCGGCTACCGGGTGGCTGCCAACTATGCGCGCAATGTAGAGGCCGCGTGCATGTTTGAGGCCCGTACCGGCATCGCCACTTTCGCCTGGGATGTGTCGGACCTGCAGGCCTGCGCCCGCGGCGTCACGCGTGTGCAGACCGCACTGGGCCCGGTGGAGGTGCTGGTCAACAATGCGGGCGTTACGCGCGATGCCCTGTTGCACAAGATGACCGTCGCACAATGGCGCGAGGTGATTGATGTAGATCTGGGCGGCTGCTTCAATATGTGCCGCTCGGTGATCGAGGGCATGCGGGAGCGGCATTACGGCCGCATCATCAATGTCAGTTCGGTAAACGCCCTGGCGGGCCAGGCCGGGCAAACCAACTATGCCGCGGCCAAGGCCGGCATGATTGGCTTTACCAAGTCGCTGGCGCTGGAAAGTGCGGCGTTTAACATCACAGTCAATGCCATCGCTCCCGGCTATACCGACACGGCCATGGTGGCTGCAGTCAGGCCCGATTTGCTGGCGCAAATTTTGAAGACCGTGCCCTGTGGGCGCTTGGCCAGGCCGGCTGAAATCGCGCGGGGTGTGCTTTTTCTGGCGGCCGACGATGCCGGCTTCATCAGCGGCACCACCTTGTCCATCAACGGTGGAAAGTACCTCTCGTAAGGCACGCCCATGGCTTCTACATCCTGCTTGTACACACCGGTGGCGCTGCCGCCCCTGAAAGCCCGCGCTCCAGCCGCCGCGGGCGAGCCGTTCAAGGCGCTGCATGCGCTGGACCATCTGCGCGAGGCCATGGTGGCCATGGTGACGTTTGGCTTGTCGCCCGAGTCACTGCTGTTGGCGTGGACGGACTGGGCCATGCACCTGGCCGGCGCACCGGGCAAGCGCACCGAACTGGCACTGCGCATTGCACAGGCTGCCCCGGCGCTGCTCAATCCCGCCCCCGGCAGGCAGGGCAGGCAAGATCCGCGCTTTGCCGGCGCGGCCTGGCAACAGGAACCCTACGCGCAATGGGCCCGGGCCTTTGGGCTGTGCGAGGACTGGTGGCGCAGCGCCACCCGCGATGTGCCAGGCACTGAGCCGCACCACGCGCAGGTGGTGTCCTTTGTGGCACGCCAGTGGCTGGACATGCTGGCGCCCTCCAACCAACCCTGGTCCAACCCCGAAGTGCGCGAGCGCACGCTGCGCGAGGGCGGCATGAATCTCGGCCGTGGCGCGCTGCATTTTCTCCATGACCTGCAGCGCAAGGCCAGCGCCATGCCGCCCGTGGGCAGCGACGATTTTGTGGTGGGGGGCAATCTGGCCTGCACACCGGGCAAGGTGGTGATGCACAACCACCTGGTGGAACTGATCCAGTACAGCCCGACCACGGCCACGGTCCATGCGGAGCCGGTGCTGCTGGTGTCGGCCTGGATCATGAAGTACTACATACTGGACTTGTCGCCGCACAATTCCATGGTTCACTGGCTGGTGGGCAAGGGCCACACGGTGTTTTGTCTGTCCTGGCGCAACGTGACCGAGGCCGATCATGACCTGACACTGGAAGACTACCGCCGCCTGGGCCTGATGGCGGCACTCGCTGCCATTCAAACCATAGTGCCCGGGCGCAAGGTGCATGCACTGGGCTACTGTCTGGGCGGTACCTTGCTGGCCATTGCCGCGGCAGCGATGGCGCGCGCCGGGGATGACCGGCTGGCGTCGGTGACCTTGCTGGCAGCGCAAACCGACTTTACCGAGCCGGGCGAGTTGCAGCTGTTCATTGACCACGCGCAGGTGCACATGCTCGACAGCATGATGTGGCAGCGTGGCTACCTCACGCCCGAGCAGATGAGCGGCGCCTTCCAGATGCTGCAGTCCAACGATCTGGTCTGGTCGCGCATGGTGCATGACTACATGCTGGGCGAGCGCGCACCCATAAGTGACCTGATGGCCTGGAATGTCGACACCACACGCATGCCCCAACGGATGCACTCCGAGTATTTGCACCGCCTGTTTCTGGACAACGAACTGGCCACCGGCCGCTACCTGGTCGATGAGCACCCGGTGGCGCTGCAAAACATCCGCGTGCCCCTGTTTGTTCTGGGCACCGAGCGTGACCACGTGGCGCCCTGGCGCTCGGTCTACAAGATCCATTACCTGGCCGATACCGAGGTCACCTTTGTGCTCACCAGCGGTGGACACAACGTGGGTATCGTCAATGAGCCCGATCACCACGAGCGGCACTTCCGCGTCAACGTGAAGCGTCCGGACGCGCCCTGCCTGAGTGCCGACGAGTGGCACCATGCAGCCCGGTTGCGGGAGGGTTCCTGGTGGCCGTTCTGGCAGCGGTGGCTGGTGCAGCATTCCAGTGCCCGCCGCGTGGCCGCGCCGCGTATGGGCCTGCAAGGCAGCAAACCTCTGGCGGCCGCACCGGGCTGCTATGTGATGCAACACTGAACATGAACGGGCTTGCACATGTCACACCTCCGACAACTCATCTTCCATGACGAAGCACGTGAAAAGATCTGCCGCGGCATGGACGCACTGGCCGATGCAGTGCGCGTAACCCTGGGGCCACGCGGGCGCACCGTCATTCTGGAGAGCGAAGCGGGCACCCCGCGCATCGTCAATTCCGGTGTGGTGGTGGCGCGTTTTGTGGAACTGGAGGACCGATTTGAAAACATGGGCGCGCAGTTGCTGCGTGAGGTGGCGGCCCGCACCAGCGAGATGGCGGGGGACGGCACCACCACGGCCACGGTGCTGGCCCACGCCATGATCCACGAAGGCCTGCGCTGCCTGGCCGGCGGCATGAATCCCATGGACCTCAAGCGCGGCATGGAGCAGGCCACGCTGGCCGTGGTGCAGGAGCTCAAGACCATGGCCAGGCCCTGCGCCACCTCCCGCGATATCGCCCATGTGGCGGCCATTTCAGCCAACAACGATGCTTCCATCGGCGACTTGCTGGCCGCTGCCATGGACCGGGTCGGGCGCGAAGGTGCCATCACCATCGAGGACGGCTCCGGCCTGATGAGTGTTCTGGAGGTGGTGGAAGGGCTGCAATTCGACCGCGGCTATTTGTCGCCCTATTTCATCAACAACGCCGAGCGCCAGAGTGCGCTGCTGGAGGATGTGTTCATCTTGCTGTACGACGGCAAGTTGCAGGCCCTGACCGATTGGCTGCCCCTGCTGGAAGAGGTGGTCAAGGCCGGCCGGCCCCTGCTGGTGGTGGCGGATGATCTGGACAGCGAAACCCTCTCCGGGCTGGTGCTCAATAGCCTGCGCGGTGCGCTCAAGGTCTGTGCAGTGAAGGCGCCCGACTTTGGCGACCGGCGCCGCGCCTTGTTACAGGACATGGCCGTACTCACCGGTGCGCAGGTGGTCGGCGAGGCGGCAGGCCTGCCCCTGGCCCAGGCCCGACTCACCGATCTGGGCCGCGCCAGGCGCGTGGAGGTTGGCAAAGACAGCACCACCCTGATTGGCGGTGCCGGCACGCCCGCTGCGCTGCGCGAGCGCATGGACGCCCTGCGCCGGGAGCGGGCCGGCGCCGGCAGCGACTACGAGCGCACGTGGCTGGATGAGCGCGCCGCCAGGCTGTCGGGTGGCGTGGCCCTGATCAAGGTGGGTGCCGCCACCGAGACCGAACTCAAGGAGCGCAAGCTGCGCGTGGAAGATGCGCTGCACGCCACCCGTGCCGCGGTCGAAGAAGGCCTTGTTCCGGGCGGCGGCATTGCGCTCCTGCGCGCGCGCCGCGTGCTGGCCACCCTGGAAGGCGCTTCGCTGGACGAAACCTCCGGCATACGGCTGGTGATGCGGGCTCTGGAAGAGCCGCTGCGCCGCATCGTGGACAACGCGGGTGACGAACCCTCGGTCGTGCTGGACCAGGTGGATGCCGCGCAGGACCCGGTCTATGGTTACAACGCAGCCAACCGCAAGTATGGTGATTTGCTGCAATGGGGCATCATCGATCCGGCCAAGGTCACGCGCCTGGCGCTGCAAAACGCGGCCTCCATTGCAGCGCTGGTGCTGACCACGGATTGCCTGATCACACGGGCTGCCGGCGACAAGCTGCCGTCGCTGTAGCGCACATACAAAACGCCCGTCGCGGCGACGCTTCGGGCAGGCCGGCCTTATTCCACTTCCGCAATCATCTCGATTTCAACGCAGCAGCCCATGGGGATTTGCGCCACGCCAAAGGCGCTGCGGGCATGGGCACCCTTGGTGGCTCCGAACACCGCGCCGATCAGTTCGCTGGCGCCGTTGGTGACCAGATGCTGTTCGGTGAAGTCGCCGGTGGAGTTGACCAGGGACATCAGCTTGACGATGCGCTTGACGCGGTTCAGGTCGCCCACGGCGGCATGCAGCGTGCCCAGCAGGTCAATGGCGATGCCGCGTGCGGCCAGCTTGGCCTCGTCGGTGGACATGTTTTTGCCGAGTTGGCCCACCCAGGGCTTGCCGTCCTTCTTGGCCACGTGGCCACTCAGGAATACCAGGTTGCCGGTTTGCACAAAGGGTACGTAGGCGGCAGCCGGGATGGCCACCGGGGGCAGGGTGATGTCGAGTGCAGCCAGTGTGTCGTAAACGCTCATGGTGTTTCCTTCAATTGTGAGTTTGGGATTGCGAATTGCCAAAGCCCTGCGATTGGCTTTGCGTCTGCGTGGGCCGCAGGGTTGCGTGGGGTACAGGGTGTTCGCCCACCGGCGCCACCGTCACGCCGACGGTCAGGGTATGGCTGGCGCCGCCGTGGATCACGCCGCGCAGGGGCGAGACATCGCCGAAGTCGCGCCCGGTGGCCACGGTGACATAGTCTTCGCCCGGTGCATGCCAGCCCCAGCGGTTGTTGGTGGGGTCAAAGTCCACCCAGCGGGCGCCTTCGGGCAGATCGGGCAAAAACACGCTGACCCAGGCATGGGAGGCGTCGCTGCCGACCAGGCGCGGCTGGCCGGGGGGCGGCTGCGTCAACATGTAGCCGCTGACGTAGCGCGCCGGCAGGCTCAGCGTGCGCAGGCAGGCGATCATGATGTGCGAGAAGTCCTGGCACACGCCCTTGCGTTGCGCCAGCGCCTGCAGCGCCGGGGTGTTGATCTGGGTGCTCTGGCTCTCGTAGGTGAATTCGGTGTGGATGCGTCGCATCAGGTCGACGCAGGCCTCCAGCAGCGGCACACCCGGCCCGAAGCTGGCGCGTGCGAAGGCCGCGAACTCGAGGTGGCGCGGCACAAAGGGTGAGGGGTAGACGAATTCGGAGGCCGCATCAAAACGGCTGCCGGCCTGGTAGCGAAACAGCTCGCGCACCTTTTCCCAGGACAGGTCACTGTGCACGGCGCGGCTGGGCTGCGTGGCAACCAGGCTGTGCGCCACCACCGACAGCACCTCATGCGGCGTCTGCAGCGAGAAAAAGCAGCGCGTGTTGCCGTACACATCGTCGATATTGCGCATCTGCGCCGGCGGCGGGTTGATGTGGAGGGAAAAATCCAGCACCACCTGCGCCGCATGGGAGCGCGGCTGCATGTAGGCCACGTGCTGCGCGGTCTCTACCGCGGGCATGTAGCGGTAGCGGGTGTCGTGGGTGACTTGCAGCAGCATCAGGTGGTCATGCTCTGGTTGCTGTCGCCCGAATGGGTGAAATAGGTGGTGCTGATCTCGTCCGAGACGTTGAACGCGCTGGCGCGCAGCGTGCTCAGCAGTTCCAGCAGCGAAACCGGTTCCAGCAATTCGGAGGCGTGGGCGTGGTCGCTGGAGAAGTCCCAGTCTTCCGGTGCCGGCACCTTGAGTGCCAGGGGGCTGAGCACGCCCGCCGGGCTGCCGGCCAGCTTGGCCAGACGTCCGCGCAAGGTGTGCGCCACCCAGGCCAGAGAACGCGGATTGTCCAGGTCCAGCACCAGCAGGTCGGTCAGCGCCGAGATGTCGCGGCTTTGCTGGTACTGGGCGCGGAAGGTGATGGTGCTGTCAAACAGGTCCAGCATGGCTTCAAAGCCGCCGTCGCTTTGCAGCGTGCCCAGTTCCAGTGCATTGGTCAACGCACCAGAAAGGAACGCCAGGCGCTCCACATGGCGGCCAATGCTGAGCAGGCGCCAGCCGTCGTCGCGCGTCATGCGGTCGGTCTGTGCGCCGGTGATGGCGGCCAGGTAATCGCTGCTGCTCTTGAGTACGCGCAGGGCCGCATTGGCCGAAAAATCGCCCTTGGCGGTGTGGGCCTGGCAGCGGGCAAACAGCTCTTCCTCGCAGCGCACGATCATGCTCCAGTGTTCTTGCGACAGGCGTTCGCGCACCGAGGAGGCGGCCATCTTCAGGGCCCGCAGGCTGTAGCCCACGCTGGTCGCGCCGCTGGTGGCACCCAGGCTGGCAATCAGGGAGCGCTCAAACACGCGCCGCGCCTGCACCGCCGAGGGCACACCGGGCAAGACCAGGGTGTTGGCCACGGCCATGTGGCTGAGCCAGTGCTGCAGCGGCACCGAGGTCTGGTTTTCGCCGCCCAGGCAGTCCAGCGTCAGGCGGGCCAGGCGTACCGAGTTTTCGGCGCGCTCGGTGTAGCGGCCCAGCCAGTACAGATGTTCGGCGGCGCGGCTGGTCACCAGGCGCTTGCGCCGGGTGGGCAGGCCGGGGTTGCTGGTGGCGTTGAGCAGGCTGCTGGTGTCGACCTCGCCTTCGGTCAGGGTCCAGACGTCGGCACTGCTGCCACCGCGCTGCATGGAGGCAATGTCCACGCTGGTGCCGGCAACGCGCGCCAGTCCGCCGGGCAGCACGCGCCAGCGCGGCTTGCCATCAGGCCCGAGTCCGTCCGACACCACAAACACGCGCAGCAGGCTGGAGCGGGTTTCCATATGGCCGGGTTTGCCGCTGCTGCCGGCTTGCCAGGTGGGCATTTGGGACAGCGGCAGATAAGCCTGCAGCGTGTGCTCCTCGCCCTGGCGCAGGATGCGCCCGACCCAGGCGTCACGCTCCATCTGGCTCAGTCGCCTGGCAATCACCGGATCAAAGGATTCGTGGATGTTGGAGCCCGGGTAGGTGGGCATCAGCGTGTGTTCGGCCAGGTAGGGCAGCACTTCTTCCATGGCACTGTGTTCGCCGCACCACCAGGTGGCCATGGCGGGCAATTGCAGTTCCTCACCCAGCACATGGCGGGCCAGTGCCGGCAAAAAGCCCAGCAGCGCGGGCGATTCCAGAAAGGCCGAGCCCGGCGCGTTGGCCACCAGCACATTGCCGGCGCGGATGGCTTGCAGCAGGCCGGGCACGCCCAGGGTCGAGTCGGCGCGCAGCTCCAGCGGGTCCATGTACTGGTCGTCCACCCGCTTGAGCAAGCCGTGGATAGGCACCAGACCTTGCAGCGTCTTGAGGAACAGCCGTTCGTCGCGCACGATCAGGTCGCTGCCTTCCACCAGGGTCAGGCCCAGGTAGCGCGCCAGGTAGGCATGTTCAAAATAGGTTTCGTTATAGGGGCCCGGCGTCATCAGCGCGATGTGCGCTTCGGCACCGGCCGGACTGAAGGCCTTCAGGCTCTCCACCAGCGCGCGGTAGGTGGCTGCGAGGCGTTGCACACCCATGGTCTGAAAGGCCTGCGGAAACTGGCGCGATACGGTCAGACGGTTTTCCAGCAGGTAGCCCAGGCCCGACGGCGCCTGCGTGCGTTGCCCCACCAGCCACCACAGGCCATCGGGCCCGCGCGACAGGTCAAAGGCAGCCACATGCAGGTGCAGACCGCCGGCCGGCACCACGCCATGCATATTGCGCAGATAGCCGGGGTGGCCGTGCACCAGCGCACCCGGCAGCAGGCCCTGTTTCAAAAAGTTTTGCGGTCCGTAAATGTCCGCCAGCACGGCCTCGAGCAGGCGCACGCGTTGCAGCACGCCGGCCTCGATATGGGCCCAGCTGGCGGCATCCACAATCAGCGGAAACAGGTCCAGCGACCAGGGGCGTTGCGGCCCCTCTTCGTCGGCATAGACGTTGTAGGTGACGCCGTTGTCGCGGATCTGGCGCTGCAGCCCGGCGTAGTGCTGATCCATGGCCGCGGCCGATTGCGCATCGGTCTGCGAGAAGAACGCCCGCCAGTGGCGGGTCAGGCCAAACTTCTCGATATGACTGCCATCAGCTGCAGCGACGCAGCCGCGCAACTCGTCAAAGTGGCCGGGCTCCGACGCGCAGCCACGCGCCAGGGCCTGCATATCGGATGCGGCGCCGGCCATGGCTTGCGGGGTAGGGTCAGTCGAAGCGTTCAAGGCTCAGAGTATGCCAGTGGCAACAGGCCCCAAGCCTCAGGACAGCGGCAAAGTTTCGAATGTGCCGTAGGCTCCCTTGAGCCAGCTCTTGACCCGCTGGCGCTCCAGCATCCCCAGGGCATCTTCCCCTGATTTGGTATTGACGGCAGCCCAGAAGCTGGCGTTTTGGCGGTCGATCTTGCGCATGCTGGCTTCATGCAGTTGCGCCAGCGTAATGACCTGGGCACCCAGTTCCAGCGCTCTTTGCATGGCGGCGGATTCGTCGAGTTGCGTGAAGTCGCTGCCACGGCCCTGGTTTTTGACGATGATGTAGTTGGGGCCTTCGCCGTAGGTGCTGAGCAGACGGCCCAGCAGGTCAACCGTGTCCTTGCCGGCATCGGCCAGATGCCAGAAGTTGACGGTAATGCCCATCTCGGCCATCAGGGGGATGAGTTCGGATTCGCGAATCCAGCGCGACAGCGGGGCTGCGGTTTGCGCTGCCAGATCGACGATCACGCTATGGATGTGGCCGTCTTCGGTCGGTGTTTCGAACTCGCCGACGATCATGTCCAGTCCTTCAAAACTGTCCACCACCACGGGGGAGGCGTATTCCGAATAAAAGCGCGTGAACGAGGTGTGCGAGCGGTCGGTGTCGAAGCCGGTAAAGGGCTGGCCCTTGTCAATGAAGTACTGGGCGAGCAGACGCGCAGCGACCGATTTTCCGACGCCGCCTTTTTCGCCGCCGATGAAATTGAGAGAGGGCATGATATTTCCTGTGTGCTGAAAGATTGATGCGATACAAAGCAAGTAGCGTGCAAGGTTAACCGCTAATCACCCCGAATTTGCCCCTGGCGCCAGCGAACTATTGCCTGCGTACCGTGCGCTGGGCGGCCCGGGGTGCAGGATCAGGCGCAGGCCGGGGGCCCGCAGTCCTGCTGGCGGGCGAAGGCGCGCAGGCTGGCGGCGGCCTGCTCAAACTCCAGCGCCGCCAGATGCTGGGCCACCGGCTCCAGCGCTGCCGCTGCGGGGCTGGAGGCCAAGACCTCACGCAGGTGGTGGAAGTGCTGTATGGCGTCGAACATATGCTGGTCCAGCAGGGGTAGCAAGTCTTTCAGAATGTCGGCCGCGGCTTGCCGCTGCGCCACATCCATGCGGACGTCCACCGCCCTTGCCACATCGCGGTGCAGCGGCGCGTCGGGCAGCCAGCGCAGCAGCACGTGGGTCAGTTCCTTGAAGTTCAGCGGCTTGGCCAGGAAATCGTCCATGCCTGCCTGCTCGCATTGCGCGCGGTCTTGCGCGTAAGCATTGGCGGTCAAGGCCACGATGGGCAGTCTGCGCCAGCCGCGCGCGGCCTCCAGGGCGCGTATCGCTTGCGTGGACTGCAGGCCGTCCATCTCGGGCATACGCAAATCCATCAACACCAGGTCAAACGGCCGGCCCGCAGCGATGGCCTCCAGCGCCTGCCGGCCATCGGTCACAAACTCCGTTTGCAGCCCCAGTTTGGTCAGCGCCAGCTCCGCAATCCGGATGTTGAGCGGGGTGTCTTCCGCCACCAGAATACGCCCGCTGAACCGGCTGGGCGGCAGTGCAGGGTAGTGCGACTGGCCCGCTGCAAGCGCCGCGCCGGAGGTGAGGTGGGCGTTTTCCAGCGGCGCGGGATTGGCGACTTCCGCCTGTACGCTAAACCAGAAGCGCGACCCTTCGCCGTCCCGGCTTTCCACCCCCGTTTCACCGTGCATCAGCTCGGCCAGGCTGTTCACAATGGCCAGGCCCAGGCCGGTGCCGCCATGCTGGCGTGTGCTGGAGTCATCCATCTGGGAAAACGGCTTGAACAAGATATGCAGCTTGTCCGCGGGAATGCCATTACCGCTGTCGCTCACGGAAAACTCCAGCGTGGCGCTGCTGCCGATGCGCCGCACTTCGCGCACCGCCACCCGCACGCCGCCGCTGCTGGTGAACTTGATGCCATTGTTGATCAGGTTGGCCAGCATCTGGCGCAGCCGTTCCGGGTCGACCATGTAGAGGGCGTCGTCGGGCAACTCGTGTTCGATCTGCAGGCTGAGCAGCTTGTTGCGTGCGGTTTCTGCGAACAGTTCCACGCATTCACGCAGCAGCTGGTTCGGCCGGGTGGCCACCGGGTGCATGGTGAGCTTGCCGGCCTCCACCTTGGACAGGTCCAGGATGTCGTTCAGCAGGGTCAGCAAGGTCTGGCCCGAGCTCATCAGTACCCGGGTGCAATCCTTGACGGCGGATTGCGACAGCTGGTGGTCTTCCAGAATCTGGGCCATGCCCAGGATGCCGTTCATGGGCGTGCGGATTTCGTGGCTCATCGTGGCCAGAAAGCGCGACTTGGCAATGTTGGCAGCCTCCGCCTGTTCTTTGGCGCGCTCCAGTTGCTGGTAGGCGCTTTTGAACTGGCGCGAGAAATACAGGCCCATGCCCATCACCGAAAACACCACCACCAGCACCATGGCCCACTGGGTGCGCCGCAGGTTGGACTGCTGCTGGTCCAGCTGCGCTTCCAGGGCGCTGAGCTGGTTCTGGCTGTCAAAAAACTGCCGGTTGGCGTTCTCATTCATGCGAAAGAAGAACGAGGGCAGCACCTTGTATTGCGCGTTGACCGCTTCCTGGGCCTCGGCCAGGCAGGGTAAGGGGGGCTCGGTACAGGCGTCGCGGCGGCTGAGCAAGGTAAGCGCCTGTTTTGCGCGCGGGCGGATCTGGTCGACAAAGGGTGCCAGCTCGATCACCGCAATCGGCGTTTCGTGGCTTGCCTGTGCGGCATTGAAATGCACCGAACGCACCATCTCGTCGGCGCCGAAGAGATTGAGTGCGAGCACCTGCTTGACGGTGCCACCCTTGGACAGCACCTGCAGGTAGTCTTCGAGCTGGTCCGCCGCCTGGTCGATTTCCCGCAGCAAGCGTTGGTGGGGGGCGTCGCCCGTGGTGGCCGCCATCTGGTAGACCGTGCCTTCGATTTGACGCAAGGTATTGACGACTTGCTCGCCAATGAACAGGTGGGCCCGCTCGTTGACGAGCCGCTTGTCCAGGTCGTCAATCAGGCGCTGAAAAACCAGGCTGATGAGTACCACCACCAGAAAGCCACCAAAAAAGGTGGACAACATGACCATCGCGGTGCGATTGACCACGCGCCCCGGGTTCCGGTCCTCGGTTTGCAGCGGGGATGGCTGCTTGCTCAAAGCTTGCCTGTGCTGTCCAGGAAGCCGAATTTGCGGAACACTTCCTGGCCTTCATTGGACGCTACATAGTCAATGAACTTGCGCGCCATTTGCGGATTTTTGGAGAATGTGAGCTGGATCAGCAGCAATGCCTGGGGCACGGACAGGCGCGGGTCCAGGTCGATGGCGTCCATGAACGGGGCGTTGTCCGGAAAGTAGGCGGTGGCGCGCCAGCTCAGCGCCACATCGGCGTCGCGGCGCTTGAAGCTCAGCGCCAGCGAGCGCGAATCCGGCATCATGAAGGCGGCCTTTTTGACGGCCTTCGGATACATCTTGAATTTGTCCAGCAATTGCTTGGTTTCCTGGCCTACGCTGCCGCTTTCGGCGTTGCCGATGACCAGGACCAGATCGTCGCGCAGCAACTCGTTCAACTCGGGCTTGACCTTTTTCGGGTTGCCTTTTTGCACGAACAGGGCCAACTGGTTGTAGCCCACCAGTTTGAAGTCGCCCAGCAGACCTTCGGCCTTGTGCTTGTCCAGGTAGGAGGGCTCACCCGGAAAGTAGATGTCGCCCTGTTGCGCCTTTTTGGCGCTTTGGTACAGGTCTTCCGAGCCCCCCTGGGCAATGCGGATGCTGACCTTTTCACGTTGCTCAAAGCTGCGCGCCAATTCGGTGATGGGGCGCACCATGGTGATGCCGCAGTAAATCAGCATGCCTTGGTCTTGTGCCCAGGCAGCACACGAAATCAGGCTGGTGGCACAGGCCGCCAGGACGGAGCGGTAGAAGGAGTTGATGGTCATAGGTGGTTTTCTATTGCAGTGTGCGTTCCCAGCGCGTCTTGCAGCACGGCCTGCGCACTTTTGAAGTCATAAGCGTTCAGGGCTTCCGCAAACAGGCTGACCCGGTCGCCCAGAAACGGGCTGATCAATGCGCTGGAGTCTTCCCAGGTCTCGAAGGTGCGGAAGTCGCCCGCGCCGAGCAGGCTGTGCAGCCGTTTGACCGCTCCCCATACATCCGGGTCACGCACCGGATGGAAAGGACCATCTGCCTCTGAAGCCGGTGGCAGGCGCGGGTCGGGCTCGGTCGCGCCGTTGAGCGTCAGCTGCAGGCGGATCCAGAAGCGGCTGCCCTGGCCCGGCCGGCTGTCCACTCCGATGCTGCCCCCCATGGTGGTTGCCAGATGCTTGCTTAATGCCAGGCCAATGCCAATGCCACCGTGCGGGCGTGTCAGTGAGTCGTCAAGCACGGAGAAATTCTTGAACAGACTGTCCAGGTCTTGTGGCGCAATGCCGATGCCCTGGTCTTCCACTTCAAAGCGCAGTAGCCGCATATCACCTTGCTGGCGCTCCAGCACGACGCGCTGCGTAATGCGCCCCTGTGTGGAGAACTTGATGGCGTTGCCGACAAAGTGCTCCAGCACCTGTTTCAGTCGGGACGGCGTACCGCACAGCAGATTGGGCAAGGCCGGGTCGATCTCCTTGACCAACTCCAGTCCCTTGGTCTGCGCCTTGGCGCTAAAGCGCGCTTCCACCAGGGTGAGCAGCGTTTCGGGCGAGAACGTGTAGCAGCCCGACTGGGGCGCTTCGATGGCTTCGGCCTCGCTTTTGGAGACCTGCAGGATGTCTTCAATCATGGCCAGCAACTGTTTGCCGGCATTGGCGATCTTGCCGCATTTGTCCTTGTGCGCGGGATCCTCCACCTTTTGCAGCAGCAGGCTGTTCATGCCCAGCATGATGCCCAGCGGCGTTCGCAATTCGTGGCTCATATTGGCCAGAAACGCGCTTTTCGCCCGGTTGGCCACTTCGGCTGCATTGCGCGCAGCCATCAGGTCCAGGGTGCGCGAAGCCACCAGTTCTTCCAGCCGGTTGCGGTGCTGCTCCACTTCGCGGCGCAGCGCTTCGCGCTCCACCAGATTGCGTATGCGTTGTCGCGCGATCTCGATATTCACCGGCTTGTGCAGGTAATCTGCGGCGCCGAATTCCAGACCCCTGACCTCGGACAGGTGGTCCGTGAGCGCGGTGACAAAGATCACCGGAATACCTGCCAGTGCCGGGTTGGCCCTGAGCAGGCGGCAGGTTTCATAGCCGTCCATCTCCGGCATCATCACGTCCAGCAAAATCAGGTCGGGCAGGGTGGCCTCGGCCATGGCCAGGCCGGCGGCACCCGATGCGGCGAGTTGGAAGCTGAATTCGCTGGACAAGGCGGCTGCCAGCACCAGCAGGTTGGCCGGTATGTCGTCGATGGCGAGTATCCTGGGACGGGTTTCCTGCCTCTGACTTGCGATCGAATTCATCTGCGCCGGTGCCTTGTTTTTTTGACAAAAGAATGATGGTGGGTCGGGCCGTTTCCGGCCCATCCCGCTTGAACCTGCAAGCTGTTTTTCAGATTATCGCCGGTGACCCCAGCCTGCGGCCTATAGTTTGTGGGCCCTGGCCCAAGGTGCCCTGGCGGGTACGCAGGTCGCGGGCTTGAAAACCGCGCGCGCAAGCGCTTACAGTACGCGAAGAATCAAAACAATAATTCGTTCGACTTCATGCACTTCAATCTCAAACGCTCCAGCAAGCGCTTCCTGGTACTGCTGGCGCTGATACCGACCACTGTTTTCACGCTGGCCACGCTTTACATGCTGGGCATGGACCATCTGGAAGGACATCCGCGCACCTTTTTGCAAAGCCTGCTGTGGGCCAGTGAAACCTTCACCACCACCGGCTACGGCGCAGACAGCAGTTGGCACCATCCGGTGATGGCCCTGTACGTGATGCTGGTGCAGTTTGCCGGGCAGTTTTTGATTTTGCTGACCTTTCCGCTGGTGATCCTGCCGTACTTTGAGGAGCAGTTCGAGGTGCGCTTGCAGCACACGCTGCCGCCCATGGACGGCAAGGTGCTGTTTTACCGCTACGGGCCCGCCATCGATTCCTTGCTGGTGGAGTTCAAGAACAAGGGCACACCGTTTGTCATTCTGGAAGAAGACATGCAGGTGGCGCGCAACCTGCGCGACCGCGGCTACAACGTGGTGTTTGGCAAGATGGCCGATGACCCCGGGGTGCTCAACAACGTGGCCCGCGCCCAGGCGGTGGTGGCCAATGGCAATGACCATGCCAACGCCACCTTCACCATGGTGGTGCGCGAAGCCGGCTACAGCGGCCCGCTGTACGCGCTGGCAGACGATCCGCTGTACCGCTACCCGATGTTGCAAATCGGTGCCAGCGATGTCTTTACCCCGGCCCATGTGCTGGGTGCGGCGCTGGCGTCCCAGGCCAGCACGCGCATCAGCCCGCCGGCAGAAGGCATGCATTTGCTGGGTAACAAGATTGGCATGGCCGAGTTCCGGGTGCGGGCGGAAAGCCCGTTGGCGGGCAAGACGCTGGGCGAACTGCGCCTGCGTGAGCGCCATGGCGTGTCGCTCATAGGCCAATGGCTGGGCGGCGTGTTCACCACCACCAAGGGGCCGCAAACCGTGGTGGAGGCGGGTGCGATTCTGGTGGCCGTGGGGGCGCATTCCAACCTGGAAGTGGTGGAGCGCATGGCCATGCCGATACGCCGCGCCGGCCCCATCGTGCTGGCCGGCTTTGGTGCGGTGGGCCAAAAGGTGGTGGAGATGCTGCAGGACGCGGGAGAAACCTGCATCGTGATAGACCGCGCAGCCGTCCCGGGCGTGGACCTGGTGGGCAGTGTGCTGGAGCGCAGCATGCTGGACCGCGCCAAACTGCGCGAAGCCAGTGCGGTGGTGCTGGCGCTGAGCGATGACAGCGAGTCCGTGTTTGCCACCGCGGTGGTGCGCGACTATGCGCCCGAGGTGCCCCTGATCGTGCGCGTGCAACGCACCCGCAACACGGCGCGTCTGTACCGCGCCGGCGCCGACTTTGCGATCTCGGTGGGCCAGGTAGCCGGGCAGATCCTGGCCTTCCAGTTGCTGGGTGAGCAGATGGTGCAGGTGGAAAACCGCATCAAGTTCATCCGCCAGCATGCCGGCAATGTGGTGGGTAAGCACCCCTGGCGCAGCGAGGATCTGGACCGCACCGGCGCCAAGATCGTGGCCGTGGAGCGCGAGGGCGACATCATCGTGGAGTTCGATAGCGACTTTGCCGTACAGGCCAATGACGAGTTGTTTGTCTGCGGCTCATTCAACAGCCTGGAGCGATTTCAGAAGGCCTTCAAGACCGCCGGCGCAGCTTGAGCGCGGTCTGAGCGCGGTTTGTACAGGGCGCGGCCTGCTCTGGTGTGGTGCGTCTAACGCAGCGCCTGCACGCGGTTTACAGTGCATGACCACAAAAACAGGAGACCACCATGACCCTCTATCCCCATCTGCTGGAGCCCCTGGACCTGGGCTTCACCACGCTCAAGAACCGCGTACTCATGGGCTCCATGCATGTGGGGCTGGAAGAGGCCAAGGATGGTTTCAATCGGATGGCGGCGTTCTATGCCGAGCGTGCGCGCGGCGGCGTAGCGCTCATCGTGACCGGCGGCATTGCGCCCAATGACCGCGGCCGCCCCATGCCGGGCGGGGCCAGGATGACGACGCCGGAGGAAGCCGCCAAGCACAGGGTGGTGACCGACGCGGTGCATGCTGCCGGCGGCAAGATCGCCATGCAGATCCTGCACTTTGGCCGCTATGCCTACCACCCCGAACTGGTGGCGCCGAGTGCGCTCAAGGCGCCGATCAACCCGTTCCGTCCGCACCCGCTGTCCAGCGACGAGGTCGAGCAGACCATTGCCGACTATGTGCACTGCGCCGCGCTGGCGCAAAGCGCGGGCTACGACGGCGTGGAGATCATGGGTTCCGAGGGTTACCTGATCAACGAATTCATTGCCGCCTGCACCAACCAGCGCGACGATGCCTGGGGCGGCAGTTATGAAAACCGCATCCGCTTCCCGCTGGACATCGTGAAGCGCGTGCGTGCCAAAGTGGGCCGCAACTTCATCATCATCTTTCGCCTCTCCATGCTGGACCTGGTGCAGGGCGGCTCCACGCTGGATGAGGTGGTGCAATTGGCGCAGGCCCTGGAGGCCGCGGGCGTCACCCTGCTCAACACCGGCGTGGGCTGGCACGAGGCGCGCATTCCCACCATTGCCACCAAGGTGCCGCGCGCCGCCTTTGCCTGGGTCACGCAGCAGCTCATGGGCAAAGTGGGCATCCCGCTGATTGCCACCAACCGCATCAACACGCCGGAGGTGGCCGAGCAATTGCTGAGTGACGGCCTGTGCAACATGGTGTCCATGGCGCGCCCCTTTCTGGCCGACCCGGACTTTGTACGCAAGGCCGCCGAGGGCCGGGCCGATGAAATCAACACCTGCATCGGTTGCAACCAGGCCTGTCTGGACCACACCTTTGCCGGCAAGATCACCTCGTGTTTGGTGAATCCGCGTGCCTGCCATGAGACGCTGATGACGCTGGAGCCGTCCCAAACCGGCGGCCGGGTGGCGGTAGTGGGCGCCGGTCCGGCCGGGCTGGCCTTTGCCACCACGGCGGCGCGGCGTGGCTTTGCGGTGACCTTGTTTGACGCGGCCGCTGAAATCGGCGGCCAGTTCAATGTGGCCAAACAGGTTCCGGGCAAGGAAGAGTTTTACGAGACGCTGCGTTACTTCAGCAAGCAGATCGCCCTCACCGGCGTGACGCTGCAACTGCATAGGAAAGTGTCGGCGCAGGACCTGCTGGCGCAGGGTTTCAAGCAGGTGGTGCTGGCCAGCGGTGTGACACCGCGCCTGCCCGAGATCGAAGGCATCACCCATCCCAAGGTGGTGGGCTATCTGGAGGTGCTGCGTGACCAATGCGCGGTCGGCCACACGGTGGCCCTGATCGGTGCCGGCGGCATTGGGTTTGATGTGGCGGAATACCTGCTGCACCAAGGCACCAGCCCCAGCCTGAACAAGGCCAAATTTTTCGCAGAGTGGGGCGTGGACACCACCTACGCCACAGGAGGCGGCTTGAAGGCAGCCCATCGCGAGGCCAGCCCGCGCAAGCTGTATCTGCTGCAACGCAAGGCCAGCAAGGTGGGCGAAGGCCTGGGCAAAACCACCGGCTGGATTCACCGCACCTCCCTCAAGAACCGGGCCGTGGAGATGTTGGCCGGCGTGACCTATCGCAGGGTGGACGATGCCGGCCTGCACATCACGGTTGGCGATAAGGAAATGACGATTCCCGCCGACACCGTGGTGGTCTGCGCCGGGCAGGACCCGCAACGTGCGCTGCAAGCGGATTTGCTGGCGGCAGGTTGCACCGTGCATCTGATCGGCGGTGCCGACCAGGCCGCCGAGTTGGATGCCAAGCGCGCCATTCTGCAGGGCACCGAGCTGGCGCTGGGGCTGGCCATGACGGCCACCCTGCAATAACGCAAGCCGGTTTTCAAAGACTGAGCAGGGAAGAGACGCCATCCCCTCTGAGTCAGGCCCCGGTGTGCGCACTGCATAGTTAAAAAATCTATGGTATAGAAAAATTTAAACATACAATTCGTTTTTGTGGATTTTTATGAAAATAAAAATCTGTATAAGTGATTAAAAATGCATAAAAGTTATTCACTTCCACTGAAATAAGGGCGTTTATCCGCTTGTGACGTATATCTGCAAGGGGAGCCACGTGAATACGCTGAATCGCAAGACCCGGTTGATCCTGGCAGGGGTGTTGCTGCCATGCCTTGCGGCCCAGGCCGCTAATCTGCTTGTCAATCCGGGGTTTGTTCCTTCCAACCCCAACAGTTACCTGGACTACACCGCTTCGGCTCCACCGGGTTGGGCCAACACCGGGGTCAGCAACGGCCCTATGGCCCTCAACCTCATTTCTGTCCTGACCCAGGGTGCCGTGAATCCCATGCCGGCATACCTGGGCAGCGCCTTTGTCTATGACCTGGGTGGATTCGCCAATCCCAATCCCAATGTGGGAGACGGCATTACGCAGTCGTTTGCGACGCGCCCGGGGCACCGTTACCACCTGACCTTCGGGCATAACGCGGAGGCGGCCGGATCCAAAGTCTTTGAAACCGGAAGCGATGCACTGCGCGTGCAGGTGGCTGGCACGGACCAGACCTTTTCCTCGCCCTATGACCGCAACGCTGCGGGTTACGGGCAGGCCTGTTGCGCATGGCAGGGAGCGTGGGTGCAGCGCAGTCTGGACTTTGTGGCCAGCGGGGTCAGCACCCGCCTGTCGTTCAGCGTGGCGACGGTGTCGAACAACAGTTACGCCAGCGCCAGCGTGAGTCGCAACGGTGCCAACAGCCAGATGGTCGCCTGGCCGGTTGTGGAGGAAATCATTGATCCGCCGCGCATCACGGTGGTCAAAGCGTTGACCGGCAGCGGACGCATCAACAGCACGGACCAGTTCACCCTGTCCATTCAACAAGCCGGCGTGGTTCAGAATGACACGACCAACAGCACCACCCAGGGCGCGGGCAGCACGGTCACCGGCGGAAGCGGCACCACGGGGGCGTTTACCGCCACAGCCAATACCGCCTACACGATTAACGAGGCAGGCAGCGGCGGTACCCGGTTGGCCCAGTACAACGCCAGCCTGAGCTGCACCAACGCCAGCACCGATAGCACCACGGTTTTGCCAGCCAGTTTGCAGCAGGCCTTCACGCCAGACGGCAATGACGTCATCACATGCACGGTCAGCAATGCGCCTGCGCCTGCCAGCTTGCAGGTGACTCAAAAGGCCATTGTGACGGCGCCATCGACCTTCAACCCGCCGGTGACCTTCAGTTACACGGGTAACAATGGTTGGATGCAGCAGCCGGTCAGCAACCTGGTGGTGAATGCCGTGGTCAAAGGTGTCGCCCAGAATTTGACGGCTGTGAATGTCGCGACCACACAGACGGTGGCTGTTACCGCGACGGAGTCGGGTTGGAGCGTCGTCAGCATGCGATGCACGGACACCAATGCCGCCGTTTCCGGCAACCCGGCGCCACCTGCGGTGCTGGTCAGTTCCACGAACAACACCATCACCATCCCCGCCATCTACGTGGTGCCCAATGCGGCCCTGCAATGTGCGGTGGTGGGGTCACGCCGCCAATAGCAACAAGGCACCTCGAGGGTGCCTTGTTGACGACGACGGCATGGCACTGTGGTGCGCCCACGCGGGTCGTCTTGGGTCATGGCTGGATGCACTTGCGTGCCCGGCCAGGGGCTGGGGAAGCAGCCTCGCGTTGGCCTTAACTCCGGCGCAAATCCCTTGTGAACGGAAATTCCTTGCTGGCCGCCACGTTGATGGTGGCCGGCGGAATCACCATCTCGCCCGGGGTGTGGCCCATGGCGATAAAGCGGGAATGGCGGCGGCTTTCGGCCTCAAAGGAGTTGACCGGGAAGCTCTCATAGGCCAGGCCGCCCGGGTGGGTGACGTGGTACTGGCAGCCGCCCACCGAACTCTTCATCCAGGTATCGACGATGTCAAAGGTGAGAGGCGCGTGCAGGCCGATGCTGGGGTGCAGGCTGCTGGGCGGGTTCCAGGCCTTGTAGCGCACGCCGGCCACGTATTCACCCACGGTGCCG
>CANFIH010000018.1 GCA_947446855.1 Burkholderiales bacterium
CGATACCGACACGGCCGACGCGCCCTGGACCGTCATCAAGAGTGACTGCAAGAAGCGTGCGCGCCTCAATGCCATGCGCTATGTGCTGCACAAATTGCCCTACCAAAACAAGGATCTGGCGCAAATCGGCAAGCTCGATCCTTTGATCGTGGGGCGTGCCCATGTGGTGTACGAGCGCGGTGAGAAGGCGGGTGCCTTGCTCTGACTTGGCCCCCACGCTTGCAGACCTTGCCATGCTGGTATAAATCCCCATGGCAATAAATGAAGCAATCAATCTCCCGGAAGTCAATTTCTCCGAAGAAGGCCCGGTGCGTCACCTGCACCTGGGCAGCGAATGGATACAGGGCTCCATGTCCCTGGATGACCCGCTGGTCCTGGTGCATGAGTACATACAGCGCATGATGGTGGGGCTGCTGTTTCTGGAGCCGCAATCCATGGCCCAGCGCCAGGCCATGCAGCTGGGCCTGGGGGCAGCGTCGCTCACCAAGTTCTGCCACAAGGTGGTACGCATGAAAAACACCACGGCGATTGAACTCAACCCGCAGGTACTGCACGCCTGCAAGGGTTGGTTCGCCCTGCCGGCCGACAACCCGCGCATGCAGGTGGTGCTGGCCGATGCGTCCCAGGAAATCAAGCAGCAGCGCTGGCAGGGCGCTGTCGATTTGCTGCATGTGGACCTCTATGACGATGAGGCTGCAGCCCCGGTACTCGACAGCGCGGACTTTTACACCGACTGCCGCAATACCCTGAGCGACGAGGGCTGCATGACGGTGAACCTGTTCGGTCGCTCCTCGAGTTTTCAGAACAGCGTGGACCAGATTGCCGTCGCCTTTGGCATGGACGCCATCTGGGCCTTTAAATCCACCCGCGAAGGCAATACGGTGGTCATGGCGCAGCGCACCAGTTCGCGCCCCAACCGCAAGCTGCTGATGGAACGCGCAGAAACCATTGCGCGCGACTGGGGCCTGCCTGCTGACAAGTGGGTGCGCGGCTTCAAACCGGTCAGGCCATGACACACCCAGTCGCGCCGCAGGCAAAACCCCAGACCTCGCACACCGGTCCGCTGGACTGGCGCAAGCTGGTGCAGTGGCTGCAGCGCGATGGCGTGATTTCCGACGAAGAGGCCACGCGCACCATGGCGCGCTGCTCCATGGCCGAAAGCGCACAACACCCGCTGGTGCGGCTGGCCAGTGTCAGCATGCGGCGCGCGGCCGACCAGAAGCCGCTGGACATGGAGTTACTCACCCAGTGGCTGGCCAGGCGTTGTGGCCTGGACTATTTGCGCATAGACCCGCTCAAAGTAGACGTGGGCCGCATTGCCGACTCCATGGGCGCTGCCTACGCCGAGCGCCACAAGATTCTGCCGGTGACGGTGACGCCCTCGGAGATCACCGTGGCCACGGCCGAGCCTTTTGTCACCGACTGGGTGGCCGAGGTGGAGCGCCAGTCGCGCCGCACGGTGCGCCGGGTGATTGCCAGCCCGCAGGAAATTCAGCGCTACACGGCCGAGTTTTATGCCCTGGCCAAGTCGGTGCGCGCGGCCGCCAAGGCCGGCACCAACAACGGCACCAGCTTTGAGCAGCTGGTGGAGTTGGGCCGCACCAACAAGCAACTCGACGCCAACGACCAGGGCGTGGTGCAGGTGGTGGACTGGTTGTGGCAATACGCCTTTGACCAGCGCGCCAGCGATATCCACCTGGAGCCGCGGCGCGAGCAGGGCGTGATCCGCTTTCGCATCGACGGCGTGTTGCACCCGGTCTACCAGATGCCCATGGGCGTGCTCAATGCCATGTGTGCCCGCATCAAGCTGCTGGGCCGCATGGACGTGATCGAGCGCCGCCGCCCGCAGGACGGGCGCATCAAGACGCGCAACCCGCGCGGTGACGAAATTGAAATGCGCATCTCCACCCTGCCCACCGCCTTCGGCGAGAAGATGGTGATGCGCATTTTTGACCCCGACAACGCGGTGAAAGACCTGGACGCGCTGGGCTTTTCCAGCCACGATGCCACGCGCTGGGAGAGTCTGGTCAAGCGCCCGCACGGCATCATTCTGGTGACCGGGCCCACCGGTTCGGGCAAGACCACCACGCTCTACTCCACGCTCAAGCGCGTGGCCACCGAAGAGGTGAACGTCAGCACGGTGGAAGACCCGATCGAAATGATCGAACCCGCGTTCAACCAGACCCAGGTGCAGCCGCAGCTGGACTTTGGTTTTCCGCAGGGCCTACGTGCCCTGATGCGGCAGGACCCGGACATCATCATGGTGGGTGAAATCCGCGATCTGGAAACCGCCGAGATGGCGGTGCAGGCTGCGCTTACCGGGCACCTGGTGTTCTCCACCTTGCACACCAACGACGCGCCCTCGGCTGTGACGCGCCTGCTGGAGCTGGGCATCCCGTCTTACCTGATCAATGCCACGCTGCTGGGCGTGCTGGCGCAGCGCCTGGTGCGCACGCTGTGCCGCAAGTGCAAGGTGCGCGACGAGGAGATGCCGCGCGAGAAACTGGGCGAAATCGTCAAGCCCTGGCAGATCAACGGCGGCTACAAGCCCTACAGGGCCGTGGGTTGCGTGGACTGCCGCATGACCGGCTTCATGGGCCGCATGGGCCTGTACGAGTTGCTGGAGGTGACGGATGCCTTCAAGGCCCGTGTCACCAAGGAGCCGGTGATTGAGGCCTTGCGCAAACAGGCGCTGAGTGACGGCATGCGGCCCCTGCGCCTGGCGGGCGCGCTGCGCGTGGCCGAGGGGCTGACGGTGGTGGAAGAAGTGTTGATCTCAACACCTCCGATGGATTGAAGCCCGCAGGAGTTCGCAGGTGAATCTGAAAAATCAAAAAGACTTTTTTTCCGGCCTGCTGTTTATGGGCCTGGGCGTGAGTTTTGCCTGGAGTGCGACGCGCTATGGCGTCGGCTCGGCACGCGGCATGGGGCCGGGTTACTTCCCTTTGCTGCTGGGTGCGCTGCTGATCGTGCTGGGTGGTGTCATTGTTTTCAAAGCGCTGGTGTTTGAGACTGAGGACGGTGGCCGTATCGGGGCCTGGGCCTGGCGCCCGGTGGGTTGTATCGTGCTGGCCAACGTGGTGTTCGGGGCGCTGATGGGCGGCCTGTCCGGCCTGGGGCTCAAACCCGTGGGGCTGGTGCCGGCGATTTTTCTACTCACCGTGATCGCAGCCAAGGCCGGCAGCGCGTTCCGCTGGAAAGAGGTGCTGGTGTTGGCCCTGGTGCTTGCGCTGGGCAGTTACCTGGCCTTTGTCGTGCTGCTGAAACTGCCGCTGGCCGTCTGGCCGGACTTTGCGAATCCCTGAGGGCGCCGCATGGATGTATGGAGCCATCTCGCGCTGGGTTTTGGTGTGGCGCTCGCGCCCGCCAACCTGCTGCTTGTGCTGGCCGGTTGTCTGCTGGGCACACTGATCGGTGTGTTGCCGGGCATTGGGCCGGTGGCCGCTATTGCCATGCTGCTGCCTGCGACCACTGGGTTGGCGCCGGTGTCGGCGCTGATCCTGCTGGCCGCTGTTTACTACGGCGCACAGCACGGCGGCGCCATCACGGCGATTTTGGTCCATGTACCGGGTGCGCCGTCTCCCGTGCGCAGCCGGTACGACGGCTACCCGATGGCCTGTCAGGGCAGGGTAGGCCCGGCGCTGGCGGCAGCCGGCTGGGCTTCTTTTTTTGCCGGCTGTGTGGCAACGCTGCTGCTGGTGCTGCTTGCGCCTGCGCTGGCCCTGCTGGCCGACCAGTTCGGGCCGACCGAGTATTTTTCGTTGCTGGTGTTGGCTCTGATGGGGGCCGCGGTGCTGGCTGCGGGCTCGCTGCTCAAGGCCCTGGCCATGGTGGTGCTGGGCCTGCTGCTGGGGCTGGTGGGTACGGACGCCAACTCCGGCGTGGTGCGTTTTGCCTTTGACATTGTGGAGTTGCGCGATGGCATTGGCGTTATGGCCCTTGCCATGGGCGTGTTCGGCTATGGCGGAATCATCAACCAGCTGGCGCGACCCGCGCATGCGCGCGAGGTCTTTGCCGCCAGGGTCCGGGGCCTGTGGCCGACAAAGCAGGATCTCAGGGACACCACACCCGCTGCATTGCGCGGCACCGCAGTGGGCTCGCTGCTGGGCGGCATTCCCGGGGGCAGTACCTTGCTGGCCTCCTTTGCCGCCTATGCGCTGGAGACCAAGGTCAAAGCCAAGCCGGGAGAGGTTCCCTTGGGTACGGGCAATATCCGTGGCGTGGCGGCGCCCGAGGCGGCCCACAGCGCCGCCGCACACACAGCGTTCCTGCCGCTATTGGCGGTGGGCATTCCGACGAATGCGGTCATGGCGCTGATGGTGGGCGCCATGACCATGCACAAGATACAGCCCGGCGTGCAGGTCATGTCCAGCAGCCCGGAACTGTTCTGGGGCCTGATTGCCTCGCTCTGGCTGGGCAACCTGCTGCTGGTCGTGCTGAATTTGCCGCTGATGGCCCTGTGGAGCAGGTTGCTGGCGGTACCTTACCGCTGGCTGTTTCCGGCCATCGTGCTGTTTTGCGCTGTGGGCATCTTCGGCAGCACCCACAGCAGTTTGCACATCTGGCTGGTGGGCGCCTTTGGCCTGGTTGGCTATGTGTTCCATAAGTTGGGCATGGAGCCAGCGCCCCTGCTGCTGGGCTTTGTTCTGGCGCCGATGATGGAGGCAAGTCTGCGCGGCGCGCTGTTGCTGTCGCACGGGGACTGGAGCGTGTTTGTCATGCGCCCGTTGTCTGCCGGCCTGCTGGCTGGCGCCATGTGCATGGTGTTTCTGGTGCTGATGCCGGCCCTCCAATCCCGCCGTGCCTGAGTCTGGGGATCAGCGTCTTGGTGCTCTGGTAGATTCGGGGCCACAAGCCGTTTTTTATGCCACCGGACAAGGAATTTTCATGCTGACCATTCGCCCGCCCCTGGACGCCGACCGTGCCGCCTGGGATGCGTTGTACCAGGGCTACGCGCGCTTCTACCAGGTTGAGCAAACGGCCGACATGCGTGACCGTGTCTGGGGCTGGCTGTTCGATGCGGCCCACGAGAGCCAATGTCTGATGGCCTTTGACGCCACGGGCAAGGCAATCGGGCTGGCCCACTTTCGTGCGTTTGCCCGGCCGCTTTCGGCCACCACCGGCGGCTTCCTGGACGATTTGTTTGTGGACCCCGGGGCTCGGGGTGCGCAAGCAGGCACGCAGCTGATTGAGGCCATCAAGGCCTATGGCGCGCAGCGCAACTGGAGCGTGATCCGCTGGATTACCGCTGACAACAATTACCGCGCACGCTCGGCCTACGACAAGATCGCCGCGCGCACGGCCTGGATTACCTACGACATCAAGCTCTAAACCCATGCACTCCACTACCCCGCACGACGAACATTGGCCGCCGGTTGGCGCCGGACGCTGGACCCGCTGGTGGGGCTATCTGGCGCGCTGGCTGATTTTCGGGCTGGCCGTCAGCATCTTTTCTCCGGTGGATGAAGGTCCGCAGCCCTGGTGGCAACTCAAGCTGACGCAAGCCGCGATCGGCTTGCTGTTCGGTCTGGCCTGTGCCCTGGTGTTCACGCCGGTGGAGAACGCCTTGAACACGCCCCGCGTGCAATGGAAGTCCTGGGTCATCGTGGTGGGTACCTGGCTGGTGGTCAAAGTGGTCTTCGTCAGCGTGCTGGCCGTTCTGGGCTGAGGCCCCAGCGCTTGGCTCAGGGCCGGCGGTAGCTGACCGGCTGTTGGCCCCAGTACCGGGAGTTGAGCGCGTCCAGCCGAACCTCGCCCCCTTTGGACGGGGCGTGCACAAAGCGGCCCTCGCCGACGTAGATGCCGGCATGGTTGGCCACACCTTTTTGCACAAACACCACCAGGTCACCGCTGCGCAATGCGTCGACCGGTACGGCCTGGCCCCACGCGGTCAAGGCGGCTACGGTTCGGGGTGGCAGCACGCCCGCGCTGGACTGGTAGACGTGGCCAATCAGGCCGCTGCAATCAAAGCCGGACTCTGGCGTATTGCCGCCCCAACGGTAGGGTGTGCCGACCAGGCTGATGGCGTAGAGGGTGACGTCGTTGGCCTGCTCTTGCGTCAGGCGGGACGGCAGGATGGCCGTTGTATTGGCGCCCCCTTGCATGGGCGCGCTGGAGCAGCCTGCCAAGGCGAGCCACAAGGCCATCACAGCCCAAAGCCACAGGCTTGTGGGGTGGTTCTGTCTGGCACCCATCGTCACCATGGCGGGTAGCGCGGTCTTTAGGCAAACAGGGCGGCAAAGCCTTGTTCGGGCTCAAAGCGCTGGTTGCGAAAGCGCAGCCGGGTGGGGCCGGGCATGGCCGCAAGAGGGATGCTGTGGCGCGGGTCGCCCGGGTAGCAAATGACGCGCTCGCCGTCCTCGTTAAAGGGCTCCGGTTCGATCAGGGCCGGTGGCGCCTGCCGCGCGGCAGACAGTACGCTGGCCACGTCGGCATGGCGTGACAAATGCGCCAGGGTCATGATTTGCGGCGGTGCCAGAGCAATGTGGTTTTCCCAATACTGTTCGAGTGCGACACGCGGCTGCAGCCAGACGCTTTCGGTCGTTTCCACGTTGTCGTGGCTGGCGATCTGGTGCTCCGGCAGCGCGGCCACAAAGAAGCGGGTGTCAAAGCGCTTGCTGGAAATCGAGGGCATTTTGGGCGTAATCCAGCGCGACCACGGCATGACGGCCCGGGTCTGCAGGCGCAACTGCAAATGCTGCAAGACCTGGTTAAACGATTGCCCCGCTTTGAGTTGCTCGGCCAGTTGCATGCTGTGGCGGTGTGCTGCGTCCTGGGCAAACAACACGCCGCATTCCTCAAAGGCCTCACGCAGCGCCGCCACATACAGGCCCCGGGCGACCGGCAGGTCCAGCCCGGGCTCGGCCAGGGTGGCGTGCAGTTGACCCGCGCTCTGGTCCAGATGGGCAGCTTCGGGCAGCAGCACATCGCTGTCGTCGAGCTTGCCGCCCGGAAACACATAGGCCCCGCCCAATACGTCCGACAGCCCATGGCGCTTGACCAGAAAAACTTCCAGGCCCGCAGGGCTATCCCTGAGAATGATGACCGTGGCGGCATCCCTGGGCGGTGTGTGGATGATGTCAGAGGTGATTTCCATGAACGGGTCTTGGTGCAGGCGCCGGGGTCCGGCTTCTTTCGGGTTTTAACGGGTGTACTGGAGTGCGCAATGACGATTGATTTCAAAGGACGCGTAGCGATTGTGACCGGAGCCGGTGGCGGCGTCGGTCGCCAACATGCCTTGGCCCTGGCCGCGCGCGGTGCCAAGGTGCTGGTCAATGATCTGGGCGGTGCGCGTGACGGCTCGGGCGGCTCGCTCACGGCGGCGGAGCAGGTGGTGGCCGAAATCCGCGCTGCCGGCGGCGAGGCCATTGCCAATGGCGCCTCCGTTACCGACTGGGAGGCTGTGCAAGCCATGGTGCAGCAGGCGGTGGACACCTGGGGGCGCATCGACATCGTGGTCAACAACGCCGGCATTCTGCGTGACAAGACTTTTGCCAAGATGGATCTGGCAGATTTCCGTCTGGTGCTCGACGTGCACCTGATGGGCGCCGTGCATTGCACCAAGGCCGCCTGGCCGCACATGGTGGAGCAAAAATACGGCCGCATCCTGATGACCACCTCCAGCACCGGCCTGTATGGCAACTTCGGCCAGAGCAATTACGGCGCGGCCAAGCTGGCGCTGGTGGGCCTGATGCAGACCCTGGGTCTGGAAGGCGCCAAGCACGATATCCGCGTGAACTGTCTGGCACCTACCGCGGCAACCCGCATGACCGAAGACCTGATGCCCGCCGAAGTGCTGGCTGCACTGCAGCCGCAGGCGGTCACGCCAGCCATGCTGGTGCTGGTGGGGCAGGATGCACCCACACGCACGGTGTTGTGTGCCGGTGCCGGCAACGTAGAGGCCGCGCACATCACCCTCACGCAGGGCGCCTGGATCGGGCTGGACGGGCAGTCGCCCGAGCGCCTGGCAGCGCAACTGGAGCAGGTGCGTGACCGCAGCGGTGAGATGGTTCCGCCCAATGGTGCAGCCCAGGGCGGTTATGAGGTGAGTCGCGCCATGGCCCACCTCAAGCCGGAATAAGCAGGGGCTGTTATCGCGTCGCCAGCGGGCTGCGGGCGGTGGTACCGTCTTTGGTGCCATCCCGTTCGCTGGCGAGTGCCAGCTGTTCGGCCTCGTCAATCACTTGGGTGGGCACCGCATTGGCAGCCGTGACCGTGATGGCCCCGACGCTGAATTGCGGCGTGAAGACATGCAGCAGTTCGTTTTGGCCCACAACATCCAGCGGTTTGCACATCAGCAGGCGCAGCCGTTCGGGCATGGTGCCAACAATTTTGGGTTGTTTGACGGCTGAAATCACCACCACAAACAGGCGCGGGTGGTACAGCCCGACCACACAGCGAAAGCCCACGGCGCGCCGCATGCGCGCGGCCATTGCGGACAGGATTTGCTGATCCACCAGATGGCCGGCTTCGTCGCTGAGTGCATACAGGTTGCGCAGGTGCAGGCAGATCACGGTGCAGTGGGTTTTGAGCCGGGCGCTGCGCCAGAAAGCATCGTCCACTTTGGACAGGAGTACGGAGCCTCTGGGCAGCCCGGTGGCAGGGTCCAGGCCCTGCGACAGGCCCGAGAGCCGCTCCAGTCGGCGAATCTGGCGATTGCGGCGAAGCTCCAGATTGACCATGACCAGAAAAAACATGACGGTGCTAAACGCGGTCACTGTCCATACGGCCAGGTTGGTGTCCTCCGGCCTGAGCTGGTGCCCGAACAGCCCGGCCGTCGAAAGGGCCAGAAACAGGCAACCCAGGGCCATGTCGCGCGCCATCGTGTCGCCCAACTGCGCCGCGCGCAAGGAGGTGAAGGTGGCCATCAGCACCGCCAGTGCGGACAGCAGGGCTGCGAGTAGCAGGATTTCACCGCTGAAGCGGTGGGCGAACAGGGCCGCCAGCACAATGATGCCAACGGCTGCTGCCACCAACACTGCAGAGCCCCAGACGATGGTGCGGTGTACCAGCCGATCTTCCGCCGCCACGCCCATCCATTGGCCCAGATAGGCCAGAATCATGGCGCCGCTGAGTGGCCCCAGACCGCTCTTCAGAATCAACACCGGCAACAGGGGCAGGCCGGGAAACAAATCCTCCGGCAAGCCCGAGAGCAGCACACTGGAGCAGCCGGTAATCGATAAAAAAATCAGGCCACGCCAGGACGACGCACTGTGGTTCTTGAAGACATCCATAAGGGCCAGTGCGCCTATGGTGAGCAGACCTCCCAGCATGACAGACCAAACGACAGTTTCCAGAGCTTGCATATTGCCCCTATTGTGATGCACCAGACGGGGGCACGCTTGATTCAAGTCGGTTTGTGCCCATATAGGTGCAGCGAATCGCGCAAATCTGCGCGCCGGGCGCAGAGAACAGGTCAACGCAAAGCACAGGGGCGGTTGCTGTGTTAACTTCGCGCCCGAAGAAAAGAACAAAGGGCCAAGGTTATGAACAATTATTCACAGGGCCCCGCTTTGGTCGCCCACAAGCGCCTGACAGGAATCCGGCGCGGTCTGGAAAAGGAAAGCTTGCGCGCGCAGACCGATGGCCGTCTGGCCATGACGCCCCACCCGGACGCCCTGGGCTCTGCCCTGACGCATCCGCACATCACCACCGATTTCAGCGAATCGCAACTGGAACTCATCACCGGCGTGCATGCCGGTGTCGACGCCTGCATGGATGAGCTCACAGGCATTCAGCAGTTCACCATGCGCGCGCTGGGTGACGAGATGCTCTGGGTTTCCAGCATGCCCTGTGGACTGCCCGCCGATGAGGACATACCGCTGGGCCAGTACGGCACTTCCAATGTGGGCCGCGCCAAGACGGTATATCGCAGCGGCCTGGGCTGCCGCTATGGGCGGCGCATGCAGACCATCTCGGGCATTCACTACAACTGGAGCGTGCCCGATGTCACCAGCGAGGCCTACTTCGGCCTGATCCGCAATTTCCGCCGCCATGCGTTTTTGCCGCTGTATCTGTTTGGCGCATCGCCCGCGGTCTGCTCGACCTTTGTGGCCGGGCGCACGCACCAACTGCAGCCCCTCAACCAGGGCACCATGCATCTGCCCTATGCCACCTCCCTGCGCATGGGGCGCCTGGGCTACCAGAGCGATGCCCAGGCCTCGCTGGCGGTGAGTTACAACAGCCTGGCAGGCTATGCCGCATCGCTGCAGCAGGCGCTGACACAGCCCTATGCGGCTTATGAGGCCATGGGCGTGAAGGCGCCGGACGGCAGCTACCGCCAGTTGCAGACCACGCTGCTGCAGATTGAAAACGAGTTCTACGGCACCATCCGCCCCAAGCGCGTGATCTTCCCCGGCGAGCGCCCCTTGCACGCCCTGCGCGAGCGTGGCGTGGAGTATGTGGAAGTGCGCCTGATGGATCTGAATCCGTTTGAGCCGGTGGGCATCACGGCGCAGACCTTGCGTTTTCTGGATGTGTTTTTGCTGCACTGCCTGCAGTCCGACAGCCTGGACGATTCGCCGCAGGAAATTGCCGCCATCGGCCGCAACCAGCATCGCGCCGCCGAGCGTGGCCGCGAGCCTGGCCTGGAACTCGAAAAAGGCCAGGGCACCCTGACGCTAACCGCCTGGGGCCTGGAGATCGTGCAACAGCTCAAACCGATTGCCGCACAACTCGATGCCGCGCACGCCACGCAGGATTACTCCCGCGCCGTGACCGACGCGGAGTACGCCTTGCTGCACCCGGACAGCACCCCCTCGGCGCGCGTGCTCAAGGCGGTGCAGGAAGAGTTTGACGGGTCTTTCGTGGCTTTCGTGCGGGCTCAGTCTGTGAAAACCCGGCAGGCGATGCTGGACCTGCCCATGCCAGAGGCGCAGGCTGCAGAGTGGGCGCGCATGCGGGCCCGATCGCTGCAGGATCAGGCCGATATTGAAGCGGCCGACTCCATGCCCTTTGATATTTACCTGCAGGAATACCTGTCGCCCAAGCGCCTGGTGGCCAAGCCGGTGCTGGTGTCTCTCTGAATGCAAAAATGCCCGCACCCCGAGGGGGCGGGCATTGGCAGATGCACCGACTGTGCAGCGGAAGCGGGCGCTGATCCCTTAGACGGTTGTGTTTCCGGCGCGTGGTTTGCGAGCGACGGCGCGCTGGGAGGCTACGCGTTTGGTTGCAGGTTTGCCGCCCGCAAGCGATTGCACCAGTTCAGCCGACCGGGCTTCAATTCTGGATGCCACGCCGTGCGCGGCAACGGCCGCGGGCATGGCCGCAGTGGCGATGGTGTTCAAAGCGCGCAAGCCCGTGGCCTTTTCGAAGCGGCTGGCATTTGCGGCCACCCGGGCTAGGCTCTTGCTGGCCAAGGCCAGCACCTTGCTCACGGCCAGGTCCGCGCCATCGCTGCCCAAGCTGATACTGCGGGTGAAGTAGGCAGAGACCTTTTGCTCGGCCGTCAAGGCATTGCTGCGAACTGCCCGACAATCCAGGCTGTTTGGTTTTTTATGAAAGTTCAGCGGCATGGCAATTCAATGGTTCCCCGGGCATATGCATCTGACCCGCAAAGCAATTGCCGAGCGCATCAAGGAAATTGATGTGGTCATCGAATTGCTGGATGCGCGCCTGCCGGGGTCGAGTGCCAACCCCATGCTGGCGGAGATCACCAAGGGCAAGCCGGCACTCAAGGTGCTCAACAAGCAGGACCTGGCCGACCCGGTGCGTACCGCGGCCTGGTTGGCGCATTTCAATGCGCAGAGCAGTGTGCGCGCCTTGCCGCTGGATGCCAGCATGTCCACACCGTCGAAAGCACTGGTGGCTGCATGCCACGCCCTGGCGCCGAACCGGGGCGGCATGACCAAGCCGATGCGGGTGCTGATCTGCGGCATCCCCAATGTGGGCAAATCCACGCTCATCAACACGCTCAAGGGCAAGCGCGCCGCCAAGACCGGCGACGAGGCCGGCGTGACCAAGCTGGAACAGCGCATCACCATTGCGGATGACTTCTACCTGTACGACACGCCCGGCATTCTGTGGCCGCGCATCATCGTGGCCAAGAGCGGCTACAACCTGGCCGCCAGCGGTGCGGTGGGTCGCAATGCCTTTGAAGACGAAGAGGTGGCGCTGGAACTGTTGGACTATGTGCGCCAGCACTATGCCCCGGCGCTGGAGGCGCGCTACAAGATCAAGGATGCGGCAGCCCTGAGCGACGAGCAGCTATTGGATGCCGTGGGCCGCAAGCGCGGTGCCTTGCTGGGTGGCGGCAAGGTAAACCTCAACCACGCGGCTGAAATTGTGATCCACGACTTCCGCTCCGGCGCCCTGGGTCGTCTGACGCTGGAAACCCCGGAAGAGTTTGCCCAGTGGCTGGAGGTGGGCGAAAAGCTGGACGCCGAACGCCAGGTCAAGAAGGACGCCATCGAGTTGGCGCGCAATATCCGCCTGAAGAAAGTGCCGCGTCCGCCCAAGGCGGGGAGCCGCGGCGCGCCGGACGCATCGGACGACGAGCCCAGCGACTGATTCACAGCCCGCCCGCCAAGCGATGCGCGCTGTGCCCTGGCGCGTCTACTCGACCTTCACGCCCTTCCAGAAGGCCACGCGGTTGCGGATCATTTCGGCTTCGGGTTTGGGGTCGGCGTAATACCAGACGGCATCGGTGTTGAGTTCGCCATTGATCATCAGGCTGTAGTAGCTGGCCTGCCCCTTCCAGGCGCAACTGGTCTTGTGGTTGCTGAAGCTGACGTATTCACGTTTGAGCGAGCTTGCGGGGAAATAGTGGTTGCCCTCGACGAGCACGGTGTCGTCGCTCTCGGCAATGGTGGTGCCGTTCCAAATGGCTTTCATAGGGTGCGTTCCTTGTAGTGGAGGGCATTATGGCGGTGAACCCTGCTTGTGTCAGTGTATTGACGCTGGTCAAATACGGGCCCTGTGGATAGGCGCAAGATGAAGCATCACAACACACATAAGGGTATTTATGTTTAAAAGCATTCTCCTCGCAACCGACGGCTCGGCCGCTTCCGAACATGCCGCCAAACTCGCGGTCGGCATGGCCCGTTTGCATGGCGCGGCCCTGACCGCTTTGTATGTATCAGACCCCTATCCCTATTTGGGTGTGGGCGAGGTCAATCCCATGGGCTACCAGGCATATTCCGCGGCGGCTCAACAGTTGGCGGCACAGGCCCATGCCCAGGTGGAAACCTTGTGCAAAGCCGAAGTTCCGCCCGTCAGCCTGCAAGCGCGCCTGGTGGAAGATGTGGCCGCAGCCAGCGGTATTGTGCAAAGCGCCAAGGAACTGGGCTGTGACCTCATCGTGATGGGCTCCCACGGCCGTACCGGCATTGCCCGCTTGATGCTGGGCAGCGTAGCCACCAAGGTGGTGGCCGAGTCCAGCGTGCCGGTGCTGGTCACCCGCTAAAGCGGTATTCCTGGGCCCAAGGGACTCGCGCCCTTGGGGGCTTCCCTGTCGGCGAAGGTGGGGCTAATTGATTCCCAGGAATTGCGCCAGCGCAGCGGTCTCCAGCGAGCCTGCGTTGGTCACGACCTGGCCGGTGCTGGCGTTTCTGGCCACGATGTAGGGCACCGACTCGACGCCCATGCCGTTGAACAACTCGGTGTTTTTCTTGATCGCCGCGGCAATGTCATCGGGAATGCTCGACGAGGCCGAAGTGCCACCGGAGCCCGCCAGAATGGAGGCCTCGTGCACGCCCATGGCTTCTACCGGATTGGCCGCAGTCAGCAAGGCCGCACCCTGCGGTGCGCTCTTGGCGCTAATGAAAGCCACCGGCATCCAGACAAATTTCACCTTCTTGTGCAGCGGTAAAGACTGTTCCCACAGGTGACCGCAATGCGGGCATTGCGGGTCAAACATCACGTAGACCGTGTTGGCGCTCATCAACGCTCCCGCTGCAAAGCCCTTGCCTTGCTTGGCCAGCACGTCATAGGCCTGATCCGGCTTGATGCTTCCGGGCGCCGGCTTTTGCGCCGAATCCTGGGGCGAACAGGCCCCCAGACTGAACGCCAGGGCAGCAGTCAGCGGGACGGAAAATGCGCGCAGTGCAGAGCGCCGCGAGAGGCGAAAGGCGTTGAAATGCATGCCAAAAGTATACGGCTTAGCGGCTGTTGAGAATAATATTGGCGATGACGCCCGTAGCAATGGCGATCAGCACATAGTCCGCACCCACCTGCACCCAGCGGTGGCCTTCTGGCGGGCGACGCAGATGGTGTTCCCGGTAATCGACTTCATAGGCGCGGTCGCGGTACTCGCGGGAAATATAGCCGCCGCGACGGAAGTCCGGGCCGCGTGCGTTGTAGTCGGGACGCCTGTCATTCCAGCGGCCATCGCGCTGGTCAAACTCGCGGTCGTCGCGACGGTTGCCATGTCCGTTGCCATGGCCATGACCATGGCCGTTACCTTGCTGGTACTCGTCCTGCCGGCCACGGTCGTCGGCGAAAGACAGGCTGCTGGTCAGCAAAGCGGCAGCGGCAAGGGCACACACGGTGGCAGAAAATTTCTTCATAACAATCTTTGGAGTGAACACCCGGCAATGGTCCGCCTTGCAGGTGTCATTTGTGTAAAGCGGGGCGAATGAATTGCAAGCAAACGTAGCCTGGCCCTGTCATGCCCCGGCCGGTGCACGCATCCACACCAGCAACAGGTTGTTGGCCGGTAAGGCAAAGCGCTGTGTGAGCTGCAGGCCCGCCCTGGCGGCCTCCAGCTCCACGTCTTCGCGTCGCCGCAGACCCCAACAGGCCTGCTGGGAGCGCAGGCTGGCGTCAAACGCCAGATTGCCCGGAGCCGTGGGTACCGTGTCTTCCAGATACGGGCCGTAGGTGATCAGTTGGCCGCCCGGGGCCAGATGGCGTGCCGCACCCTGCATGAGCGCGGCGCAGGTAGCCCAGGGCGCAATGTGCAGCATGTTGGCGCAGTAGATGGCGTCGAATAGCGCCATGTCCTCGGGTAGCCATACCTGGCTCAGCACATCCAGCAGCAGTGGCGCGCGCACATTGGCCAGTTGCTCCTGTGCGATACGGGCCTCAATGCTGTTGAGCGCCGGGGCATCGGCGTCGGTAGGCTGCCAGGTCCATGGCGGCAAGTGCCTGGCGAACCAGGCCACGTGCTGACCGGTGCCGGAGGCAATTTCCATGGCGCGGCCCTGCTCGGGCAGCACCTGGCGCAGCACGTCCAGAATGGCTTGCTTGTTGCGATCGGCGGCTGGGCTGAAGGCGGGCGGCATCAACTTATTCGGAGTCGGCGTCGGTCTTTTCACGCGTCTGGCGGTGGCCGTGCTTGGACAGGATTTCCACGTAAAACTGTGCACCGTCGCTCTTCACCAGCGCGTCGATCAGCGGGATCAATTCGGCCAGGTGGGCGACACTGGCGGTTTCGGACGATGTGCCGAATTTGCAGTCAAAGTCCCAGAAGTCCACGCCCTCGGGCAAGTCGCGGCGGCGCTCGCGTTTGATGTATTTGCGGATCTCGTGCTTGGTGGCTTCAAGCATGCGTTCGGGGTTTTTACCTTCAGCCTTGAGGGGAAATGTTTTTTTCATGGGGAGTGTCCTTAACCGGCGATGATACGTCCCACATGCTTACCCCCTCGAACACCCTCCGCTCCACGCCCGATAAAGATGCCATTGCGCTGCTGCCTGCCTTTGAACGGCTGGGCCTGGACCGCATCACCCTCGTCACGGATGGCGCCGGCGCGCGCGAAGCCCTGGCCCAGCTCAAGGACTCGCCGGCCTGGGGTTTTGATACCGAGAGCAAACCCACCTTCCGGGTCGGGGAATTGTCTGACGGGCCGCACATCTTGCAACTTGCGACAGCCCAGCGGGCTTGGGTGTTCCAGCTCAATGACCCGCATTGCAGCGCCATCAGCGCCGAACTGCTGGCGCTGGGCGGTGTCGCCAAGGCCGGCTTTGGGCTGGGCGATGACCGCAAACGCATCATCCAGAAGCTGGGCGTGCAACCGCAGGGCATTCTGGAACTCAACACCGTGTTCCGGGAGCGTGGCTACCGCAAGGACATGGGCGTAAAGGGCGCGGTGGCAGTGCTGTTCAACCAGCGCTTCATCAAATCAAAAAAGGCAGCCACCAGCAATTGGGCCAATGCCCGGCTGACCGAGGCGCAGCTGGTGTACGCAGCCAATGACGCTTACGCGGCGGTGCGCGTGTTCCACGCGCTGGGCCTGGGCACTGCTGCCTGAAGCCGCACGCGGCCTGAACGCCGGGCCACAGGTTAGCGCGGCAGATGGGATTGCACCCAGCGTGTGATGTCCTGCAAGCCCATGGCACCGGGTTGGCGCGCCACTTCGCGGCCGTCCACGAAGAGCGCCAGGGTGGGAATACTGCGGATGTTGAAACGTGCGGCCAGATGGGGCACGGCCTCGGTGTCCACCTTGGCCAGTCGCACACGGGGCTCCAGCGCGGCAGCAGCCTGGGCAAAGGCCGGGGCCATTTGCCGGCATGGCCCGCACCAGGGAGCCCAAAAGTCCACCAACACCGGAATGCGGCTGCGGCCTATGTGCTTGTCAAACCCCGCTTCATCCAGTGACACCGGTTGCCCGGTAAACAGCGCTTTTTTGCACTGACCGCAATCGGGTGCGCTGCCCAGTTGATCGGCGCGCACGCGGTTGGTGGTGTGGCAATGGGGGCAAACAATGTGCAGTGGATCGGTCATGTCCCTAGCTGGTGGTTTAACGCGCAAAAAACAAGGGCGCAGACCGGACTTGGCCAGGTTGCTCCAATACCGCGCTGACTTGCGCCGCATCGGGATCTGCAAACTGCAGGTTGTGCCGGTCCGTAAAGGGCCCGCCACCGGGCACCACGCTACCGTCCGCGTCATAGCCCACCGCCTTGAACTTCCAGATGGCGCCAATGCGCTTGAGGTTGCCCACGTGCGCGCCGTCGGGCAAGTGCACGCTGTGCACATTGCTGTTGACCGGACGCAGCGTGAGTGGAGTCAGCACCTTAGTGGGTAACGAAGTCGTAGATGACCTCTTCGCTTTCGACCATGTCCAGGATGTCATTGAGCGCATCTTCGTCTTCGGTGCTGGACCAGGTTTCTTCCGGGTCGGCAGCAAACAGCGGCTCGATGGCCAGGTCCAGAAACTGGCCTGTGGGCAGCTTCAGGACCGGCGTGCCCTCGGAAGTCTCGGCCAGTTCCCAATCGTCCGGTACCGACATTTCCAACTTGATGGTGACGTTGAGTTTTTTCATGGTGTATTCCTTTTTGGTGAGGCGGGGAGGGTAACCGACTTGGGTGACGGCATCAAAACGAAGAGCCGGGCTCGTTCAAAAAATCCAGCTCCTGTGCAGTGGAGCTGCGGGCCAAAATCGCGTTGCGGTGCGGATAACGGCCAAAGCGCATAAGGATGGCCTGGTGCCGCAACTCGAAATTCAAGTTGTTGTCCATGCCCGGCTGGCTAAACAGGGCGACAGCCTGCGCGTGGATGGGCAGGGACTCGCTGTGCATATAGGGCATATAGGCAAAGGCACGCTGCGGCGGCGTCAGGCCCTGGTCTTGCCCGCTGGCCACCAGTTCCTGGGCCAGCAGCAGGGCCAGCGCGTCCTGGGCAAAGGCGCGCGCCGTGTCGCGGTAGATGTTGCGCGAGAACTGATCCAGCACGAGGATTTCTGCCAATCGGCCTTGTGCGGTGGTGCGCCAGCCAAACAGTTCGCAGCGGGCGGCAGCCTCCAGTGTGGCGCCGAAACGTGCGCGTATGGCGGCGTCGAGATTGGCGTCCTTGGCGAAATGCTGCTTTTCGCTCAGTTCATCAAACCAGAAGTGAAGGATGTCTTGGGCTTGCATGGCGGGCCTTGGGTCGGAGTGGGATGGGGTGCAGTTGGGGGTTAACGCAACATTTTCCAGACTGCGCAAACAGATAATGCCGCTATTGCTTTTCTGTGCAGCACCCCATGAGCCCATCACACTTTTATTCCATAGGTACCCCTGGCCAACCATGGGACGCAGCCGAGCGGGCCCAGTGGCGCGCCCAACAGCTGCCTTTGCGCAGCTATGCAAGCGAGGTGCTGGCCGCCGTGGAGTGCCTGCGTGGCCGCTTTGATGTGGTGCCCTACGGCGAGGTGGTCTACGGGGATGAGCGTTTCGCCCTGATGGCCGTGCGCAGCCGCGCTTGGCAGCCCGGTTTGCCCAGCGTGCTGGTGACCGGTGGGGTGCATGGCTACGAGACCAGCGGCGTGCAGGGTGCGCTGCGCTTTCTCGACGCCCATGCGCAAAATTACGCCGGCCGGATCAATCTGCTGGTGGCACCCTGCGTGAGCCCCTGGGCCTATGAGCGCATCCAGCGCTGGAACTTCGATGCCATCGACCCCAACCGCTCGTTTCGCCCGGACAGCCCGGCGCAGGAGGCCGCAGCGCTGATGCGTCTGGTGGCACCCCTGCGCGGGCAGTTTGCGGCCCACATCGACCTGCACGAAACCACCGATACGGATGAGTCCGAATACCGTCCGGCCGTGGCCGCGCGCGATGGCCAGCGGTTTACTCCCTGCACCATTCCCGATGGCTTCTACGTGGTGGATGACGCACAAAACCCGCAGCCCGCCTTCCAGCAGGCCATCATTCAGGCGGTGCAGCGCGTGACGCACATTGCCCCGGCCGACGCGCAGGGCGGCATTCTGGACGCACCGCTGGTGGCCTCTGGTGTGATTCACTACGAAATGCAGGCACTGGGCCTGTGTGCCTGCATCAGCGGTGCGCGCTACACCAGCACCACCGAGGTCTACCCCGACAGCCCCCACGCCACGCCCGAGCAATGCATTGCCGCGCAGGTGGCAGCGGTGTGTGCGGGTGTGGAATTTGTGCTGTTGAATTAGTGAATGATGTTGAAATATTGACAATACTCAACCAATTGTTACGTATTTAATGTAGTAAGTTGCCATAAAAATTCTCCAAATGGTAGAAAATGAAAATAACTTTCATTTATTTAATTGGAGATGACGATGGGGATGGCAATGCGATTTTTGACAGTCTGTGCCGGGGCTGCGGCCTTGTTGGCACAACCCGGCGCGGCTCAAGCAGCCGGCGGAATCATCACTTTTTCCGGCGCCTTGGTGAATCCAAGTTGTCAGTTGGACGCCGTGGCGGTGCCTGCTGCACAAGGCGGTTTGCCGAGCGTCGTCAGGGCGTCGCTTTGCGGCAACCGCCCTTATGCCTTCGCCAGCACGGTACAGGTCAGCCGCGATGCGGCGTCAATCGGCAAGGGCATTGCGCAAATTGTGCGGCAGGAGTCTGCTGCCGGAACGGTATTGGAAGTCAGCTACAACTGAAGTCCAAAGCCGCGTCCTCCAAGCGGCGGTGCGCCGACCGGCCGGGGGTCGTCCGCATAGGACTACTCATAGGTCAGGTCGAGCTCCACAACCCCTTTCACTGCGCCTGGCCCCACGGTGGCAGCGCCCGCGTAATATTGCGCATAGTGCTGGATCGAAGAAGCAGTGCTGCCAATCACCTGTGCCAATGTGGAAATCCCGCCACTGGCAATGGGGCTGTGGGAGCCATCGAGCAACTGCACATAGACATTGCTTGCGGCCTGCGCGGGGTCGGCGCTATTGGCGATGGACGCTGGATCAGCGGGTCCTGCGGTAAATGTCCAGGTGGCCTTGGCTGCGTAGGCGGTCCCCCCATTGGAGCAACCTTGAATCGCCACGGTAAACGGTGTCCGTCCGGCGGTCTTGCCTACGGCGCCAGTCAGCGCACCCGTGGACAGCGTTGGCAACGTGACCGTGGCATTAGGGGTGGTCAGGGTGCAGGCCGTTGAGATCAGATCAAACGATGACCTGAATGTGCTGATCTGACCAGATGTATCTGCGTATGAAGCCCACCAGTCGGCGCTATTGCTCAGAATGATGATGCCGGCTGCGGCAATATTGCTCGACGCGGTCATTTTCAAGCTAAGAGGGAATGTCACTGTGTAATTGCAGGTCGTTTTCCCGGGATGGTTGAAAGTCACAGAGGTTGAACCACCACTGCTACCGCTAGTGGCCACCGTACAAGTGCCACCTGAGCTGGAAACAATCGCAGCGCTTGGAAGGGCGGTTGATTGGATGGAGACGCCACTTGCCGCTGGCAGGGCCACACCGGTGCTGTCCACCGGAATCGCTACCGTGAACGCCTCAGCGCTCGACGAGGTGTTAGCGCATGCAGTCAGCATCACCACCAAATTGCCATTGAAAAATGTCCTGCCAACCTGGGTACCCGAGTCAAGCACTCGGTTGCCTGGAAAAGGCGATGCCATTGACGACGAAAGGCCACAGTCAATGTTGGCTGCAAAGCTTGTCTGCATGCCCGCCACGACCAAGATCAACAGCACGGTCCTGGCAAGCCACGTCAACAGATCACAGAATTGGCGCATGGCAGGCGTCTCTAAAGAAAGTGGGGAGGTAATGAAAGGTGTTGTCATGGGGTATTGACCGGTTTTAGTAGGCGCCGTCCAACGCAAGTGGCGGCAAGTCGGATTCCTGCTGGCTGAGCATCCTGGGAGCGGCATTGGGAACGGGCGTACACGCGGCCTGTAGCTGCACCATCTTGTTCTGGTGGTCGCTGTTGGCAGGCACGGCATAGGCCACTACGCAACGCTGGTCTGCCCCTTCACCCCACTTCACCGTGAGTTGGCCCTGCGCCTGCGTTACCCGCGCCTCCAGACGCCCAGCCTGGCCCACCGCGCCTATCTGTTGGTTCTGCTCGTCATACACTTCCGCGCCGAAGGGCAGCGGCCCACCGCCGGGCAAGCGGCCCTGAATCAGAATGGAGTGGCCGGGTAGGGCTTTGAAGTTGACCAGAACCACCGCGCCGGCGTGGGGTGCGGTGATCTGGTCTATGGTCTCCAACTGCGTATCCAACTTGGCCTGGGCCATGTCCAGCAAGACGGTGTTCGCAGAATAGGGCACCAAGTACCGCACGACCGAGTAGCCGCTGGCGTTCACGGGGGCACCCAGGCTGCCCAGAATCCCGATGCCCTCGCCGTCCTCCACCTTGACCAGCCCCACGGTATCGCCCAGGGTGTTGGAAGCGGTCACGCCACCTGCGTGCAGCACCAACCCGCCTTCGGCAGAAACGGTGGTGGTGGTGGTGCCGCCACCATTGCTGAACCCCACGCCAAACTGACCATAGTTGCTGCGGTAGCTCAGGTTGCCGCCCGCGGTATCGCTGGCAGACGCATGGCTGGCAAACAAGCCATAGCTGTACTCGAAGTTGTCACCGGCGTTACCCCAGTAGTTGGCTTGTGTGCTGTCGCCACGGAGATCATCGTGCTGTTGCGTGACATTGATCGAGCCGCTGCGGTTGCCCCGTGCATCCAACAGGATGGTGAGGCTGACAAAGGCCTGCGCATTCTCCTGCTGAAAAGCAGACGCCATTTGCCGTGCCATGCCAATGGTTGCCAATACCGGCCCGAATTGCTGCGCGTAAGTCAGCTGGTAATTGGTGCTACGCCCCGCATAGGCCCAATACGAGGTGTCGGAACCCGTCAGATGCAGCCAACCCCAGCGCCCCAAGCGCTGGCTCACTGCGAGCTTGAGGCTGCTTTGAATGCGGTTGCTGGCGGTGCCGCCAAATGTCCCGCTGGCTATTTGGTCCAGCGTGCTGGACACGTCGTGCAGCGTGTAGAAGTTCTCGGAAGAGTAGCGGTAGGCGGCCAGACTGAAACTGGTTGCGGTGGGCTCCAGCAATTTGGACCAGCTTGCCCGCCAGCTATCGCCGCTCAGGGCTGGCTGCCCGGGCGGGGTGAACTGCGAATGGGTGTAGTCCAGCGACACGGCACCCAGCGGTGTATTGAAGGCCCCACCCAACAACAAGGCCTGGTATTCCTTGGTTGCGGCAAATCCGCCTTCGGCGGTGAAGGTGTTGCTCAGCCCATATTGCAGTTGCCCCTGCACCACGTTGAGGCCGCCCGCCACCGATTGGCGGTATTCCCCGCCCGACAGGCTGTAGCGGTAGCCACCCTCGCGCAACAACTGCGGTACGGACGCGTAGGGTACCTGCGTCACACGCCGGCTGCCATCGGTCTCGGTCACGGTCACCTCCAAGTCACCACCATAGCCAGTGGGGTAGAGGTCGTTGATGACAAAGGGGCCTGGCGGTACGCTGGTCTCGTAGAGCAAAGCGCCGTTCTGCCGCACCTGCACAATCGCCTGCGTGAAGGCCTGGCCGCGAATGGTGGGTGCAAAGCCGCGCAGTGAGTCCGGCAGCATGCGGTCGTCACTGGCAAGTGTCGCGCCTCGCAGACCGTAGCTGTCAAACAACTGGCCATCGGTATAGGCGTCGCCCAGCACCAAGGCCGACCGCCAGTCCACTATGTCGTGCCGGAGATAGTTGTTGATGTCATGGTAGGTGGAGCCGGAGCCATTGCTATCCACCAGATTACCGTCATGGCGAAATTGCCAGCCTCCGATATTGACGCCCGCATTGAGCCCGAGGTAGTTTTGGGAGGTGTCGCTGCCGCCGGTATTCGTCTGGTAGCTGTTCAAGTGGTAGTTCAGCAGCGCCGCGTTGACACCGTAGTCCCAGCTTTGCGGGTCCACATAGCCCCGCGCACGCCTTGCTATCAGGGCCTGTGGCACGGTGAGGTCCAGGCGCTGATCCGAGACCTCAAAATTCGACGTACCCCCTTCAATAATCTGGTCAAGCGCCAGGCATGGCGGGGGCGGTTCGTCGCTGCCCGGCTGCGCCGCAGCGCCTGCAGGGCTCATCCCCAACATGCCCCGTGCTGGCAGGCTCAGGGCGGCAGGGTCGATACCCAAGCGGTGCACCATTGCCTTGTTGAGACAGGCATAAGCCTGCAAGCCCTGGCCCGCAATCTTGATCAACACATCGGTGCGCAGCAACCAATTGCCGTTGAGGTAAATGTCGGCGCGGTAATTGCCCGGCTGCACCGGGTTGCCCAGGCTGAAGCGGCTCAAGTCCACTTGGGGTCCGCCAGGATTGCGCCTCAGGAACTGCGCATTGAAGTCCAGCGCCACACTGGAAGAATCCAGTGCAAGTTGCGGCTTGTCCGTGGCATTTTCCTGCGCAGCCGCACAGCTGCACCAAATCAGTAGCATGCAACTGGCAAGGTCTGCCAAAGCCAAAGTCTTTTTACGGGGAAAAAGTGGGGTGATCATGGTCATGTCCCTAGCGGTCAGGGGGCTGCTGTGATCGCGGAATTACCATCCACAAACGCGCCGTAGTCGTTGACAAACTGGAATCTCACCGAGGTGGCGGGCTGCCCCTCCTGGTAGGCGTCTTCAAATACAAACGTCTGCTCGCTCATGGGGCTCACCATGCCGTACATGGGCTTGCCCAGCGTGCCACTTGCCGCCACCAAGGCCAGTTCTCCAAAGGACACGTGAAAGGGTGTGGGGTTGTGAGCTAGCAGCTTGAGTGAGTTACCGTCACGCAGCACGCGCCACGTGATTTGGGCCGGAGCCAAGGCCGGATCACCCGCAAGTCCGCCGGGACGTAGAAACAGTTTGATGCGGCTGCGTATGGCAAATTGCAGCGTGTTTTCACCGGCGGAAGCATCGGGCTTGGGGGGAATTTCCAACACGTTGAGCCAGTAGACCGACTCGCGGTCGCGCGGAGCATTGTCCTCACCGGTATAAACCAGGCGCAGAGTCTGAGAGTGCGTCGGGTTGATGCGTGAGATGGGGGGGCTCAGGATAAAGGGGACAGAAATATTTTCTGGCGCGGCAGAAGCATTGCCATCATCAATCCATGCCTGCACCAGGCTGGGAAAGGTTTCGTTGTTGCTCAGGCGCACACTGACGTCTTTTGCATTCAGGGGGTAAATGACCCTGGTGCCGTTGATGACCACGCTGGCCATGCTGTTTGCACACAGCAATACCCAAGCAAAAAATATAAATGGAAGTGAACGTGCAGTCATATTATTCTTATGTAAAAGTTACTTGCACAGACTATGAAATTCTCAGGCTATGCATATAAGCACAGCGCCGATTGAAAACCGACATGCGTCGCTCCCCTTGAGAGCAACTATTTATAGAGTTAATTGCAGTCGCAGAGGAGCGACTAGCGCCCCTCTGCCAAACGGGTCAGGCATTGTTAGTTGTACACCAAAGAATAGTCTACATAGCTACGCACCGAACCTACAGTAGGTCCAGTAGTGCTTCCAACCGGGCTATTGTCGAAGTACTTGGCGATAAAGTGTGCCGTACTGGGGCCAGAACTAGCGATAGGTACAGATTGCACGCCTTGCATCGTTGTCGGCTTGGTCAGGTCGATAGGTGTCTCGTCCGCATTGGTCAATGCGATCTCAACATTAGTCGCTGCACCTGTGCCTGTATTCGTATTTTTCAGTTTTCCGTTAGCCAGATCCACATTCGCTGCTGCCTCAAAGAATGTGACAAAGCTATTTATTCCACTAGGACAGTTGGTTAACTCAATGGAAAAGTTGGTCGCACCGGCATAGGGTGCGCCTTTCAAATTGGCTGTAGTGATCGTTGGCAATGTGACAGTAAAGCTACCGCCATTGGGTCCAATCGTACAGGTTTGACCGGTCAGCGCGCCCTGGAAAATAATCCGCCCATCGTCTGCCTGAGCGGCCAGGGGAATACACAAGGCGGCGGAAATTGCCAAACCCAAAGCATGAAGTTTTTTCATATAAATCCTCTTTCGTTGATACTTGCAATAATGAAACAATTCGGCTTGAAAGTAACTTCAAGCCAAACCGACCTGCGATCCCTGTTTGTATTTTTTATTGGGGACGGCCGTGGGTGCATCGAACTTACTGAACGCATGCCCGCCCAACTTCCTGTCACAACTTGCCTCTATTGTTTATATTGGCGTGGCGGGGGGCGTTGCGAATTGTCAAAAAGAAAGACGCAGGTATATCCGGGCAAAAAAATGCCATGCAGGCCGGAGGACTGGCAACCGGATTGTCAGAACAAGATAAAAAAGCAGCTGCCTGACAAGCCGGTCCGCAGCGGCTCTATGTCAAAGCGCAAGGTGTTGGCAACAAGCGCCAAGACCCGTACTAACCGCCAAATAGAAGGGAATGATGGGTAGCGAAAGACTACCGGACTCTTTACTTTCCCCAGCTGTCCTTCAAGCCCACTGCCAAATTGAACACCGGCTTGGAGCCCCGCACATGGTCGATGCGGTCTGCCACAAAGTAGCCATGGCGCTCAAACTGGAACTGCTGTCCAGCCACGGCATTCGCCAGTGACGGTTCAACAATCGCCGTGATGGTCTTGAGGCTGTTCGGGTTCAGACTTTCAATAAAGTCCTTGCCGCCGGCGTCCGGTTGCGCATCCGAAAACAGGCGGTCGTACATGCGGACTTCGGCATTGATGCCGTTGGCCACGCCGACCCAGGTGATGGCCGCCTTGACCTTTACAGCATCGCTGCCGGGGGTGCCGCTCTTGGTGTCGGGCACCACGGTGGCCAGCACTTCTGTGATCTGGCCATCGGCGTCCTTGCTGCAGCCGGTGCACTCGATCACATAGCCGCCCTTCAGGCGGACTTTGTTGCCGGGGAACAGGCGCTTGTAGCCCTTGGGTGGCACTTCCTCAAAGTCTTCGCGCTCGATCCACACCTCTTTGCCGATGCTGAAGTGTCGGGCCGGTGGCAGCTCGGTGCCTTCTGGTGGATGGGGCAGGGCGGGCTGGGTGCAGGGCTCCAGATGTCCGGCGCCCATCACTTCATCCCAATTCGCCAGCACCAGCTTGACCGGGTTGAGCACGGCCATGCCGCGGTGGGCCTTGGTTTCCAGGTCTTCACGCAGGCAGCCTTCCAGGGTGCTGTAGTCGATCCAGCTGTCGCTCTTGGTCACGCCAATGCGCTCGGCAAACAGCTGCATGCTCTCGGGCGTGTAGCCGCGCCGGCGCAGGCCGACGATGGTGGGCATGCGCGGGTCGTCCCAGCCGCTGACGCGGTGGTCGTATACCAGCTGTGCCAGCTTGCGCTTGCTGGTGATCACATAGGTGAGGTTGAGGCGGGCAAACTCGTACTGGTGCGGTGGCGGGCTGGAGAGAAGACCCCCTTCGCACAGGCGTTCCATCAGCCAGTCGTAAAACGGGCGCTGGTCTTCAAACTCCAGCGTGCAGATGCTGTGGGTGATTTGCTCCAGCGCGTCTTCAATTGGGTGCGCGAAGGTGTACATCGGGTAGATGCACCAGGTATCACCCGTGTTGTGGTGGGTGGCGCGGCGGATGCGGTAGATGGCCGGATCGCGCATATTGATGTTGGGGCTGGCCATGTCAATCTTGGCACGCAGCACCATGGCGCCGTCTTCATGCTGTCCGTCGCGCATCTCGCGAAAGCGCGCCAGGTTTTCTGCCGGAGTGCGACTGCGGAACGGACTGTCCACGCCGGGTTTGACGAAGTCGCCGCGGTTCAGGCGCATTTCCTCGGGTGTCTGTTCGTCGACATAGGCCAGGCCCGCTTCGATCAGGTATTCCGCTGCGCGGTACATGAAGTCAAAGTAGTCACTGGCCTGGTAGGGCGCGGCGCTGCCCGGGGCCTGGCCGAGCTGGGCCCAGTCGAAGCCCAGCCACTTCACCGAGTCGATGATGGAGTCTACATACTCGGTGTCTTCCTTCTCGGGGTTGGTGTCGTCAAAGCGCAGGTGGCAGACGCCGCCATAGTCGCGCGCCAAACCGAAGTTCAGGCAGATGCTTTTGGCATGACCGATGTGCAGGTAGCCATTGGGCTCAGGCGGGAAGCGGGTGCGGATCTTGGCCGGGTCAGGTTGACCGGCGGCGTGGTGCGCGGCGTCGCCCGGGCTGCCGGCCCAGCGGCGCTGGGCATAAGTGCCTTTTTCGAGATCGGACTCAATGATCTGGCGCAGGAAGTTGCTGGGCTTGTTGATTTCGGTGGCAGCAGGGGCTGCGGTCGGGGTGTTGGTGGAGGGCGTGCTCATGCGCTGATTTTAGACGTGGCTCGCAAGGTGCCCGGTGTGAGACCCGGCTTGGCTTTGGGCCCTTATTTCGGGCAAAAAAAAGCGCACCGAATAAGGGTGCGCTTTTTCAGGTAAGGCAACTTGCGCTGCCAGAACCGCTTGCCGTGATTAACGGATCACAGCGATTTCTTCCAGCTTGCCGCCGCGAACGGTCTTGAGCGTCAGAGCACCGCCCTTGATGTCACCCTTTTCGTCAAAGGTGATGGGGCCGGTCACGCCGGGGTAGTTCTTGGTAGCAGCCAGCACGGGCAGGTACTTCACGGGGTCGGAAGAACCGGCCTTGACCATGGCGGCAACCATCAGCTTCAGGCTGTCGTACACATAGGGTGCGTACACTTGCACTTCGGTGCCGAACTTGGCCTTGAACTTGGCCTTGAACGCATCCATGCCAACCTTGCCCTTGCCTTCAACGCCACCGGCTTCAGCGCAATACACCTGGTTGTCGGTGATCGCGTCACCAGCCAGCTTCACCAGTTCGGTGGAGCAGATGCCGTCGCCACCCATGAACTTGGCGTTGATGCCAAGGGACTTCATCTGGCGCAGCATCGGGCCAGCCACAGCGTCCATACCGCCGAAGAACACGACGTCCACTTTCTTGCCCTTGATGGTGGTCAAGATAGCGTTGAAGTCGGTCGCTTTGTCGGTGGTGAACTCTTTGGCAACCACTTTGCCGCCAGCGGCGGTCACAGCCTTGCTGAACTCTTCCGCAACGCCTTGGCCGTACGCGGTACGGTCATCAATCACAGCCACGGTCTTGCCCTTGAGGGTGTTGACAGCGTAACGGCCCAGGGTGCCACCCAGTTGGGTGTCATCAGCCACTACGCGGAAGGTGGTCTTGAAACCTTGGCGTGTGTACTTGGGGTTGGTAGCGGAGGGCGAGATCTGGGGAATGCCAGCGTCGCTGTAAATCTTGGATGCGGGAATGGTGGTACCGGAATTCAGGTGACCGATCACGCCAGCAACCTTGGCATCAGCCAGTTTCTGCGCGACTGCAGTGCCTTGCTTGGGATCTGCACCGTCATCTTCAGCCATCAGCTTCAGAGTGACCTTTTGACCACCGATGGTCAGGCCGGCTGCATTGATTTCTTCAACGGCCATGATGGCGCCGTTTTCGTTGTCTTTACCCAAGTGGGCAATCGCGCCGCTGGTGGGGCCCACGTGGGCGATGGTCACAACGGATTGGGCGAAAGCAAAGCCAGAGGTAATGGCGAGCACTGCTGCAGCAACGGTTTTAAGCTTCATGAGTTTCAAACTCCAGTATTTAAATTGAACAAAATTGTGAATCACTTTTCCACAAGGCGGAAGTTAACGCACTTTTTTACTATTGTGTATAGGGCTTTCGCCTAAGCCAAGCCCTAAGCCCGCAGTATAAGCAGCATCTAATCTCCCCTGCGAAGCCAGTGTTGCAAGCAATTTGAGTGCCACTTGATGTATGTCAGTGGCTGGCGTTCTAGAGGGAAGAAGCAACTGTCTGAATGGTGGCGAGGTCTGCTGCCAGTGGCACGTAAGGTAGGTCCTCGCGATCCGTCATGGCGCGCAGTCCGCGGTCTATCTCCAGCGCCCTGTCGATTGCTTTCTGTCAATCATCCGGCCGAATGGTATTTAACCCTTATTTAAGTGCGTTATATATACAAAGAATTAGCGAATAGATATGGCAAACTGCATCTTTTTTAGAGGAGAAGATCCCATGGGTTTACTTGATTCGGTGATGAGTGCGGTTTCCAACCAGGCGCAAGGTGGCGAGGGCTTACAGGGCCTGATGGGCATGCTGGGCAACGAGCCACAACTGCTGCAGGCGGCCAGCAGCTTGCTGGGAAGTGAGGGTCAGTTTGGCGGCTTGCAGGGCCTGCTCGGGAAATTCCAGCAAGCGGGTCTGGGGGACGTCGTCAGCTCCTGGGTCGGCAAGGGCGAGAATCTGCCGATCTCCGGCGAACAATTGAGCAGCGCACTGGGCGGTGAGGCATTGCAGGGCCTGGCCAGCAAGTTCGGTGTCGATGGCAACCAACTTGCAGGCCAGCTTTCCAGCGTCTTGCCGGGCCTGGTGGACAAGCTGACGCCCGAGGGGCAAGTACCTTCTGCGGGCACTGGCCATGGCACAGATCTGATGGGCATGCTCGGTGGGTTGCTCAAGGGTTGATTTGCACACCGGCTGATTTACCCCAGCTTTACCGGGGTATGGCCCTTGCGCCGTTTGGCTGGGGAGCCGGTTTTTACAATAGGCCCATGAAAAAAAGTGTTTGGATTGCGGCCTGTGTTCTTGTAGCGGTAGCGGGCGGGGGTGTCGTGTGGTGGGTGCAGCGCACCAGCGCGGATACCGTTCAGTACCGCACGGCCAAAATCGAGCGTGGCAATCTCCAGGCCACCGTGGCCTCCAGTGGTGCCGTCAACCCGGTGGCCCTGGTCACCGTGGGCACCCAGGTCAGCGGCCAGATTCGCGACCTGCTGGTGGACTTCAACTCCGAAGTCAAAGCCGGCCAGTTGCTGGCCCAAATTGACCCCGAAACCTTTGAATACCGTGTGCGCTCGGCCCAGGCCGATGTGGACGCGGCACGTGCCTCTGTGGCCACGGCCCAGGCCAATCTGCTGGCTGCCATGACGCAGGTGAGCCGCGCCCAGGTCGACCTGACCGAGGCCCAGCGCGACCTGGACCGCAAGCAAAGCCTGGTGGAGAAGCAGTTCATTGCGCAAAGCGAGGCAGACAAGGCGCGTGCCCTGGTCAACACCAGCCAGGAAGCCCTGAAGGCGGTGCAAGCCCAAGTTGGTGTGGCCCAGGCCGGAGTGAAGTCGGCCCAGGCCAGCGTGGCGCAGCGCGAGGCGGCCATGGCCCAGGCGCGCATTGACCTGGCGCGCACCCGCATCACCTCGCCGGTCAACGGCATCGTCATCAAGCGCGCGATTGAGCGCGGCCAGACCGTGGCCGCGAGCCTGCAGGCTCCGGAGCTTTTCATCATTGCCCAGAACCTGCGCGATATGCAGGTGGAGGCCGCCATCGACGAAAGCGATGTAGGCCGCATGCGTACCGGCCAGAAGGCCAGCTTTACGGTCGACGCCTTTCCCGGCCAGACCTTTGAGGGCGAGATCCGCCAGGTGCGCAAGGCTGCCAGCAATGTGGCCAATGTGGTCACCTATGTGGCGATCGTCGGTTTTGCCAATGTGGACGGCAAGCTGCTGCCCGGGATGACGGCCAACGTGCGCGTGGTGACCGAGGAACGCGACGATGTGCTCAAAGTGCCCAACAGCGCCTTGCGCATGCGGATTGCCGGTGTCGAACCGGCAGAGCGCGCCAAGGGGCCGGCCAGCGCCGCCTCCGGCCCGGCAGGCGCTGACAAGGCGGCATCAGGCGGGGGCGAGGGCACGGCGGGCATGCACAAACCCAAGTCAGCGGCCGACGGTGCGGCGCGTGCAGGCGCGCGCAGTTCCACCCGAGGGCGGATTTACATACTGGATGCAGACGGCAAGCCCAAGGCGCTGGGCGTGCGCCTGGGTGTGAGTGACGGCAGCATGACCGAATTGTTGCTCGGCCCCCATGCGCCCGCCGAGCTCAAGGAGGGCTTGGAGGTGATTGCCGGCACCAAGTCTGCCGCGATGGGCAATGCAGCCAAGACGCCAGGCGCCGGACCGCGTCCACCCTTTTAGGCCGCCATGACCGTGACTGACCGCGTGCTGATTCAGGCCCGCAATCTGTGCAAAACCTATTGGATGGGCACGCCGGCGCAGCACCGCGCGGGCCAGGGCCAGACCGTGCATGCCTTGCGCGATGTGACGCTGGACATTGCCGAGGGGGACTTCGTGGCCATCATGGGCGCCTCCGGCTCGGGCAAGTCCACCTTGATGAATATTCTGGGTTGCTTGGATTTGCCCACCAGCGGCACCTACCACCTGGCCGGCGAGGCGGTAGAGGGAATGGGGCAGGACCAACTCGCCTCGGTGCGCAACCGGCGCATCGGCTTTGTGTTCCAGCAGTTCAACCTGCTGGCGCGCACCTCGGCGCTGGAGAACGTGGAGTTGCCCATGGTCTACAGCGGCATCAAGGCCACTGTGCGGCGGGAACGTGCCGCACAGGCGCTGCAGCGCGTGGGTCTCAGCGAGCGCATGGGCCACACCCCGGCTGAACTGAGCGGCGGTCAACAGCAGCGCGTGGCAATTGCCCGTGCGCTGGTGAATCAGCCGCAACTGATACTGGCCGATGAGCCCACCGGCGCGCTCGATTCGCATACCAGCGAAGACATCATGCGGCTGTTGACTGAACTGAATGCGCAGGGCATGACCGTGGTGCTGGTCACCCACGAGGCCGACATCGCGGCCTGGGCGCGGCGCAAGCTGGTTTTCAAGGACGGGCAGATCGTGCAGGATGTGGTGAGGGCTCCAGCATGAGCACCCTTGCCGCTTTGCGAAGCGCCTTGCGTGCGTTGGGCACCAATGCCTTGCGCAGCGTGCTCACCATGCTGGGCATCATCATCGGCGTGGCCGCCGTCATCACCATGATTGCGGTGGGGCAGGGTGCAACCGATCGGGTGCAGGAGCAAATGAAGGGCTTGGGCTCCAACATCATGCTGGTGATCCCCGGCGGCGTGTCGCAGGCCGGAGTGCGCCTGGGGGCGCAGACCCGCCAGCGCCTGACCGAGGAAGATGCCTCGGCAATAGCCCTGGAAATACCCGCGGTGCAAGTGGCCGCACCCACCTCCCGCACCAGCGGACAACTGGTCTATGGCAACGCCAACTGGGGCACCACCATCATCGGCGTCAGCAATGACTACCTGGAGGCGCGCGATTGGCCCCTGTCCAGCGGGCGCCTGTTTGATGGCGCCGAATTGGCCGGCTCGGCCAAGGTGGCCTGGATTGGTGCCACCGTGGCGCGCGAGTTGTTCGGCGAGCAGGATCCGGTGGAGCAGATGATCCGCGTGCGCAATATTCCCATGACGGTGATCGGCGTGCTCGCCTCCAAGGGCCAGAACTCCATGGGCCAGGATCAGGACGACACCATCATGGTGCCGCTTTCCACCCTGCGCAACCGCGTCTGGGGCGGCGATGCCGCCAGCCGGCTGAAGCGGGTGGGCTCGATTTCGGTCAAGGTGCGCGACGGCCAGGACATGAAGGCGGTGGAAGAGAGTATTCAGGACCTGTTGCGCCAGCGCTTCAAGGTGGTGCCCGGCGGCGAAGACCCGTTTATGGTGCGCAACCTGACCGAGATGCTGCAGGCGCAGGAGGAGTCCAGCCGCGTCATGACCCTGCTGCTGGCCGCCGTAGCCGGCATCAGTCTGTTGATTGGCGGTATCGGGATCATGAACATCATGCTGGTCAGCGTGACCGAGCGCACGCGCGAGATCGGCTTGCGCATGGCCGTGGGCGCGCGCGGGCGCGACATTCTGGCGCAGTTTCTGATTGAGGCGGTGACCCTGAGTTTGATTGGCGGGGCCATCGGCGTGGCGCTGGGGGCTGCTGCCACCTGGGGCGTGGCGGCGTTTGCCGGCTGGCAGGTCAGCATGAGCCCGGGCTCCATTGTGCTGGCGGTGGGCTTCTCGGGTTTTGTCGGTGTGTTCTTCGGTTTTTACCCGGCGCGGCGTGCCTCTAAACTACTGCCGATTCAAGCCTTGCGATACGAATAAATTTTGAACAGTTTTTTGGGAGTGTATTTTGGATATTGTGTTGTTGTTGAAAGCCGCCATCATGGGTATCGTGGAGGGGCTGACCGAGTTCCTGCCGATCTCCAGCACCGGGCATCTGATTCTGACGGGAGCATTGCTGGGATTTGACGACGAGAGAGCCAAGGTGTTTGACATCGCCATCCAGAGCGGTGCAATTCTGGCAGTGATCATTGTGTATTGGGCCAAGATCCGCGCCACCATCGTCAACCTGCCCAACAGCCGGCGCGCCCAGCGCTTTGCAGCCAATGTGTTCATCGGCTTTCTGCCGGCCGGGATCATCGGTTTTACGGTTTACAAAGCCATCAAGGCGCACCTGTTCAATCCGCCTGTAGTGGCTGGCGCTTTTATCGTGGGCGGCTTCATCATCCTGTGGGTGGAGAAGATGGCCAAACCGGTGGTGCGCATCCATGACATCGACGATATGTCGGGGCTGGACGCGCTCAAGGTCGGCCTGGTGCAATGCCTGGGCATGATCCCCGGCACCAGCCGCAGCGGCGCCACCATCATCGGCGGCATGCTGCTGGGTCTGTCGCGCAAGGTGGCGGCCGAGTTTTCCTTCTTTCTGGCCATCCCCACGCTGGTGGGTGCCACCGTCTACAGCCTGTACAAGGAGCGCGCCTTGCTCAGCATGGCCGATATGCCGCTGTTTGGCGTGGGCTTCGTGGTGTCGTTTGTCGCCGCCTGGCTGTGTATCCGCTGGCTGCTGAAGTTCATTGCCACGCACGACTTTGTCGGTTTTGCCTACTACCGTATTGCCTTCGGCATCGTGGTGCTGGCAACCGCGTGGACCGGCACGGTGCATTGGACGGCCTGAGGCCCCGCTAAGGCCCTTCAGCCAGGCTGGCGTGGCGTATCCATGGCGCGGATAGCGGCTTCTATGGCTGCGGCGGTCTCGCTGGGATGTTCCATCGGAAACAGATGGCTGCCTTCCCGCATGGTGATGTGGCCCTTGACCACTTTGGTGGTCAGCGCCATGCCGACGCGGCGCATTTCTTCAGATGCGGTGCCGCCAATATAGTAGGCCGGGCATTGCAGCGGGTGGCGCTTGAGCTGGCGCTCCAGGTTGTGTGGCAGGCCGTTGTAAATGGCGGTTTCCACATCGCGGTCAAAGGCCAGCACGCGCTTGCCATCCACATCTTCGGTGCCGTACGTCACATAGTCGCGCAGCACCTGCTCGTCCCACTTCGCAAAGGCCTTTTTGTGGCGGAAATGCGCAAAGGCCTCTTCCACGCTGGCCCAGCTATTGCGCCGGCGCTTGCTGATGGCGCCTGGTGAAAAAGAGCCGACCAGGCCGGTCTGCTTGGCCAGCCCCACCGCGCTTGATTTCCATCCGCCCAGCACCGGCGAATCCAGCAGCACCAGCCCACGGGCCAGGTGCGGCAGACGCATGGCGGCCATCAGGCTCAGGTAGCCGCCCAGGGAGTGACCCACCAGCCACACCGGTTGGCCTGCCTTCTGGGCCTCGGTTTGCGTGAACTCGCACAATTGCTGCACCAGGTGCGGCCAGTTGTTGCTAACCGGAAAGCGCGGGTCGTGACCAAACTGGTCCACCGCCTTGACCGTGAAGCCGCGCCCGCGCAGGCTGCGAAACAGCACCTTGTAGGTGCTGGCCGGGAAGCTGTTGGCGTGGGAAAAAACAATCACGGAGCGAGGGCGGCCGTGGCGACTAAATCAGGCGTTCGTCGGGCGTGGAAATTTTCTTGAGCGGCAGGCTGCGCTCGGAGGCCACCATCAACGGCACCTCGGTCACGCCGCCATTCCAGGCCGGGTCTTCAATGCTGTCAAACACTTCGCGCAGCTTCAGGCCCCAGTTGCCGTGCAGCATTTTGAAGTAGGGGTTGTGTTCGTCAATGCACACCACCTTGTCGGTGTGGAAGGTGTTGGCCTCATAGACCACCAGGTCCAGCGGCAGGCCTACCGACAGGTTGGACTTGAGTGTGGAGTCCATGGACACCAGGGCGCACTTGGCGGCCTCGTCCAAGGGCGTGGTGGGGGTGATGACGCGGTCCAGCACCGGCTTGCCGTATTTGGATTCGCCGACCTGGAAGTAGGGTGTCTCGGGCGTGGCTTCGATGAAGTTGCCGGCCGAGTAGACCTGGAACAGGCGCATGCCTTCGCCCTTGATCTGGCCGCCAAAAATCAGCGAGACATTGAAGTCCACGCCCGATTGCTGCAGTGAGCCGGCATCGCGGTCATGCACCTTGCGGATGGTGGCGCCCAGCACACGGGCAGCTTCGAACATGCTTTTGGCATTCCAGATGGTGACGCCTTCGTCCTCGTCATGGTCCTTCAGGCGCTCGGTCTGCAAAATTTCGCGGATGGACTGCGAGATGCTGAGGTTGCCCGCCGACAGCAGGACCATGAAGCGGTCGTCAGCCTTTTCGTAGACGATCATTTTGCGGAAGGTGCTGATCTGGTCGAGTCCGGCGTTGGTGCGGGAGTCGGAGAGGAACACCAGGCCGGCGTTGAGTTTGATGGCGACGCAGTAAGTCATGTTTTTCTGGTAACGGGGAAACCCAAGAGTGTAAAGGGTGGGGTGGTCCTCTCGGCGGTGGGGCAAGGTCGGTTGGCCGTGCGCTCTGAGGTCGAGGGGCTGGAAGCGGCTCCTTCTCGCTCGCTGCAGCGCTTGGGCTATGCCGGGTTCCTCATGGTGGAGTACCACAAATCGTCACCCGGCATAGCCCAAGCGCTGCGGATAGGGGTGGACAAGTACACAACAGTCCTCGCCCGGGCGGCACAGGGTACAAAACCCGCATGGCATACAAGCGAGCCGAACTCAACCTTTGGCCACGAGCCCCTTGAGCACATACAGTGCCTCCAAAGCCTCGCGCGGGCTCATGGCATCCGGATTCATGGCCACGACGGCCGCTTCCACCGCCGATGCAGACGCCACCTCGGCCACCGGAGCAGAAGCAAACAAATCCACCTGCCGCTGCGAAGCCGTGGCCTGCGCCTCCAGCGCATCCAGCGTATGCCGCGCCTGGTTCAGGACCGCCGCCGGCATGCCCGCCAGCCGCGCCACCTGCACGCCGTAGCTCTTGCTGGCCGGGCCCGGCTCAATGGCGTGCAAAAAGACGATATCGCGCCCCGCCTCGGCCGCGCTCACATGCACGTTCATGGCCGCATGGTGGGTGGCGGGGAATTCGGTCAGCTCAAAGTAATGCGTGGCAAACAGCGTGAAGGACTGGGTCTTGTCGTGCAGCTGGGTGGCAATCGCACTGGCCAGGGCCAGGCCGTCGAAGGTGGAGGTGCCGCGGCCGATCTCGTCCATCAGCACCAGGCTTTGCGGCGTGGCGGCGTGCAGGATCTGCGCGCCCTCGGTCATCTCCAGCATGAAGGTGGACTGGGCGTTGGCCAGGTCATCGGCCGCACCGATACGGGTGTGGATGGCATCAATCGGCCCCAGCGTGCAGGCCGTGGCCGGCACATGGCTGCCCATGCTGGCGAGCAGCACGATGAGCGCGACCTGGCGCATATAGGTGGATTTGCCGCCCATATTCGGGCCGGTGATCATCTGCATGCGTTGCTTCGCGCCCAGGCGGGTGTCGTTGGCGATGAAATTCCCGCTCGACAACTCGGCCAGCCTGGCCTGCACCACCGGGTGGCGGCCCTGCGTGATGTCGATGCAGGGTTGTTCGACAAACTGCGGCGCGCACCAGTCCAGTGTCAGGGCGCGCTCGGTCAGTGCGCAGAGTGCGTCCAGCGTGGCCAGGGCCTGCGCGGTGCGGGTCAGCATGGGCACAAAGGCCTGCAGCTGGTCCAGCACCTGCTCGAACAGCCATTTCTCGCGTGCCAGAGCGCGCTCCTGCGCGCTCAGGGCCTTGTCTTCAAAGGCTTTCAGTTCGGGCGTGATAAAGCGCTCGGCGTTTTTCAGGGTCTGGCGGCGGCGGTAGTCTTCCGGCACGTTGGCGGCCTGGGCCGCGCTGACCTCAATGTAAAAGCCATGCACGCGGTTGAACTGCACGCGCAGGGTGGCAATGCCGCTGCGCGCCTTTTCGCGCACCTCCAGGTCCAGCAAAAAGGCATCGCAATTGGTCTGGATGGCGCGCAGCTCGTCCAGCTCGGCATCGAAGCCGGTGGCAATCACGCCGCCATCGCGCACCATCGCAGCGGGCTCGGGCGCAATGCCCGCGGCTATCAGGTTGGCGCATTCGGGCGCCGCCAGCAGGGCGTAGGCCATGTCGCGCAACTGGCCGTCCAGGCCCTGCAGCTGCTGCGACAGGCTCTGCGTCTTCTGCAGCGTCAGCAGCAGCGCCACCAGCTCGCGCGGGCGCACCTGGCGCAGGGCCATGCGGGCGGTGATGCGCTCCACATCGGCGCAGCCCTTGAGTTGGGCGCGCAGGCTCTGCCACAGGTTGGCGTGGGCACCCGTATGCAGCGTATGGATGGCGTGCAGGCGCTGGCGCGCTTGCGCGCGATCGCGCTTGGGCTCCAGCAACCAGCGCTTCAGGGCCCGGCTGCCCATGCCGGTCATGCAGGTGTCCAGCAGCGAGAACAGGGTGGGGGAGTCCTCGCCGCGCAGCGTCTGCACCAGCTCCAGGTTGCGCCGCGTGGTGGCCGGCAGGTCAATCAAGGCGTCGTCGCGCTGCACCTGCACGCTGCTGATATGCGTGAGCTTGCGCCCTTGCGTGTGCTCGGCATAGGCCAGGAGGGCGGCGGCGGCGGCATGGGCCAGCGGCAGGTCTTGCGCGTTCCAGCTGGTCAAGGACGCGGCCTGCAGGGCGGAGAGCAACTTGGTCTGGCCCAGGGCACTTTCAAACTGAAATTCCGGACGCGCGGTCAGAAAGATCGAGGTGCCCATGCGCATGCGTTTGAGCCGGTCTTCAAAACTGCCGGTCACCGCGGCGCTATAGGCCAGCTCGCTGGGACTCACGCGGCTGATCCAGGCGCCCAGTGCGTCGGGCGCGCATTCGGCCAGGAACACAATGCCCTGCGTCACCGACAACCAGGCCAGGCCGCAGCGGTTGCGCGGGCCCTGGTGCACGGCCATCAGCATGGACTCGGTCTTTTCGTTCAGCAGCTCGGAATCGGTCAGCGTGCCGGGCGTCACCACCCGCATCACCTTGCGCTCCACCGGCCCCTTGCCACCCACTTCGCCGATCTGCTCGCAAATCGCCACCGACTCGCCCTGGCGGATCAGCTTGGCCAGATAGCCTTCCATGGCGTGAAAGGGCACGCCGGCCATGGGGATCGGCTGGCCGGCGCTCTGACCGCGTGCGGTGAGCGTGATGTCCAGCAGGCGCGCCGCCTTCTCGGCGTCGGCGTAAAACATCTCGTAAAAGTCCCCCATGCGGTAGAACAGCAAGGTGTCCGGGAAGTCCGCTTTGAGGGCCAGGTATTGGGCCATCATGGGGGTGTGTTGCTTGAGGTCTTCTGTCATCGTGCGAGTCTATCAACGTCGGTGCGGAACGAAGGCCGCAGGGCCTGCCGCGCTAGAATGTGGGCCCAACCCGACCCGCTGCCTGCACGCCTTGGTTGCGAATATTCATGAGC
>CANFIH010000019.1 GCA_947446855.1 Burkholderiales bacterium
CGAAATGCTGGGGAGTGCAGCAGTTCAAGCAGTTCGGCCAGTAGTGGGGTGGCACGGCATTTGCTCTTCGAGGTTCATTGAAAAAGCCTTATGAATCAAAGAGTTACAGTTGCCATTTTACCGCAAAAGGGCTTAACTTAATGGCATTGCGCACTCCCCCGCCCGTTAACCCGATCCCGCCAGCCCTGCAGCGCATGCAACCCCGCATCCGCAGGCACAAACTTCATCAGTCCCCGCGCGAACTCCAGGCCGCAGAAGGCGGTGATGTCGGCGATGGTGAAGCGGTCGCCGGCCATCCATTCCTGCTGTTGCAGTAACTGGTCGAGCACCGTGGCCGTGGCCAGCATCTTCTCGGCTTGTGACTTGCCAAAATCAGGAAACTGCGGCTGCTCCAGCGCGACGAGTCCCGGGTGGGTGTGGCGGATGGCGTTGGCGATTTGGAGCATCAGGGTGAGTTCCACGCGGCGATCGGCCATCTCGATGAAGGCTCGTTCGGTGGCGTCCAAGCCCATCAGGTTGGGCTCGGGGTACAGGCCTTCGAGGTAGGTGCAGATGGCGCGCGTTTCGGTCAGCACGCGGCCGTCGTCCAACTCCAGTGCGGGCACTTTGGCCAGCGGGCTTTTGGCCAGAAACTCCGGGCTGCGATGGGCGCCGGCGTTCAGATCGATGTTGCTCACTTCGATGCCGGTGATACCTTTTTCGGCAATGAACATCAGCACGCGGCGTGGATTGGGGGCGCGGTGTGCGCTCAGGAGTTTCATACTTTGCTCTGCCCCATTTCAACCATGCTGCGCGCTTCCAGAGAGAATTTGCGCGCCTGCTCTTCGTTGTCGTCGCGGGTCAGGTCGCGCGCCGAGGGCGGGGCCATGATGCCGCGCTGCACAGCGGGGCGCACCCGTATCGCCTCTATCCAGCGTTGCAGATGCGGCAGGTCGTCCACCGCCACGCCAGACCACTTGTGCGTGCGCACCCAGGTCCAGTTGGCGATGTCGGCAATCGAGTAATCACCGGCCAGGTATTCGTGGTCTTTCAGGTGGCCGTCCAGCACGCGAAACAGGCGTTTGCTCTCACCCTGGTAGCGGTCTATGGCGGCCTGGATTTTTTCCGGGAAGTAGCGGTAAAACACATTGGCCTGGCCCATCATGGGACCGATACCGCCCATCTGGAACATCAGCCACTGCAGCACGCGCGAGCGGCCCTTGGCGTCCGCGGGCATGAGTTGGCCGGTCTTCTCGGCCAGGTAGATCAGAATGGCGCCCGATTCAAACACCGCGAAGTCCTCAGCGTCGTGATCCACGATGGCCGGGATGCGGCCATTGGGGTTGATGGCCAGAAACGCGGGTTGCTTTTGCTCGGTTTTGGCAAAGTCCAGAATCTTGAGCGTGTAGGGCAGCGCCAACTCCTCCAGCGCAATGGACACTTTGTGGCCATTGGGTGTGGCGGCGGTATAGAGATCGATCATGGTCTGCCTTTTGTTTAGTTTGTCAGGGCGCTGCCTATTCCACGCCAGCAGCGACTCAGGCAGCCTGCGCAGCCCGCAACTGGTCGCGTGTGGCGATGGCTGCGTTGCGGGCAGCCTGCGCGAAGTCTGCCCCGCCCGACGCGTACAGCACCGCGCGCGAGGAATTGACCACAATCGGCGCCGTGGTTTCGCCCTTGGCGGCACGGTAACCGGCCTTGACGGTGGCCACCGCATCACCACCCTGAGCACCGACGCCGGGAATCAGCAGCGGCACCGTGGGCGCGACTTTGCGCACGCGCTCAATTTCCGTCGGGTAGGTGGCACCCACCACCAACCCGAGTTGGCCGTTCAGGTTCCAGGGGCCTTGCACCAGGGAGGCGATGTGTTCAAACAGTGTAGGGTGCCCTTCCAGACCGGCCAGGCGCTGGTTTTGCAAATCGTCACCGCCGGGGTTGGAGGTGCGGCACAGCAGGAAGGCGCCCTTGCCGTGGTACTTCAGATACGGTTGCACCGAGTCAAACCCCATGAACGGCGACAGGGTGACGCAGTCGGCACCGTAGCGCTCGAAGGCTTCTTTGGCGTATTGCTCGGCGGTGCTACCGATATCGCCGCGCTTGGCGTCCAGAATGATGGGCACATCGGGTGCGGTGCGGCGCATGTGCTCCATCAGGCGCTCCAACTGGGCCTCGGCACCATGGGCGGCAAAGTAGGCAATCTGCGGTTTGAAGGCAATCACCAGGTCGGCCGTGGCGTCGACGATAGCTGCGCAAAAGTCGTAGATCTTACTGACGTCGCCCTGCATGGCAGCGGGGAATTTGGCGGGTTCCGGGTCCAGCCCCACGCACAGAAGAGAGCCGTTGATGCGCTCGGCCGTGCGCAGTTGTTCAATAAAGGTCATGGGGCAAGTTTAGCGGCAGCAATCCCTGCCTGCTGTCTCGCATGCCCGCTAGATATCCAGCGCCGCAGCGGCAAAGCACAGGTCGGCCCAGGCTTTGGCCTTGTCGGCGCTGTTGCGCATCAATTGCCGCGGCGGATAGGTCACCACCACCGGTACGCCCTGGTAGCGGTGCAGCGCGCCACGCAGCTTGCCCAGGGGTTGGGCCGCCAGCGCAGGCGACCCGGCCAGCAGCAACTGGTTGGCAAAGCGGCCCATGGCCAGGATGATCTTCGGTTGTATCAGTGCCATCTCGCGCTGCAGGTAGGGCGCACATTGGGCCAGCTCGGCGGCCTGCGGCATGGCACCCGGGGCCGGCCGGCACTTCAGCACATTGGTGACATAGGCCAGCCGGGCAGCGGGCACAGCCTCTGACACGGCCGGCAGGCAGTTGGCCTGCTGCAGGCCCAGGGCGCGCAGCATGTTGGACAGCAACACACCATCCTGCCCGGCAAAGGGCGCACCCGCACGGTCCTCGTCCTCGTCCGGGGGATCGCCCACCACCATCCAATCGCAGCGTGCGGGGGTGGGCACCAGCGTGGTGTTGCTGCGCCCGGCGCACATGCCACAGGCCTGGCAATTGCGCACGGCGTCGGTCAACGCCGCCCAGTCGAGCGAGGCCGTTTCCGGCACGGCTGCAGGTGTCTTGGGCGCCGCCGGTGGCGGCAGGCGCGACGGCGCTGCCCGGGTACCATCCACCGCCACTGCCGGCACAGGTGCGAGCACAGCGGGGGCCAGCGGCCGGCTCGCAGGTGCCGGAGCGTGTGGCATGCGGGTCGGGGCTGCTTGCACCGGCGCTGACGCCGGCTCCAGAATGGCCACCCCTGTTTCGGGTAGCCAGACGTGCACACCCATCTCCTGCAGCATGGCGCGTTGGCGGGTGTCGAGTTCTAGTGCCATAGGTATCCGTGGGGTTCAGAGCCGCAGGCTCATGACAATCGCGTCTTCGCGCTTGCCGTTTGATGCCGGGTAATAGTCTTTGCGCAGGCCTACGCGGCGGTAGCCGTGGGCCTCGTACACACCCAGGGCGCGCAGATTGTTGACGCGCACTTCCAGCCACAGCCACTCGGCCGCCTGTCCGCGCGCCCAGATCGCCAGCGCGTCCAGCAAGATGCGCGACCAACCCTGCCCCTGGTACTCGGGGGCCACGGTGATGTTGAGCAGGTGCACCTCGTCCACGCCCTTCATGGCCACGAAGTAGCCCAGCAGGAAACCGTCGGCCATCAACATCTGCGCCTGATAACCGCTGTGCAACGCGTCAATGAAGTTGGCGCGCGACCAGGGCTGCGCATACGCGCGCTGCTCCACGCGCATGACCTCTTCCACGCGATCGGCCAGCAAGGGCTCGAAGCGGGCCTCGATAACGCTACGGTCTGTATCCAACGATGCGCTCATGGTGTCAGGCGGCTGCAACCTGCGCAGCCTTGATGGCAGCGCGTTCGGCCGTGGTTTGGGCCACCTTGTCGCGCACATAAGTGGGCAAGGCATGTTCGGCAGCGACTGCTTTGCCGGCAGCCAGCATGTGCGGCGCCAGGCGCAGCATGGCAGCAGCCTGGGGCAGGGCCTGGATGCGGGCCGCAGCCGCCGGCAAACCAATCAGACGCTCACCATAGACGGCAAAGGCATTGCCCGCCGCGACCGACTCTCCCGCGCCTGGCACGGGCAAAGCCACCGCTTCGGGCTTCACCAGCATGGCAGGCTGCAACTCGGTCCAGCTCCCCCGTTCAAAGGCAAAACTGGCCAGATAAATTTCGTCCATGCGCGCATCCAACAGCGCTGTGACCTGCCCGCTTTCAGCGGCGAGCAAGGCGCTGTGGCGCGCCTCTTCCGCCACCGCCAGCAAGGAGTTCACCGGCAGCACCGGCACATGGGCGCCAAAGGCCAGCCCTTGCGCGACGGCACAGGCGGTGCGCAGGCCGGTAAACGAGCCGGGGCCACAGCCAAAGCAAATGGCGTCGAGTTCACTCAAGGCCATACCGGACTGGCGCATCAGCTCCAGTACCCCGGCGATCAGGCCGGTAGACGCCTTGGCCCCGCCCACGCCCTGCTGTTGCCACAGACCGGCCGCTGCTCCGTCGTCACGCGAGACAGCGATGGACATCACATCGGTACTGGTATCAAAAGCCAATAGTTTCATGGTTTCTTCACTCCGGCCTGGCGCACACCCAACACAATGCCGGCGGCCACCGGGGTCAGGCCGGGCAGCACATTCCAGGGCAGGGAGGCGGTTGAAGTGGTGGGTGACATACCCTGATTATCGGGGCTAGCCCGGGCAGCGCATTCGGCGCCGCAATTGCCTCGCAGACTACGGGACGAGCGCGGCGAGTGAACGACCGCAATGCGGCCGGATAATGCCCGCATGCTGCTCCGTCCCTGGCTTTACGCCCTTCTCTACCTCCTGTCTTGGGGCGCAATGGCGGCCCCCCTGGGCGCGATTGCGCCCGAAGTAGAGGCCGCCCTGGCGCGAGCCAAGATTCCGCGCGAGGCCGTCGCCCTGCTGGTGTTGGACGCAGAAGCCAGTACCGCAGCTCCCCGCCTGAGCCACCGCGCCCAGGTGCCCATGAACCCGGCGTCGGTGATGAAGCTGACCACTACCTTTGCCGCACTTGACCTGCTGGGCCCGGCCTACGCCTGGAGCACGCCGGTCTATGTGGACGGGCCGGTACGCGACGGCACGCTCACTGGCAACGTCTACATCAAGGGCCAGGGCGACCCCAAACTGGTGCTGGAAAAATTGTGGCTGCTGATGCGCCGCCTGCAGGGCCTGGGCATCAAGCAGATTGCCGGCGACATCGTGCTGGACCGCAGCGCCTTTGAGGTACCCGATGCCGACCCCGCCACCTTCGACGGCGAGCCGCTGCGCCCCTACAACGCCGCGCCGGACGCGCTCCTGATCAACTTCAAAGCGGTGGTGATGACCTTTGCGCCGGATCGCGCAGGCAGTACCGCGCAAGTGCAGTTTGACCCGCCACTGGCCGGCGTGCAGATGCAGACCTCCGTGCCCTTGGGCAGTGGCGAATGCGGTGACTACCGCGGCGTCCTCAAGGCCGATTTTTCGGATGCCAAACACATCCGCTTTGCTGGCAGCTACGCGGCCAGCTGCGGAGAAAAGGTGTGGCCCGTGGCCTACGCCGACCCGCGCAGCTATGGCGTGCGCGCGGTGCAAGGCATGTGGCTGGACATGGGCGGCAAGCTCAGCGGCACGGTGCGCTACGGCACGGTGCCTGCCGCCCTGGCGGCGGGCAAGCCGGCACTGGAAGCAAGCTCTGCGCCGCTGGCCGAAATCATCCGCGACATCAACAAGTACAGCAACAACGTCATGGCGCAACAGGTTTTTTTGACGCTGGGCCGGGTGGTGCCGGGCGCATGGGGCTCGAACGGGGATGGCGCCAGCAACGAGTCACCGGGCGCAACTGCCTCGGGCATGGGCGGTGCATCTGCTTTGAACGCCGGTAGCTTTGCAGCATCCCGCACGGTAATGCAGCGCTGGTGGAAGGAGCGCATCAGCGCCGAAGAGATGCCGGTGTGGGATAACGGCTCCGGCCTGTCGCGCCAGGAACGCATCAGCGCGCAAGGCCTGGCCCGCCTGCTGCAGGTGGCCTGGCGCTCACCCTACATGTCGGAACTGATGGGTTCGTTACCGATTACCGGTGTGGACGGCACGCTCAAGCGCTTCAAGTCCAAAGCGGTAGGCAGCGCCCACCTCAAGACCGGCACCCTGAGCAACGCCCTGGCCCGTGCAGGTTATGTGGATGGCGCCAGCGGCAAGCGCTATGTGCTGGTGGCCCTGATCAACCACGCCAACGCCAATACCGAAGCGGCGCGTGTGGTGATGGAGACGCTGGTGGATTGGGCGGCCAGAGACAACTAAGCAGCCGCGCGCTGCAGCCGATCGCGCACCCCATCCCAGGCTACGTCGTCCGGCGGAGTCTCCACCCAGATCAGCTGGACGCGCAGGGCGTCGAGTTCGCGCAACACCGAGAACAACTCGTGCGCTGCCACCGCCGCATCAGACGGCATGCGGCGCAGCTCAATCTGGCGCGCAGCGGTCTTGAGCGGCACGCGGGAATAAATGGCAACCGTCTTGCCGGGCGTGGCGGTTTTATCCACCTCCGTGCCCAACAAGTCCAAAGCCTGTTGCAAGGCCTTGGCATCCATCAGGCGCACGGTGGCATTCGGTGCGTAGTGCGACTCCAGCGTGCCGGAGGCGCGCGGTGCAGCTTGTCCTTGTGCCTCCAACTCTTCGGGAGATAGCAGCGCGCGACCACAGGCGGCGGCCACCTGTTCGCTGGTGATGGCGCCCGGGCGCAGCAACACCGGCGCGCCGCGCGTGCAATCGATGATGGTGGACTCGATGCCCACGTCGCAGGGGCCGCCGTCCAGTATCAACAAATCTGGCGTGTCGGCGAACTCACTTTGCACATGCTGCGCCGTGGTCGGGCTGACGCGGCCAAAGCGGTTGGCGCTGGGCGCCGCCACGCCCCAGACCACGGGCTCACCCGCCGTGGGTTGGCGCAGGGCGGCCAGCACGGCTTGCGCCACCGGGTGCGCCGGGCAGCGCAGGCCAATCGTGTTCTGTCCGCCGGCGGCGATCGCACCCACGCCCTCGCGGCGCGGCAGGATCAGCGTCAGCGGTCCCGGCCAGAAGGCCGACATCAGCTGCTGGGCAAACGAGGGCACGCGCCCCGCGTAATGCGCCACACCCGACATGCCGCCGTCAAACGCGGCCACGTGCACAATCAGCGGGTGGTCGCTGGGCCGGCCCTTGGCTGCAAAGATGGCAGCTACCGCCGCGGCGTTGTCGGCATCGGCTCCCAGGCCGTAGACGGTCTCCGTGGGCAGGCCGATCAGCTGGCCGGCGCGCAGGGCCTGTGCCGCCGCGCCAATCGCCTCGGGTGCGAACTCCACACCGTCGGCAAATACATAGGCGGACACGATCATGGTGCGGCCCTTTCAAGAAAAGTTAAAAGGCTTCTTAAAAAGCTTCGATGCCCAGAATGTGTGCCGCCTGCAGGGCGATGCGGCGCACCTGCTCGATGGTGCTGCCCGTGATGTTCAGGTGGCCCATCTTGCGCCCCTTGGCGGCGCGCAGCTTGCCGTACAGATGCAGATGCGTGCCGGGCAATGCCAGCACCTGTTCCCAAGCAGGCACGCCACCTTCAGGCCAGATATCACCCAGCAGGTTGAGCATGATGGCCGGGCTGTGCTGGCGCGGCTGCACCAGGGGCAGGCCCGCCAGGGTGCGCACCTGCAGATCGAACTGCGAGACGTCGCAGGCGTCCAAGCTGTAGTGGCCGCTGTTGTGCGGGCGCGGTGCCATCTCGTTCACCACCAGACCGCCCAGCCCTTGTGCGGCCGGATTCGACGCGTCCAGCACAAAGAACTCCACGCACAGCACGCCCACGTAGTTCAATTCCGCAGCAATCGCTTTGGCGGCGGCAATGGAACGCTCTGCCAGCGCCTCCGGCACATTGCCGGCATACACCTCGGTCACAGCCAGGATGCCCTCGCGGTGCAGATTGCGCTGCAGCGGCAGGTTGACGCAGTCGCCGTTGGCACCCCGCGCCACGATGACGGAGCACTCCAGTTGCAGCGGCAGCATTTTTTCCAGCACGCAGGGCAGGTGCTGCATGTCCGCCCAGGCCTGTTCCAGTTCGGCTGGGTTGCGCACACGGGCCTGGCCCTTGCCGTCATAGCCCATGCGGGCAGTCTTCAAGATGCCGGGCAGCAGGTTATCGGGCACGGCAGCCAGTTGCTCTGCCGTCTGAATCACAGCATGAGGGGCACAGGGCACACCACAGCGTACAAAGTGGGCCTTCTCGGCAGCGCGGTCCTGGGCAATCGCAACCGATGCCGCAGCCGGAGACACCGGGCGGGTTTTTGCCAATTCGGCCAGCGCCGGAGCGGGCACGTTTTCAAATTCAGTGGTGATGGCCTGCGCCACCAGAGCCAGACGCTCCAGCCCCACCGGGTCGGTATAGCTGGTCTGAATATGGTGGTGGCTGACGCGACCGGCGGGGCTGAGCGGGTCCGGGTCCAGCACGGCGGTGAAGTACCCCATGCGCTGCGCGGCATGCGCAAACATGCGGCCGAGCTGACCACCGCCCATCACGCCTAGGGTCAACTCTTTAGAGCCGCCCAGCTTGATTTCCTCCGCACCACCAGGAGGCTGCAGCACCGCCATCACGCGGCACTGCCGGTAATGGGCAGCACCATGTCGGTCGCGGCCTGGGTCTGGTCACGCCGGAAGGCATCAAGCTCCAGCCGCAAATCGCTATCGTGGTTGGCCAGCAAAGCCACAGCAAACAGGGCCGCATTGGCCGCACCCGCAGTGCCGATGGCAAAGGTGGCCACGGGAATTCCCTTGGGCATCTGCACAATGCTGTGCAGCGAGTCGACGCCCTGCAGGTGCTTGCTGGCCACCGGCACGCCCAGCACCGGCACCGTGGTCTTGGCGGCAATCATGCCCGGCAGGTGGGCGGCACCTCCGGCCCCGGCGATGATGGCCTTGAGGCCGCGCCCCGCCGCGGCTTCCGCGTAAGCGAACATGGCATCGGGCATGCGGTGGGCAGAAACCACCTTTGCTTCAAAGCCGATGCCAAACTGTTGGAGAATCTGCACTGCATGTTGCATGGTGTCCCAATCGGAACTGGAACCCATGACGACGCCTACTTGAATGGTTTTCATCCGCCAATTTTACGTTTTACCCAGAGCCCCTACCCATGATCAACGTCACTATTGAGAACTTCGAAGCCGAAGTCGTCGCCGCGTCGCACCAGATACCCGTGCTGCTGGACTTCTGGGCCCCCTGGTGTGGCCCCTGCAAGGTGATTGGCCCGCTGCTGGAAAAGGTGGAAGTGGACTACGGCGGGCGCTTCAAACTGGTGAAGATCGATTCCGACCAGGAGCAGCAACTCAGCCAGGCTTTCGGTATCCGCAGCATCCCCACCTGCGTCCTGATGATGGACGGCAAGCCGGTCGACGGCTTTATGGGTGCTGTGCCCGAAGGCCAGCTCAAGACCTTTCTGGACAAGCACCTGCCCGCAGCCGACGGGGAGGCCGCTGAAGCCGTGGATGAAATCCAGGCCCAGCTGTATGCAGGCGACCCGCAGGCCGCGCTGGAGAAGCTGCACACCACACTCACGGAAGACCCCGGCAACGACGATGCGCGCTATGACTACGTCAAGCTGCTGATTGAAGGCAATATGCTGGAAGACGCGGAGGCCGCGCTGGAACCTGCCCTGAAAGCCATTCCGCGCCAGATCCGTTTTGAGGCGCTGGAGCAGTTTCTGGACGCCATCCGCTTTGTGGAAAGCGACGAGCGCGGCACTTGGGCACCGGAACAGTTTGACACGCTGATTGCAGCCAACAAGCGCGACTTCGATACCCGCCTGGCCAAGGCGCGAGTCTTGATGGTGGGCGGCAGCTGGACCGCCGCCATGGACGAGCTGCTGGAGATCGTGATGCGCGACAAGGCCTGGAACAACGCCGTGCCACGCAAAACCTTTGTCGCCATCCTGGAACTGCTGACGCCCCCGAAGCCCAAGGCCGACCCGTCTGCGGCTGGCAAAAGTGCGGGCGGCATCGAACTCATGGGCAAGGTGGTGGCCGAGCAGGACCCGCAAGCCCAGTTGGTGGCGGTCTACCGGCGCAAGCTCAGCATGGCGCTGAACTGATTCGCCCTGAAATAAAAATCGGGTTCATCAGGTCGCCATATGGCGGCCTGATGAACCCGATGGGGACATTCGGGATGGATACGCCCGATTGCCCAGCCCATCCGGGGCTTATCGGCTTAGAACGGAACCGAATACTGCAGGCCCAGCAGCCAGGCGCTACCGGTGTAATTGCCCTTCACCAAGCCACGCGCTTTTAACAATTGGTTGTTGTTAATGCTGGCATCAGCAAACATCAGGTAAGCCAAGCCCAGATCCAGCGTAGAACCGCCGCTGAGTGCCCATTGGGCACCAGTGGAAATTTGGGTGCGGTCACTGTCCGGCAGGGACACCATGCGGGTAGCCTCACCCTTGACCGGTGTCTGGTCATAGGCCAGGCCAAATTTCAGCTTCAAGTCCTGTCTGTACTGATAGGTACCCCCCACAGCAACGCGCCAGGTATCGCGAAAGTCGGTATCTAATGTTTGCGCAATGGCACCATTTTGAACGCCAGAGGTGCGAACGAGGTCGAGCTTGGGTACGCTGCTCCAGCCTGTCCAGGACACATCGCCCAGCAGTTGCCATTTGTCATTGAGCTGATGGGTCGCACTCAATATAGCCATATCCGGCAGCTTCAGGCTGGCCTTGGCGCCGCTGGTTCCCAAACTGTAGAACGTCGGCGCCAAGGGGGACGCTGACGCTCCAGTGACCGCGATATCTCCCGTCACATCCTGGGTAACTGTGGATCGGTAGGAGACGCCCACTTTGGTTGCGGGAGAGGCAGTGAAAAGACCGCCCACATTCCAGCCCCAAGCGTCTCCCTTCAGCGTAGCTGTCACCGTCGATACAGTGGTGAGCGCTTGGGGAAATGTGATGGGAATGGAAGGAACCGGAATATCAACCGCTCCGGCCAGTCGCTTGTATTTCGCGTCAATATGCTGCCAGCTCACGCCCGCGCCCAACGAAACCGTATCGCTCACGCGATAGGCAATAGAAGGGTTGATATTCATAGTCTCCACACTGAAGCTATTGGACTGCGCTGAGCCAATCCATGGGCTGCTGTACTCCGTCTTCAGGCCAAAAGGTGCGCTCAAGCCGACGCCCACATACAAGTCTTTGTTCAACGCCCAGGACATATACGCATTCGGCACGGCAGCCCAACTGCCTGCATCCCCGCCATTGCCTGCATTGCCAAACCCGGTCGCACCGCCCACGCTAGAACCGTTGTCCGAAAACTTGAAACTAGGCCCAATCGCTGCCACGCCAGCGGAGAACTCACGGTCCTTCAGCTGCGTCATGCCGGCCGGGTTAAAGAAGATCGTGCTGGCGTTTTCTGCCACCGCGGCAGAGCCCGCGTATGCGTTGCCAAGCCCGCTGACGTTTTGCTCCAACAATTGAAAGCCTGCAGCCGACGCGTACCCCGAAGACAAGCCAAGTACCAGAGCCGTGACAAGTTTGCTATGTTTTTTGTGTGCCATCTTTTTGTCTCTAACTAGTTAATGGGAACAGTCCCGCAAATAAGTCTAGAACTTAAAACTAGGACGGTCAAAGACAACAGACAATTTAGAAGTAAGGCTACTTCAGCCCCTTTTCTGGAGCATGGCCCTATTTGTTCGAGATGGAACAATCAAAAACCAAGTCAATCCACACATAGAACGATCGGCATTCTTCATGAAATCTGCCCGATTCATATGAAGTACGGATTTCATTGGCAAGAACCTGCTTTTCGGCTCAGAATTGACGCTGACCCGTCGGCATGGCAAGGCCTCCTTCGCTGTTGCTTTTTATCAAAAATCACCTCGATTTTTCGCCGCTTCGGTGTTTACCCTCTCTCCGAAGTTTGACGCGCATAGGATGATTAGCCACGCAAATAGCACGGTCGTTCTATTTTTTAAAATGAATTTGGAGACGTCGAATGAAATTCACGAAATCAACCTGGGCTGCTGTTGGCGCCTCGCTGGTGCTGGCCGCCTGCGGTGGGGGTGGCAATGGAGATCAGTCACCGAGAGTAGGCCTTACTTCAATGGTCAGCTTTGGAGACAGCCTTAGCGACGTAGGCAACGCCAACGTCGGCACGGTGGCACTCCTTCACGGCGGCTTATGGACCGTTAACTCAGCCACTGCCAAGAACTGGACTGCCTATGTAGCGGCTCAATATGGGCTGCCTGCTCCCTGCGCCGCGCAGACAGGATTGACACCATCTTCGCTATTAACAGGCGCAGGATTTGTTGGCGCGGCGATTGCAAACAACCCGAATTGCTTGAACTACGCGCAAGGCAGTGCCCGAGTGACTAACGTCTTTGGACCGCACAGCGTCGCCCTGCGGAACTTCATCAATGCTGCGACTGCGTCCACCGCAGGTGATACCCAGGAACCTCTGGGATTGACTGCTCTACCCATAACGGCGCAGATTGACAACCACTTGGCTGCGCATACTTTCACTGGCAAGGAATTGGTTACGGTTCTGGGAGGTGCAAACGATATCTTCATGAATCTCAATGGCATCAGTAGCGCCGCTGCCGGTGGCACAACGGCGGTGGGTGCGGCCATATTGGCCGGTTGGTCAACTGTGGAGCAGACAGCGGTTTCAGCAGGTGGCTCGGCCGCAACGACGGCTGCGACCACGGCAGCCCTGACAGCGCTCACCACTTCAGCTGCGGAACTGGCCGGGTACGTCAAGACCAAAATTATTGGAAACGGTGCCAAATATGTAGTCGTATTGAACGTGCCCGATGTCAGCACTTCTCCGTTCGCTCTGGCGACACCCAGCGCGATACCACTAATGAACCTGATGGTGCGAACGTTCAACACTCGCTTGCAGAACGATCTTGCTGGAGTTGCCGGAGTGCATATTGTTGACGCCTATACCAATGGGCGGGATCAAGTCGCAAATCCGGCCCAATATGGTTTAACAGACGTTACACACCCTGCGTGCAGCCCTACAAACCCAGCCAACCCACTTGGAGGTACATCACTGACCTGCACTGCATCGTCCACCATTACTGCTGATACGAGCCACTATCTGTTCGCAGACAGTGTTCACTTCACGCCTTTCGAATATCAATTTATTGGCGAATTGGTCAACAAAGAATTGCTTGTTGCTGGCTGGCTGTAAAGAAACTAAGGAGCAATACTCATGAAATATCAATTGAAACTAACTTTCACTGCCATCTTGGCTGTGCTGGCCCATACTGCTGACGCGCAATCTGCTGGCGACTGGATGGTTCGGGGTGGTTACAGTACGATTTCGCCGCAAGTTAGCAGCGGCAATTTAACGGCTCCCAGTCCAAGCGGCACAAAGGGTGATGTTGGCTCTGCCAGTCAATTGGGTGGGGGCGTGACCTACATGTACACCGACAACCTGTCTGTAGATGTTCCGGTATTCCTGCCCTTTGAACACAACTTATACGGTGCAGGAGCAATTGCTGGTGTCGGTAAAATCGGCAAGGTTTCAGCGTTGCCAGCGACCGTATTCCTGCAATATCGATTTCTTGAAGCACAAAGCGCCTTTCGCCCCTATATTGGCATTGGGGCGACCTACGCTTATTTTTTCGATGAAACAGGAAGCGGTGCTCTGACCGCAATTACAAACCCGGGCGGAACCCCTACGAAATTAAAAGTGGATAGTCAGTGGACTTACACAGTACAAATTGGGGCTACATACGCCTTCGATAAACATTGGTTCGCCGACATTTTCTATGCACAGACACCCTTGAAAACCAAGGAAACGTTGTCCACAGGCCAGAGTTTGGACATCACATTGGATCCAACCACTACGGGTATCGCCATCGGATACAAGTTCTAAAGCGGATCGTAAAGTTGAAAAGGACGCAGTCAAAACGAACTGCGGCCTTTTTCTTATTGCGACCCCCCTCAACCCGTCAACCGCTCCAACGCCTCCTGGTACTTGGCCGCCGTTTTGGCAATCACCTCGTTGGGCACGCGCGGGGCAGGTGGCGTCTTGCTCCAGGGCTTGCCGTCGACCTGGGCCTGCTCCAGCCAGTCGCGCACGAACTGCTTGTCGTAGCTGGGCGGGTTGGTGCCTTCCTGGTAACTTTCCTGCGGCCAGAAGCGCGACGAATCGGGCGTCAGCACTTCGTCCATCAGCGTCAGCGTGCCGTCCTTGTCCAGGCCGAACTCGAACTTGGTGTCGGCAATGATGATGCCCTTCTTCAAGGCAATCTCGGCAGCGGTCTTGTAGATCTGAATGCTGAGATCACGGATTTGCGTGGCCAGGTCCAGGCCAATCATTTCCACGGTCTGCTCAAAGGTGATGTTTTCGTCGTGGTCGCCCACCGCGGCCTTGGCGGCCGGGGTGTAGATCGGTTCGGGCAGCTTGGAGGCATTTTTCAAACCGGCGGGCAGTTTGACACCACAGACGGCGCCGTTTTCCTGGTATTCCTTCCAACCGCTGCCCGCCAGGTAGCCGCGCACCACAGCTTCCACAGGCAGGGGTTTGAGGCGCTTGACCAGCATGGAGCGCCCGGTGACCTGGGCTACTTCAGACGGCAACACCACGCTCTCGGGCGCATCGCCGGTGAGGTGGTTGGGGCAGATGTTGGCGCCGTTAGGGCCCAGTTTTTCAAACCAGAACAAGGCCATCTGCGTCAGCAGCGCACCCTTGCCGGGAATGGGCTCGCCCATGATCACGTCAAAAGCCGACAGGCGGTCGCTGGCCACCATCAGGATGCGGTCGTCGCCCACCGCGTAGTTGTCGCGCACCTTGCCACGGGCGAGCAAGGGCAGGGAGAGAGCCGAGGTGTGTACTACAGAGTTCATGGGTGTCCGAAAAGTAAGAAGGCCTGCCGCCCCATCAGGGATCCGGCAGGCCTTCGATTATCGCAAAGCGCGGGCAGCGCCCGGCAAGCCTTATTGCACGACTTGCTTTAACTCACCCTTGGCGTAGCGCGCGGCCACCACAGCCAGGCTGTCGCCCTTGATCTTGCTGCCCTGGCCTTCGCAGCCGAATTCGACATAGCGCTGCTTGCAGATGCCCATGGCGGCTTCGCGGGCGGGCTTGAGCCAATCGCGGGCGTCAAACTTTTCGGGATTCTCGGCCATGAACTTGCGCACGGCCGCGGTCATGGCCAGGCGGATGTCGGTGTCGATATTGATCTTGCGCACGCCGAACTTGATGGCCTTCTGGATTTCTTCCACGGGAACGCCGTAGGTTTCCTTCATCTTGCCGCCGTACTGGTTGATGATGGCCAGCAGATCTTGCGGGACGCTGCTGGAGCCGTGCATCACCAGATGGGTATTGGGCAGGCGCTTGTGGATTTCCATCACGCGGTCGATGGCCAGAATATCGCCTGTGGGCTTGCGGGTGAACTTGTAGGCGCCGTGGCTGGTGCCGATGGCAATGGCCAATGCGTCGAGTTGGGTGCGTTTGACAAATTCGGCGGCCTGCTCGGGGTTGGTGAGCATCTGTTCGCGGGTCATGGTGGCGTCGGTGCCGTGGCCGTCTTCCTTGTCGCCCTTCATGGTTTCCAGGCTACCCAGGCAACCGAGTTCACCTTCCACGGTGACGCCGGTGGCGTGGGCCATGTCGACCACCTTGCGGGTGACTTCGATGTTGTATTCAAAACTGGCAATGGTCTTGCCGTCGCCTTCCAGGCTGCCGTCCATCATCACCGAGCTAAAGCCCAGGTTGATGGCGCCTTGGCAGATGGCGGGGCTCTGACCGTGGTCCTGGTGCATGACCAAAGGGATATGGGGATAGGCTTCGACAGCGGCTTGAATCAGGTGCTTGATGAAGGCTTCACCCGCATACTTGCGGGCACCGGCACTGGCTTGCAGAATGACAGGCGCGCCCACCGAATCGGCAGCGGCCATGACGGCCTGCACCTGCTCCAGATTGTTGACGTTGAAAGCCGGAATGCCGTAGCCATTGACTGCTGCATGATCCAGCAATTCGCGCATGGAAACAAGTGCCATTGTTAACCCCAGGAAGTTGAAAATTGAGCGCGGCCACGCGTGGTAACCACTTGGTAACTTTTACCTAAACCAATTCTAACGCCGCCCCTGCAATCAGGCAGGCCAACTTCGCGTCGCCCTGCCTTAAGTCAACAATGCCTTTCTTACGGGTCACTCCACGCGGCAGATCTTGAGCATGTTGGTCCCGCCCGGTGCGCCCATGGGCTCGCCGCAGGTGATCGCATACACATCACCGCTTTGCACAATGCCGCGTTCCTTGAGGTGCGCCTCGGCCTGCTGCAGCGCGGTATCGCGGTCGGCACTGGTGTCGATGAACAGCGGACGCACATTGCGGTACAGCGCCATCTTGCGTTGCGTAGCCACCTTGGAGGTGAGTGCGTAAATCGGCACACGGATCAGGTGGCGGCTCATCCACAGGGCGGTAGAGCCGCTGTCGGTCATGGCCACGATGGCCTTGGCGCCCAGGTGGTGGGCGGTGAACAGAGCACCCATGGCGATGGTCTGGTCAATGCGGCTGAAGGTCTTGCCAGTGAAGTCGGCCTCCAGCTCAAAGTTTTCTTCGCGCTCTGCGGTGTGGCAGATATTGGCCATCTCCACGATGGTTTCCAGCGGGTACTTGCCGGCAGCGGTTTCGGCCGACAGCATGACGGCGTCGGTGCCGTCCAGCACGGCGTTGGCCACGTCACTGACCTCGGCACGCGTAGGCACCGGGTTGGTGATCATGGACTCCATCATCTGCGTGGCGGTGATCACCACGCGGTCGTGCTCGCGGGCCAGCTTGATCATGCGTTTTTGCAGACCGGGCACCAGGGCATTGCCCACTTCCACCGCCAGGTCGCCACGCGCGACCATGATGCCGTCGCTGGCCAGCAGAATTTCCAGCAGCTTGGGGATCGCCTCGGCGCGCTCGATCTTGGCGATCAGGCCGGGCTTGTGGCCATATTCGTGCGCTGCCACATTGCACAGCTGGCGCGCCATTTCCATGTCGGTGGCGTTCTTGGGAAAGCTCACTGCCACATAGTCGGCCTGAAAACTCATGGCCGTGCGAATGTCTTCCATGTCCTTGGCGGTCAAGGCCGGAGCAGTGAGGCCACCGCCCTGCTTGTTGATGCCCTTGTTGTTGGACAGCTCGCCACCCAGCTTGACCGTGGTGTGCACCTGCTCGCCACGCACCGCATCGACGGTGATCACGATCAGGCCGTCATTGAGCAGCAGCACGTCGCCGGCTTTCACTTCGCGCGGCAGTTCCTTGTAATCCAGGCCGACGGCGTCGATGTCACCGAGTTCGACACGCTGTCCGTCCAGAATGAACTTTTGCCCTGGCTCCAGAAAGATCTTGCCTTCGGCAAACTTGCCAACGCGGATCTTGGGGCCTTGCAGGTCAGCCATGATGGCCACTTCGCGACCGGCGCGTTTGGCGGCCTCGCGCACCAGGCGGGCGCGGTCGATGTGGTCTTGCGCCTTGCCGTGGCTGAAGTTCAGGCGCACCACGTTCACGCCGGCGCGGATCATCTGCTCCAACAGGGCGGGATCGCTGGAAGCTGGACCCAGGGTGGCAACAATTTTGGTGGCGCGACGTGACATGGTTTCTGTCTCCTTGAAATAATCTTTCGATTTTCCCACGGAAGGGGCACGCGTGCGGTTACATCGCTGCATCAACTTGGCTGGCAGCCGTGCGACAATCAACGCCCAACATACAGACTCGATGCATTCCCCTGCTCACACTCCCAGTGCAGGCGTCAACTCCCTGGCGCCGACAGTGCCTGCCTCGCAGACACTGGACTGCGATGGGGCACTGGAACTGCTGGACCACAGCAGTGTGCTCTACCTGGAAATTGTGCAAGGCTATTTCCGGGAGTTGGCCGATCTGCCGGCCCGCCTGGACGGCCTGTTGCGCAAGACCGATCTGCAAGAGGCAACCCAGGCCCTGCACACCTGCAAGGGGGCATCCCTCACCGTAGGCGCCAAGCTGCTGTACGAAACCTGCCGCCAATCCGAAATGCAACTCAAAGCACTGCGCCAAAGCGGCCGGGCCCTGGACGACACCGCGCGCCAGACCATGCAGGCCGCTTTTGAGCGCGCTGTGGCCGACACCCGCCAAGCCATTGCCGACGTCATGGTGAGCCTGGGCATAAAAGCCGCCGCATTCTCAGCCAAGGCCTTGGCAGGCGCGGGAGCACGGGCACTGGTAACGGATCTGCTGGCCCTGCGCAATTTGCTGGCGCGCTCAGACATGCGCGCCATCGAAAAGCACAAAATCCTTTGCACAAAACACAGTGCAGCCGCAGCGCAACTGCAAAGCGTGTCAGCCCCTCTGAAGGCTTTTGACTTTGCACAAGCTGTGGTTCAATGTGACGAACTCATACGCAACTTCAGCGCACCCCAAAGAACATGATTGACCTTGAGACACCGGTGGCAGAGCTGTTGGACAGCACGCACGGCAAGCCCAAGCTGCTGCTGGTGGACGACCAGCCGATCAACATCCAGGTGATGTACCGCTGCTTTGCCGGCGACTACCAGGTTTTCATGGCCACCAGCGGCGAACAGGCCCTGAGCCTGTGCCGCAGCAACCCGCCGGACCTGATCCTGCTGGATGTGGTGATGCCGGGCCTGGACGGTTTTGAGGTCTGCAAGCTGCTCAAGGCCGACCCGATCACCCAGCACATTCCGGTGATCTTCGTGACAGCACACACCGACTCGGTACAAGAAACCTATGGCCTGAGCATTGGCGCCATCGATTTCATTGCCAAGCCCGTCAACCCGGACGTGGTGCGCGCCCGCGTAAAAACCCACCTGACGCTGAAATTCCAGTCCGACCTGCTGCGCAAGCTGGTGTTTCTGGACGGTCTGACCGGCGCCTTCAACCGCCGTTATTTCGACCAGCAAATTTGCACCGAATGGGGCCGGGCCGCGCGCAACAACACGCCGATGTCGCTGATCCTGCTGGATGTGGATTTTTTCAAACTGTTCAACGACAGCTATGGTCACCAGGCCGGCGACGATGCCCTGCGTGCCGTCGCCAACGCGCTCAAGTCCTGTCTGCGCCGCCCGGCCGATCTGGTCGCGCGCTACGGTGGCGAAGAGTTCGCCTGCGTACTGCCCGAAACCTCGTACCTGGACGCGCTGGCCATCGCCGACGAACTCGAGCGCAAGATTCGCAGCCTGGCTATTGCCCACAAAAATTCGAATGTGGCCGAGGTGCTCACCATCAGCCTGGGGCTGGCCACGCGTGTAGGCTCCAGCCCAAGCGAGGTGCAGGACCTGATCGCACTGGCCGACAACCTGCTCTACCAGGCCAAGCACAGCGGGCGCGGGCGCGTTTGCAGCAGCGTGCTGGCCACGCTGGCATAAACCCGCGCCAGCCCGGCGGCAGCGCCGGTGGGTTGATCAAGCGCGCGAGTCGAACTGCAGAATCGCCCGGGCAATATGCTCCAGCGGCAGAATGTCGTCCACCGCCTGCAGCTTGATGGCCTCCTTGGGCATGCCGAACACGACACAGGTTTCTTCGTTCTGGGCAATCGTGCGGGCGCCGGCCTCGTGCATCAGCTTCATACCGCGCGCGCCATCGTCCCCCATGCCGGTCATGATGATGCCCAGGGCGTCGCGCCCCGCCACGTCGGCCGCGGACCTGAACAGCACATCCACCGAAGGCTTGTGGCGGTTCACCGGGGGACCGTCCACCACGTGCACGTAATACTGGCCCGCCGCCTTGCGCAACTGCATGTGCAGACCGCCCGGCGCAATCAGCGCCAGGCCGCGCTCCAGGCGGTCGCCATCCCTGGCTTCCCGCACCTGCATGGCGCACAAGCCGTTGAGGCGCTGGGCATACATGGCGGTAAATTTTTCTGGCATGTGCTGGGTAATGGCAATGCCGGGGGCATCCCCGGGCAGGCTGGTCAGCACCAGTTCCAGCGCCTGCGTGCCGCCGGTGGAGCTGCCGATCACCACCGGCTTGTTCATGGCAAAGGCATGCACCGACGACAGCACAGGCGTGCGGGCAGCGGCTGACTTGCCGGCGGCCACCTCGGGCACCGTGCTGCGCATGCGCGGACGGGCTCGGGCGGCCGTTTTAAGGGCCAGAATCATCTCGCGGCGGGAATCGTCCAGATACTGCTTGAGGCCCAGTTTGGGCTTGGCCATGACCGAGATGGCGCCCGCCGACAGGGCCTCCAGCGCCACCTTGCTGCCCTCGGTAGAAAGCGTGGAGCAGATCACCGTCGGAATCGGATGGGTCGACATGATCTGGCGCAGAAACGTGAGGCCGTCCATGCCCGGCATCTCGATATCCAGCAACAGCACATCGGGCGCCGTTCGCCGGATGGCCTCCATGGCCAACAGGGGGTTGGGCGCGCTGCCCACCAACTCCACTTCGGCGTTACCCGCCAACATATGCGCCAGCGCCTGGCGCACGATGGCCGAGTCATCGACCACAAAAACCTTAACGACCATGGGCCAACCCTTGTTCCTGAAATACGGTTTCTACGACCGGGTCCCGCGACCCCACCGTCCAGCTGACTTTGCGGTAGCCGTGGCCACCCAGGCACTGGTCCAGCACGACCACGCCATGCACCTCGAGGTAGTGCAGCACCCAATCCACATTGCTGGCACCCACATGTTTTTCGCGAAACAGATGCGGAAACATATTGCCGCCGCCAAACACATAGGCCTGGCACATGGCCGGGTTGATGCCCATGGCACGCAGCCGGGTAAACATCTCGTGCATGGCGGCCAGGCCATAGGCGGTGTTGTGGCGGTTTTCGGCGTTGGGTGTGCCCACATGCACGATATGGCACATGCTGCCCACCGTGCGCCGCGGGTCGGTCAGCAGCACTGCCACACAGGAGCCCAGCAGGGTCTTGAACTGGTCACCGCTCTGCCCCACGGCCACGTCACCCGGCATCAGCTCGACCGGACCGGTCACCGCCCGGGGCGTGGAGTTTTTGATCAGCGTGGCCATATCAGCGGTGGCCGCAGCAAGGGGGCGTTGGTGTGCCGCATCACACAGCTTTGCGGAAGGCGCCGGGAATCACGGTCTGCAGCGGCGTCTTGCAGGGCACGCGGCCCTCAGCGGTGCCCAGAAAGAACAGGCCGCCGGGCTTGAGCAGGGCCAGCACGCGGTCCACCACATCCACCTTGGTGGCGGGGTCAAAGTAAATCAGCACATTGCGCAGAAAGATCACATCAAACGGGCCCAGCCCGCCGAAGTCCTTGCACAGATTGAGCTGGCCGAATTGCACGCGCTGGCGGATCTTGTCCTGCAGCAGCACCTGGCCCTCGGAGTCGCCCTCACCGCGCAGGCAATAGCGGCGCAGGCGCTCGGGCGACACGGCGCGCAGCCGGTCCTGCGGGTACACCGCCTCCTTGGCACTGAGCAGCACGCGGTGGCTGATGTCGGTGGCCAGGATGGACCAGTCCGGCCCGATGCGCCCGGCAATCTGCAGGTCGCTCAGCAGCATGGCAGTGCTGTAGGCCTCATCGCCAAACGAGCTGGCCGCGCTCCACACGGACAACGCAGCCTTGCCGGCACTGTTAGGCAACTCCTGTTGCAACAGGTCGTAATGCTTGGGCTCGCGAAAGAAATAGGTCTCGTTGGTGGTCAGCAAGTCCACAGCCATCTGGAACTCCGCCGCTTCCGACTCGTCTTCCAGAATCAGGATGTAGTCGGCAAAGCTGCCCAGGCCCAGCTTCTGAATGCGCGGCGCCAGGCGCGAGTGGATGAGCGACTTTTTGGACGCGTTGTACGACAGACCCACCGCCTGGTACATCAGGTCGGCAATGCGCTGAAACTCCGGGTCACTGAATGCTAAATTGGCCAATCGGTGCCTTAGGTCAATGCAGCCATCTCGTTGATGTCCAGTGCGCGCTCGGGCGCCAGAATCACGATGAAATCACCACCCACCCGGCCCATGCCGTGGATAAAGTCGCGCCTGATGCTGGTGCCGAACTGGGGCGCCGGCTCGATATGCGACTGCGCGATGTCAATCACCTCGCTCACTGCATCCACCAGCAAGCCCAGCTCGACTTTTTCATCATCCACCGTACCGTCAAAGATCACGATGCAGGTCTTCTTGCCGACCTGGGCGCGCTCCCGGCCGAAGCGCGCTTGCAGATCGATCACCGGCACCACCGCACCGCGCAAATTGATCACCCCGCGTACAAAGTCGGGCATCAGCGGCACCATGGTCATGCTGCCGTGCTGGATGATCTCGCGCACGCAACGGATGTCCATGGCAAATACCTCACCACCCAACGAAAACGTCAGGTACTGCAGGGCCGGGCCCTGGTCCACCGGGCCCGGGGGCGTGGGAGCATTCTGGGTTTGCATGCTGCTGCGCGCTCAGTAGGGTCTGAAGTTGGAGGAGCCGCCACCACGCACGGCCGGCACCAGCGGCGCACTCAGGCGCGGTGCCGCGGCGCTGCGGCGCTGGTGGCTGGCGGGCTCATGCCGGCTGGGTGCCGCCGCCGCGGAGCCGCTGCCGGTATCAAAGAAGGCCACCGACTGCTGCAACTGCTCGGCCTGACCGCTTAACTCCTCACTGGTCGCGGCCAGCTCTTCCGAAGCCGAGGCGTTTTGCTGCGTGGCCTTGCTGAGCTGACCCATGGCGCCGCCGATCTGCGTTACCGATTCGCTCTGCTCGGCGCTGGCTGCGGCAATTTCCTGCACCAGCTCCGAGGTCTTCTGGATGCTGGGCACGATGGCGTCCAGCAGGCGCCCGGCGCGCTCGGCGGTAGACACGCTGTTGCTGGCCAGATCGCCGATTTCCTTGGCCGCCTGCTGGCTGCGCTCGGCCAGTTTGCGCACCTCGGCGGCCACCACGGCAAAGCCCTTGCCGTGCTCGCCGGCACGGGCCGCTTCGATGGCGGCGTTGAGCGCCAGCAGATTGGTCTGGTAGGCGATGTCGTCGACGATGCCGATCTTGGAGGCGATCTGCTTCATGGCCGACACCGTCTGGCTAACCGCCCCGCCGCCTTCTTGTGCCTCTTTGCTGGTCTTGGTCGCCATGCCATCGGTGACGCGGGCGTTGTCGCTGTTCTGCGAAATGGAGGCCGACATCACATCGATGGAGGCCGTGGTCTGCTCCACGCTGGCGGCCTGTTCGCTGGCGGCTTGCGACAGTGACTGGGCCGTGGAGCTGACCTGGTTGGCAGCGCCTGTAAGTGCGTCGGCCGCACTGCGCACCTCGTCAATGATTTCACTGAGCTTGGCGCAGCTGGCATTGGCATCGACCTTGACCTGGTCGAAGGCGCCCTGCATGTCGCGGGTGATGCGCCGCGTCAGATTGCCTTCGGCCATGCTGGAGAACATGAGCGCCATATCCTCCACCACGGCGCCCAGCTTCTCGCTGGTGCTGTTGGCATCGCGCTGCAGTTCGCCAAAGGTGCCCACGTACTCGCGCGTGATGCGCTGACTCAGATCGCCTTCGGACAGGCCGCCCATGACACGCGCCACATCAGAAAACAGGACGGCGGTGGTTTCCACCAGGGTGTTGACGCCGGAGCACAGTGTCTCCACCGGCCCGCTCAGGCCCTGCATGACGATGCGCTGGCTCAGGTCCCCGGCCTGCGCGGCAGAGGTGACGCGGTTGGCCTGCTCCACCGCCAGGTGCAGCATCCGGCTGGCGCTCACCTCGGCGGTCACGTCGGTGGCGATGTGCACAATTTTGACCACACGGCCCATTTCGTCGGTGACCGGCGCATACACCGCTTGCAGAAAGACTTCCTTGCCGGCCTTGCTGAGGCGCTTGAAAACCTCGCTTTGGGCCTTGCCGGCATTCAGGTCGGCCCAGAACTGCGTATAGGCCCCCGCGTTGGCCAGCTCCGGCGCACAGAACATACGGTGGTGCTTGCCCTGGATCTCTGCCAACGTGTAGCCCATGGTCTGCAGGAAGTTGCTGTTGGCATGCGTCACGCTGCCGCCCAGGTCGAATTCGATATAGGCAAAGGTTGCGTCGATGGCGGCCAGAATGCCTTTGGCGTTCTGGCGCTCGGTCTCGGCTTCGGTGATGTCATAGCGCACACCCAGGTATTTCATGGGCTTGCCGTTGTCGCCGAGGATTGGCGCAATCACTGCATCCACATAGTAGGGCGTGCCGTCCTTGGCACGGTTCTTCACCACACCGCGGAAGATCTCGCCCCGCCCGATGGTGGACCACATTTCCTTGAACACCGCCTTGGGCATGTCCGGGTGGCGCGTGGTGTTGTGGCCAAAACCGATCAGCTCGTTTTTGGGGTATTTGGAGACCGCCAGAAACTTCTCGTTTACGGTGAGGATGTCGCCCTTTTTATCCGCCTCGGAGACGATGCTGGTGAGGTTCATGATGTCGGTGCGCACCTTGAGCTCGGCTTCAAGCTGTGCAATACGCTGCTCCATTGCCTTGCCGTTGAACAGGCGCCCCAGCCAGGTTGTTTGTGTGGATTCCATTCGCTTGTCTCCTCTGATGTAGTGCGTGATTGCCTAAACGGCGGCTTGCAGTGCGTCTGCGCCGGTAATGAGTTCGCCCAGCGAGGCCACATCCAGAATCAGCGCCACCTCGCCGTTACCCAGGATGCTGGAGCCGGAAATGCCCCGCAGGGTCTGGAACAAGCGCCCCAGGGGCTTGATCACGGTCTGGTTCTGGCCCAGCAGCGCTTCCACCTCGATGCCATATTTGCCGCGCGGTGAATGCACCACCACCACGCTGACGCGTGCGGGCAGGCCGGACTCCACCGCGTACAGGGTGCGCAGGCGCACCACCGGCAACAGCGCACCGCGCAGCTCCACGCAATGGCGCCCGCGCGCGTCCACGCGCACGTTGTCGCCACCGGACTCAATCACTTCCACCACCGCCTCCAGCGGCAGCACAAACTTGGACTGGCCCACGCCGACCAGAAAGCCGTCAATGATGGCCAGCGTCAAAGGCAGCCGGATATCCACCTGCAGACCCTGACCGGGTGTGCTGTTGAGGCGCAGGCTGCCGCGCAGCGCCTCGATATTGCGGCGCACCACATCCATGCCCACACCACGGCCCGACAGGTTGGTGATCTGCTCGGCCGTGGAAAAACCGGGCTCGAAGATCAGCATGTGGATGTCGTCATCCGAAGGCACGATGCCGGGCTCCACCAGGCCACGGTTCCAGGCGCGCTGCAGCACGCGCTCCCGGTTGATGCCGCGGCCGTCGTCTTCAATGCGGATCAGGATGGCGCCGGTTTCATGGCGCGCGCTCAAGGTCAGTTTGCCGACCGGGGGCTTGCCTGCGGCGATACGCTCCTGCGGTGGCTCCAGGCCATGGTCCAGCGCGTTGCGCACCAGGTGCATGAGCGGATCGGCAATCTTCTCGACCATGGATTTGTCGAGCTCGGCATCGCCGCCCATGATCTCGAAATTGACTTCCTTACCCAGATTCGACGCGGTGTCGCGCACCACGCGGCGAAAGCGGCTGAAGGTCTCGCCCACCGGCACCATGCGCAGGCCCAGCGTGCCGTTGCGAATTTCTTCGATCAGGCTGTTCATGTGCAGATTGGCTTCGATCAATGCCTCGCCATGCGTCTCGCGCGCCAGCAGCGTGGCACCGGCACCGGCAATCACCAGCTCGCCCAGCAGGTTGATCACGGCGTCCAGGCGATCGGCCTGGACCCGGATGTAGCGCTCCTCGGTGGGGGCGAATTCACGCAGCTTTTGCTGCTTGCCCAGGGCCGCGTCCACCACCTCGGGCGCGACACCGGCCTGGGTTTCCAGCAGGCTGCCGATCTTGGGCTTGGCGAGCTCGGGCGTGGCACGGCTGGCCTGCTGATTGCTCAGCACCTGCACCAGCTTGTCCTGCGACACGGCACCCACGGATACCAGCATGTCACCCAGGCGCGGCGTGCCGGGTATTTCGTCAATGGCGCGGGTCAGCTTCTGGTCGGAGGTCTCGGGCGCCACCACGTCGAGTTCGCAGTCGTCCAGGACAAAGCTGAACGCGCCCTCAATGTCTTCCCGGCTGGCCGTGGTTTGCAGCTGCATGACAAAGCCGAGGTAGCAACTCTCCGGGTTCAGGTTGACCAGCGGCGGCACGCTGTCTGAGCCGCAGTGCATCGACAGCACCTGGCCCATGCCGTGCAGATAGCGGGCAATCGACAGCGGGTCCATGCCGTTGCGAAAGGTCTCCGTGCCGAAGCGCGCCGAGATGGTCCAGATGCGCAGCGCACCGGCGTCTGCTTCAGCAGCTGCGCCGCCTTCGGGCAGCGCAGGCTGCGCATCCTCTTCGGTCAGGGCGCGCAGCTGTATCACCAGGTCGGCCCGCAGGTCTTTTTGCGCCGGCGTGTCGGCACGCTCATCGGCCGCGGTGTCGACCAGAAAGCGGATCTGGTCATTGCACTGCAGCAGCAGGGTGCTGATGCCCGGGGTGAGCACCAGCTCGCCCTCGCGCATCTTATCCAGCAAAGTTTCTACGTGATGGGTGAATTCCACCACCCGGTTCAGGCCGAAGATCCCGGCCGAGCCCTTGACGGTGTGGGCGCAGCGAAACAGCGAGTCCAGCAGTTCGCGGTTGTCGGGCTGCTCTTCGAGTTCCAGCAACAGGGTCTCAATGGCTTCGATCTGTTCGGCCGCTTCGCTGATAAAGGCCGGCATGGCCTGCGCGATAAAGGCCAGGTCGGCATCCAGGCTCATACAGCGGCTCCGGTGGCGAGATAACGGCGGTCCAGCCAGGCCGCAAAACCCAGGGTACGGCAAGCTTCGGCAAAAACACTGCTGGCCTCCACCAGATGCCAGCGCTGTTCGCCATGGCCGAGTGCAGCCAGCAGTTGCAGGCCTGAGCCGTCCACCTCCTGCACATCACGCGCCGAAATCTCCAGGAATTCACGGCCCTTGGGCGCCTGCTCGGCCACCCAAGCCAGCAGGGCGTCGCGGGTTTCCAGCGCGCTGTAGATATTCAGTTCGGCAGGCAATTCAAACCGGTCGTCCATGTTTTCTCCCTGTTGCAGTCGCGGACTCTGTGACCCTGCAGTGGGTCACAGAGTCCTGTGGGCACCCTAGGTGCAAAGCTTGGAAACGGCGTTCACGAGTTGGGTCGGGGCAAAGGGTTTGACCATCCAGGCCTTGGCACCGGCCGCCTTGCCCTGCTCTTTCTTCTCTTCCTGGCTTTCGGTGGTGAGCATCAGGATGGGCAGAAAGCGGTAAGCCGGCAGCGCCTTGGCGGCCCGGACAAATTCAATACCGTTCATCACCGGCATGTTGACATCGCAGACCACCATGTTGATCTGGCGCCCGTCCAGCAAGCCCAGGGCCGCTTTTCCGTCGCCCGCCTCCAGCACGTTGTAACCGGCACCGGCCAAAGCCATCTTCACCACCTGGCGCAGGCTTGCAGAATCGTCCACCACCAATATCGTCTTTGCCATATCCACCCTCTTAGAAAAAAGTCGCCACGCTGCTGCAAGCGGCAGGGGCACCCGCATCACCAGCTGCCGGCGCGTACGGGCGCACGGGGGCGGGGTTTGCGGCGCAGCCATGGCGCAGGGCCTGGGCATCCTGTCGGGACGGGCCTCGGGTCGATTGCAGGTAGGGGACGATGTTGAGAAAGGACAGCACCGTGTGCGATGCCGCCGCTGGGCGTGCCCACACCGGTATGACAACCGCACACAGCTTGAACAGTGTGTGTGCCGCTTGCGCTACGGCTGCAGTATCTGAGGTGGTGGACATCCAGATTGAAATAGTATTTTTGACGCATGTTAGCTCCAAAAACCACTTCAGTGGAACGCGGACCGTCGATTCAGGAAGCCGGTGGCCGCTTTTTTTTGATTATTGAGACAAGCCGGTCAAAGGCGGCTGGTTGGTCGCCTTCGCCGGACTGCCAGCCGAGCTACTGCGCGGCGCGCTTGCTCAGAATTTCAAAGGCCGGCAGGGTCTTGCCTTCCAGCACTTCCAGGAAAGCGCCGCCACCGGTGGAGATGTAGCCGATCTTGTCTTCGATACCGTACTTGGCAATGGCCGCCAGCGTGTCGCCGCCACCGGCGATCGAGAAGGCGCTGGACTCGGCAATCGCATGCGCGATGGTCTTGGTGCCGTTCTCAAACGCGGCAAATTCGAACACGCCCACCGGGCCGTTCCAGACAATGGTGCCGGCCTTCTTCAGTTGCTCTGCCAGGGCCTGGGCCGTGACCGGGCCGATGTCCAGAATCAGGTCATCGTCTTCCACTTCGGTGGCCAGTTTGGTGGTAGCCACGGCGTCAGGCGAGAAGCTCTTGGCGGTCACCACGTCGGTGGGGATGGGCACGGCCGCACCGCGCGCGCGCATGGCCTCGATCACGGCGGTGGCCTCGGCCAGCAGATCGGGCTCGGCCAGGCTCTTGCCGATCTTCAGACCGGCCGCCAGCAGGAAGGTGTTGGCAATGCCGCCGCCCACAATCAGCTGGTCCACATTGGCTGCCAGGGCCTTGAGGATGGTCAGCTTGGTGGACACCTTGGAGCCGGCAACGATGGCCACCAGCGGGCGCTTGGGTGCCAGCAGGGCCTTGGAGATGGCGTCCATTTCAGCCGCCAGCAGCGGGCCGGCACAGGCAATGGGCGCGAACTGGGCGATGCCGTAGGTGCTGGCCTCGGCGCGGTGGGCGGTGCCGAAGGCATCGTGCACAAAGATGTCGCACAGGGCGGCCATTTTTTGGGCCAGCGCTTCGTTGTTCTTCTTCTCGCCCTTGTTGACGCGGCAGTTTTCCAGCATCACCAGCTCGCCAGGTGCCACGCTCACGCCGTCGACCCAGTTGGCCAGCACCGGGATTTCGCGGCCCATGAGCTCGCCCATGCGGCGGGCCACCGGGGCCAGCGAGTCTGCGGGTTTGAATTCACCTTCGGTCGGGCGACCCAGGTGCGAGGTAACCATGACGGCAGCACCGGCCTTGAGGGCCACCTCAATGCAGGGCACGCTGGCACGCACGCGGGTGTCTTCGGTGATGTTGCCGGCATCGTCCTGCGGCACGTTCAGGTCGGCACGGATAAACACGCGTTTGCCGGCCACTTTGCCTTGGGCGCACAGATCAGAAAAACGGATAACGTTCATGGAATCACCTTCGGTTGAGATCAAAAAGAGTTGCGCGGATTGTAGAAGCCGCCACCTGCCGGGATGCTGATGCCGATCAAGCCCGGTACGTAACCCCCGGCGCAAGTTACCAGCCCAGGCCTATGTGCAAGGGCAGGTACACGGCCATGCCGCAGACGATGGCGCCCAGCACCACCTGCCCGGCGCCGCGGCGCAGGAAGAAATACGCCATGCCGGCGGCCACGCCGTAGAGCCGCGCATCCTGCAGGCTGTGAATCAGATGGCCCTGGCTCATCACCACTTCCGGCGCAATCACCGCCGACAGGGCCGCCATGGGCGCGTATTGCAAGCCGCGCCGGGCCCAGTCCGGCAGCGTCCACTCCCGGCTGGAGAGAAAGAAGAAGCAGCGCGCCAGCACCGAGACGCAGGCGAGCGCCGCAATCGTGGCCATATGACCCAGGTTGACGTCTGCGCTGAACAGGGCGCCCACGTTATTGCGCCGCCTTGGAAGGTGCTGCAGCACCCCAGGGGGTCTTTTCTAGCAACAAGCACAGGGCTACCGCTGCCGCAATCGCCACCAGAATATTGAGCTTCATGGGCAGGGCAAAGGCCGCCACCCCGGCGCAAGCCGCCACGCCGCCGGCGACCCAACGCAGCCGGCTGGAGGCCAGCGAGCAGGTCATGCCCACCAGCGCCAGGATGCCGGCAAAGCCCAGCCCCCAGGTGGTAGGAATGAAGTTGGCCAACACCACGCCGATCAGGCTGCTGCTGGTCCAGCTGAACCAGTTGATGCTGCCATTGCCCAGCAGATAGGCCATCTGTGCGAAGCGGCCTGCCTCATCGGTGGCGGGTTGCGGATGCTGCTTGATGAACAGCACATAGGTCAGGTCTCCCGTCAGGTAGCCGGTGAGCAGGCGCAGCCGCAGGGGCAGGTGCATGACGTAGTGCCGCATGTGGGCACTGAACACCACAAAGCGCAAATTGACACAGAAGGCCGTGGCCAGAATCACCCACACCGGCGCGCCGCCCAGCATGAGTGGAATGGCAGCCAGCTGTGCGCTGCCGGCAAACACGGTCGCCGCCATGAACAAGGCCTCCACCGTTCCCATGCCCGACTTGACCATCGCCACGCCGGTCATCAGGCCCCAGGCGGCAATGCCGGGGGCCACGGCTGCCATATCGGCAAAGCCACGGCGAAACTGCGGGTGCCGGATCAGGGCGCGTGGCGAAAGCATCACAGAGCGGCCGCGCCGCCAGGCTGGGCAATGGGTTCACATTGCATGCCGGGCTGGACTGCAAAGCCGCGCAAGAAATCCTCCACGGCCAAGCGCTTGCCCCCGGGACGCTGCAATTCCTGCAACAGCACCGTGCCGCCCGACGCAGCGACAGCAATACCCGCAGGCGTCACAGCCATCACGGTGCCGGCGGCGGCGTCACCGCCATCGGGCCCCGGCGCGGCACGCCAGATCTTGATGGTTTCGCCATGCAGCACGGCCGTGGCACCGGGAAAAGGATTGAAGGCGCGCACACGGCGGCAGATCACCTGCGCGTCAAGGCGCCAGTCGATCGCAGCCTCGTGTTTTTCGATTTTGTGGGCATAGCTCACACCTTCTGCGGGTTGTTTGACGGCCGGCAAGGCCTGCTGCACGGCCAAGTCCAGGGCATTGACAATCAGGCTGGCACCCAGCTCCGCCACCTTGTCATGCAAGGAAGCTGTGCTGTCATCCGGCGCAATGGCCAAGGCCTGCTGCAACAGCATGTCGCCGGTATCCAGCCCTGCATCCATTTGCATGATGGTGACGCCGGTATGGCTGTCGCCGGCCTCAATAGCGCGGTGAATCGGCGCCGCACCGCGCCAGCGCGGCAGCAGCGAGCCGTGGATATTCAGGCAACCCAGGCGGGCACGGCCATCGGCATGCGGCGCTTGCATCGCGTCCAGCACCCATTGCGGCAGGATCAGGCCATAGGCCGCGACTACCATCACATCGGCATCGGCGGCCAGAATGGCTTCGCGCGCGGCGGCGGCATCGGCGGCGTATTTGCCATCCAGCCGCAGCCCCTGCGGTTGCGCCACTGACAAGCCCTGGTCCAGGGCAAACTGCTTGACGCTGGAGGCCTGCAGCTTCATGCCGCGTCCGGCCGGGCGGTCGGGCTGGCTCAGCACCAGCACGATGTCTGCGCCGGCAGCATGCAGACGCTCCAGGGCCAGCCGGGCAAATTCCGGCGTACCGGCAAAAATGACTTTGAGGGCGTGGTCGGCGACCGGGCTCAACGCGATTCCTCGCGCTGCAACTTCTGCATCTTGGTCTTGATGCGGTTGCGCTTGAGTGGCGAGAGGTATTCCACGAACACCTTGCCCAACAGATGGTCCATCTCGTGCTGCACACAGACGGCCAGAATTTCCTCGGCTTCGATCCTGCGACTTGCGCCCGTTTCGTCCAGCGCCGCCACGTGCACGGCGTCATGCCGCAGCACACCGTCGTAAATGCCGGGCACCGACAGACAACCTTCCTCGTTGAGATGGGTGGCTTCACTCTTCCAGACGATTTCCGGGTTGATCAGCACCAGGGGTTGGTTGCGTTCCTCCGAGGTATCGATGACGATGACGCGCTCATGCACATCCACCTGGGTGGCGGCCAGGCCTATGCCTTTGGCCTCGTACATGGTTTCCAGCATGTCGGCAACCAGCGTCTGTATGCGTGCATCCACGGCCACAACCGGCTTGGCGACCTTGTGCAGCTTGGGATCGGGATAACAAAGAATGGAAAGTAAGGCCATGGTTTTCGTAGAGAGATGGCGCTATTTTCGCCACTTTTACCCGCGCCGGTCTGGCGACCTCTGCAAAAACGTTGCTGCATCAAGGGCTTGAGCGCAAAATCGTGCGTAAACTATCAAGTCACACCCGGGACGGCTGCACGATATGACAATACACCTGATGGCGAAATCCAAAGCGGCGCTGGCTGTACTGGCTGCAATTTCCTGCACGATGGCACCAGCCTTCGCCCAGGAGCTCCCCATCACCAGCGCACAACAGGCAACCGCCAAAGACGTGGCGCAAAAAGGCGTGCCGCTCAGTGAACTGGCTCCCAACGCCCCGGAGCGTTACACCATCGTCCCCGGCGACACGCTGTGGGCCGTCTCCAAACTGTTCCTCAAAACACCCTGGCGTTGGCCCGAGCTGTGGGGCATGAATCTGGAGCAGATCAAGAATCCGCACCGCATTTACCCCGGCCAGGTCCTGCTGCTGTTGCGCAGCAACGGCATGGCCACGCTGCGCATGGAAGACGGCAGTGGCGGGCTGACGGACTCGAACCTGAGCACGGTACGCGTCTCGCCTAAAAACCGCTACGCGGCCATGTCGGAAAATGCACTGCCGACCCTGCGTCCCAGCGCGATCGAACCTTTTCTGGCCGAGCCCATCATCGTGGATGCGGCAGAGTTCGCAGCGGCACCGCGCATTGTTTCGGCTCAGGAAGGCCGCGTCCTGCTGACCCGCGGCGACCGCGCCTATGCGCGCGGCCAGGCCGGCGCGCCACTGCTCGACGATCAGGACCAAGAGAAAATTTACCGTGTCTTTCGCAGCGCCACGCCTCTGAAGGACCCCGGCACCGGCTTGGTTCTGGGCTACGAAGCGATCTACGCCGGCAAGGCCCGACTGATGAGCAGCGAGACCACCTCTGAGGAAGTGGATACCGAAGGCAAGACCAGCACGGCAATTGTCCCGGCTCGCATTGACATCATCCTGGCCAAGGAAGAAATCCGGGTCGGCGACCGCCTGCTACCCGAACCGCCACGCCAGGTCAGAACCTATACGCCCCATGCACCGCGTGACGCGGTGAGCGGGCGCATCGTGTCGGTCTACGGCACTGCCGTCGAAAATGCCGCACAAAACCAGGTTGTGGTCATCAACAAGGGCAGTCTGGACGGGATCGATGCAGGAACGGTGCTGGCGATTTTGAAGAACGGCGCCCGCGTCATCGACAAACAGGACGAAACCCGGCCGCTGCTCAAACTGCCCGATGAACGCAATGGCCTGATGATGGTGTTCCGCAGCTTCGAGCGCCTTTCCTACGCACTGATTCTGGACATCACCGACGGCGTGCGCGTGGGCGACCGACTGGCCTCGCCCAAGTAGCAGCCCTGGGGCACAATATTGCCCCATGGACCACCCAGAACTCGCAGCCTGGCTGCGACTATTGCTTACCCCCGGAGTCGGCAACACCAGCGCACGCAAGTTGTTGGCGGCGTTCGGCCCGCCCGAGACTGTGTTTGCGCAGTCCGAAGGTGCCCTGTGCGCCGTGGTCAGCAGCAACCAGGCCGCAGCCCTGCGGCAAGAGCCACCCGAATATGCGGCCCTGCTCGCCACCACCTGGGACTGGCTGCAGGCCGCACCCGATTCCCGCCGGGTACTGCCGCTGGGCGACCCCCTGTATCCGCACCGCCTGCTCCACACCGAAGACCCGCCCCTGCTGTTGTATGGCATGGGCATGCCCGAAGCCTGGAGCGGCAACCTGCTCAACGCCGCCACCACCCGCTGTCTGGCGCTGGTCGGCAGCCGCAACCCCAGCCCCCAGGGGGCCGCCAATGCACGGCAGTTTGCACAGACCCTGGCCGAGGCCGGCCTGACCCTGGTGTCCGGCCTGGCCCTGGGCGTGGATGGCGCTGCACACGAGGGTGCATTGGCCGGCGCTCGCGCCGGCCAACTGGCCACGGTGGCGGTGGTGGGCACCGGCCTGGACCGGGTCTACCCTGGACAACACCGCGCCCTGGCACACCGCATAGCGCAATACGGCCTGTTGCTCAGTGAGTACCCGTTGGGCACATCCCCTCTGGCCGGTAATTTTCCGCGGCGCAATCGCATTATTTCGGGCCTGTCGATCGGCACCCTGGTGGCCGAAGCCGCCCTGCAATCAGGCTCGCTGATTACCGCGCGCATGGCGCTGGAGCAGGGACGCGATGTGTTCGCCATTCCCGGCTCTATCCACTCGGCCCAGTCGCGTGGCTGCCATCTGCTGATCAAGCAGGGTGCCAAGCTGGTGGAAAGCGCGCAGGACATTCTGGAAGAGTTAGCGCTGGAACTGGCTCCCGCACCGGACCTGGATACCGCGGTGAGCGCCATCCCGGCCCAGGCTCAGTCCCCGGCTGACGCCACCCCGGAGTCGGCCTTGCTGCGTGCTTTGGGCTTCGAGCCAACGGGCCTGGACGCCCTTCAGGCCCGCACCGGCCTGCCCACCCCGGAGCTGCTGGCGCAGCTGATGGCACTGGAACTGCAAGGCCAGGTGGCTCGCTTGCCCGGCGGCCGGTTTCAGCGCATGGCACAGGCCTGATCGGCCCGCGCACAAACACGTGAAAGCAAGATAAAGGGGGGAAGTCCGGCCGCGCCCCGGCTGGCATTTTTTCCGCGCTATAGTGACTCCATGTTTGAAGTGCTCACCTTTGTTTACGAAAACTACGACCCCGGCGAATCCTGCCCCGAGCCCGCACATTTGCAGCGCAAGCTCAGCGCGGTAGGCTTTGAATCCGATGAAATCGGAGACGCGCTGGCCTGGCTACAGGGTCTGGAGGGGGCCGCCCATCCGGCAGCGCAACTGCCGGCACTGATCGCGCCGCAGCCCGGCAGCATGCGCATTTACCCACGCCATGAACAATTCCACCTGGGTACCCAGGCCCTGGGATATCTGGGCTTTCTGGAAAACGCCTGCGCCATGCCGGCGCAGATCCGCGAAGTGGTAATTGAGCGCGCCCTGGCGGCACCGGGGGGACCGGTGCCACTGGCCGACCTCAAGATTATTGTGCTGATGGTCTACTGGCGCTTCGGCCAGGAGCCCGACGCGCTGCTGCTGGACGAACTCTGCGGCGACAGTTCCGACCTAGTGGTGCATTAGCACCCACCCGGGCGATGCACCTCACGCGCTGAGCGGCCTGGGGCTTTTCAAGCCAGCAGGCGTTCGGGATTGGCTTCGATCTTGGCCAGCGCGTCGCGCGTGGCACGCACGGTCAGGGCCTCTTCCTCCTGCGGCAACAACAAACCGGCCTGCAAATAGGCGGCCAGGCGGCCGGCCTGGATCAGGTAACTCACCCCATTCGACGAGGCGAACAGATTCAGATGCTTGCGCTCGCTGCGCCAGGCAAATTGCACCTGGGTGATCTGGCGGTTGTGGTCCAGCGTAAACCACGCGCCCGTTTGCAACTCGGCCGCCCAGGCCAGCATGGCAGCCGTGGGCCTGGAGCCTCCGGCCGACACCACTTCGATGGCAGAGGCATCGATTCCCAGCATCATCTCCAGGCTTTCCGAATCCAGCGGCAAATCGCCCATGATGTCGTCGCTGACGAAGTCTTCCAGATTGCTCAGGCGCTGGGCCATGGCATCAATCTTCTCCTGGGGGATCGCTTGTGTTTTCGACAAAAACGCATCGGCCAGGGTGTCACTGATCTTTTTGACGTGCCCCTCCTGCTCGCTAGGTGCCATGGCCAGCAGGGTCATGCCCGCGCGCAGGCGCAACAGCAGGTTGGGCAAATCCTGGATCACCCGTGCGCGTTCGGTCCGGCCGGGCTTGGCGCTGGCCGCCCAGACCAGGTCGGTGGCGCATTTTTTCAAGTTCTGAGTGTCGTCATGCTTGGAGCCCTTGCGCAACGCGGAAACCGCCAGCACCTCGGCCCAGACCTTGAACAGAAAGTCGCGAATGTCGTCGCGCACCGGCATGTCCCGCAACATGTTGCGCATTTCGATGGTGTACTGAATGGCCAGGGTTTCCTTTTGCTCCACCTGCTGTGCGACGCTCACCACCTTCTGGTTCTCGCCCTTGTCGGTCAGGAAACGGGACAGGAACTTCTGGAACTCCTCGTACACGATCTGGTAGACCTTTTTGCCGGTCTCCGGGTACTGCTCGATCACCTGCACGATGCGCTTGACCTCGGTCTCCATCGCACTGTTTTGCACACCCGTGCCGTCAAAGCCCATCACGCAGGTGCCCATGCGGTCAATCAGCAGGCGTGCCGGGTGGTCGGTGGTGCCCAGGAACTCGGCGTCTTCCAGGGCCACGCGCAGCACCGGCATTTGCAGCCGGGCAAACCAGACCCGGATACCCGGTGGGATACGCTCTTCGGCCAGAATCGCCTGGAACATCAGCGCCACGATTTCGATCGTAGCCTTCTCGCCCTTGGTCTCGGCTTTTTGTTTGAGTTCAGCGGTGCGCTGACGCAACTCGCCGGCAACACGGGCCACACCCGCGGGGCTGTAATCCTCGTAGAGCGTGCCACCCGCTGCGTACTGGGCCGCCAATACCTGCGGCGAAATCGCATGCGCCAATGCCGGCGACTGCGCCTGGTGCACGGTACCGGCAAAGTCACTGCCGGCATGGCTGGAGAAAATGCGCTTGAGCTGGCCCAGCACGCCCTGGGCCCGGCTCCTGGCGCGCGCCAACGGCGTGCCGGCGGTGAGCATGCGCGTCTCTTCCGCAGCCCCATAGGCTTGTCCACGTTCCGTGCCGGCGCCCTGTTTCCAGAACGGCTGGGAGCCCGTACCGGGACCGGATGCCGGAGGGGGGGCGTCGGGCGGTGTCGGCTGGGCCGCATTGCTGCGCCAGGGCAGGCGACCGCCAAAAAAACCGCTGCCGGATGGCCGCTCCAGCGCTGCGGCGCCTGAGTGTTGGGCGCCCGACTGCAACGCACCGCTGGCGGTAGAACCCGCCTCGCCCGGACGTGCGCCAGGGCGGCCGGTGCCTCCACTGGAACGCTGTGCCCGCACGCGGTCTTTTAACTCGATGACGGGCAACACGCCCTTGTTCATCAGCACCGTATTGGCAACCTTGTAGGCCTCCAGCATGCCCTCGATCAGGCAGCGCTGCACCACCTCGCTCACCAAGCCCCAGAATTCCGGCTCCATGCCGGATTTGGGCCATTGCTCCACCAGCAGCAGCACCAGCACCTCGGGGCGAATCAAATCGCGTTCATCCAGCTCATCCAGGGTTTCCAGGAATTTGATGCGCACGCGCAGATCATCGAGCTCGCCAATGACGTTGTCATTGACCGTACGCACCATGCGCGAGGCCACAATCTTGTTTTCGACCACATCGGTGCCGACCAGCTCCATGCCACCCAAGTCCTGTGAGCGGCTGTCCTTTTTGAGCGGGTCCAGGCAGGCGCGCCACGCGGCGACGGTGAGATCGATCCAGCGTTGCCGTGCTGGCTTGTAGGCGCTCCAAGCATCACGCCGGAGTTGGGATTCACGGGCCAGACAGGGCTCGACAACGAGCTCGGTCAGACGCACCGTGACGGCCTCGCCAATCTTGGCCATGGTCTGACCCAGGTCGGCCAGGTAGCGCTCGCGCAGCGCTCTGCCGAGCTGCAAACGGGAGGCCAAACTAGACGACGAAACCATGTTGGCTACATGTTAAACGGTAGCACCTGCATTGGGATCGTTGGGGTCTTCTTCTTTTTTCACGCCGCCTTTGATCAGGTCTTCGCGCTTGATGCCCAGCCACATGGCAATGGCAGCCGCCACAAAAACCGAGGAGTAAATACCGAACAAAATGCCAATCGTCAGAGCCAGCGCAAAGTAATGCAGGGTGGCGCCGCCAAACAGCAGCATGGACAACACCATCAGCTGCGTGCAACCGTGGGTGATGATGGTGCGGCTGATGGTGGAGGTGATGGCG
>CANFIH010000020.1 GCA_947446855.1 Burkholderiales bacterium
GGTACAAGAAGGAACACCGACCGTGGAAAAGAGCCCGCCAAACCAACTTTCCTTAGGAAATTCTCATGTCAACTTTCAGCGCAAAACCCGCTGAGGTCGTGCACGAGTGGTTTGTGATTGACGCGACCGACAAGGTCCTCGGACGAGTAGCCAGCGAAGTTGCTCTCCGTTTGCGCGGCAAACACAAGGCCATTTACACGCCTCACGTCGATACCGGCGATTTCATCGTCATCATCAACGCATCCCACCTCCGTGTCACCGGCGCCAAGCTGATTGACAAGGTGTACTACCGTCACTCCGGTTACCCCGGCGGCATCACTGCCACCAACTTCCGTGACATGCAAGCCAAGCACCCCGGCCGCGCTTTGGAAAAAGCCGTCAAGGGCATGCTGCCCAAGGGTCCCCTGGGCTACGCCATGATCAAGAAGCTCAAGGTCTACGGTGGTGCCGAGCATCCCCATACCGCCCAGCAGCCCAAGGTTCTGGACATCCCCGGTATTTCCCCTGCCGCAGTGAAGAGAGAGGCCGCCAAATGATCGGTGAATGGAACAATGGAACAGGCCGTCGCAAATCCAGCGTCGCCCGCGTTTTCCTGAAAAAAGGCTCCGGCCAAATCATCGTGAACGGCAAGGCCATCGAAAACTTTTTCGGTCGCGCTACCTCCATCATGATCTGCAAGCAACCCCTGCTGTTGACCAACCACGCTGAAACCTTTGACGTCATGGTCAATGTGGCTGGCGGCGGTGAGTCCGGCCAGGCCGGTGCTACACGCCACGGCATTACCCGTGCATTGATCGACTACGACGCAACCCTCAAGCCTGTCTTGAGCGCTGCTGGCTTCGTGACACGTGATGCACGTGAAGTCGAACGTAAGAAGGTCGGCTTCCACGGCGCTCGCCGTCGCAAGCAGTTCTCCAAGCGTTAAGCACCTGCAAGCAATTGCGCAAAAGCCGTCAGGATGCAAATCCTGGCGGTTTTTTTTCGTCCGACTGCTAGACTGCGGCCTCCATGCGACTCCGCCTGCTTCTTCGCCGCCTGACCATCAGCGCACCGCGCATGTCGGTGCGCAGCGCCATGCCCTGGCCCGTGCGTTGGGCGGTGGCCGCCATCGTTCTGGGTTTTTGTGCCGCCATTGGTCTGTGGGCCTTTGAGTTCGGCAAGGACATTGCCGGGCTGGACCATGGCACCAAGCAGGAGCTCATGGCGCTGCGCGCCGAGATGTCCGGCCTGCGCACGGAACTGGCCAAGGCCAAAGACGAGCGTGACAAGGCCCAGTCCATCGCCAATACCGCCGGCACCCTGGTCACTGCCGGCAAGGCCTCGGAAGACAAGCTCGTAGAGCAGGTCAAACAGTTGCAGGCCCAGAACCAGGGCTTGCGCAATGACCTGGGCTTCTTCGAAAAGCTGATTCCGTCCAGTGGCGTGGAGGGCTTGGCCATTCGCGGGCTGCAGGCCGAAGTCCAGAACGACAAAGACCTGAAGTGGCAGGTTCTGGTGATTCAGGCCAGCAGGAATGCGGCTGAATTCCATGGTCGCCTTGACTTGACTTTCAGTGGGCTGCTCCATGGCAAGCCCTGGACTGCGACCCTTCCCCATGGCCCTCAGACCCTCAGTGTCAAGCAGTACGGGCGTCTGGAAGGCGTGTTTGAAGTGCCGGCGCAAGTGCAGGTCAAAGGCGTTGTGGCCAAGGTGCTGGACGGCGACAGCGTGCGTGCTACCCAGGCACTGAAATTGTGAACGCTTACCAGAGATGCCCATGTTCAATAAAAAGAAACAACCGCCCATCAAAAGCCTGATTGCGCAGGGCAGTCTCATTGCCGGGAACATGTGCTTCACCGACGGCATGCGCATCGACGGTGAAGTGCGTGGTGACATCCGTGCCAGCCCGGAGCACGCCAGCCTGCTGGTGATCTCGGACTCGGCCCGGGTGGAGGGCGCCGTCAGTGCCGACCACATCATCGTCAATGGACTGGTCAAAGGCCCGGTCCATGCCCAGCACATGCTGGAGTTGCAGCCCAAGGCCCGCATCGAGGGCGATGTGCACTACGCCGCGCTCGAGATGCACCAGGGCGCCCTGATCACCGGCCAGTTGCGCCCGCTGCTCGAAGGCGAGGAAAAGCCCCCACTGACACTGGCGGCAAATAACCCCTGACGGAATTCCCGAGCGATTTGCTGTAGTATTGAGGCATTACAGATTTGACCGGAGTCGTCTATGAGCGCCGTTGCAGAAAACATCCAGACCGAAATGCCCGCCCCCATCCTTTTCACGGACAGTGCGGCCGCCAAAGTGGCAGACCTGATTGCCGAAGAAGGCAACCCCGATTTGAAGCTGCGCGTGTTCGTGCAGGGCGGCGGATGCTCAGGCTTTCAGTACGGTTTCACCTTCGACGAAATCACCAACGAAGACGACACCACCATGACCAAGAATGGTGTGTCGCTGTTGATCGATGCCATGAGCTACCAGTACCTGGTAGGCGCCGAGATTGACTACAAGGAAGACCTGCAGGGTGCGCAGTTTGTGATCAAGAATCCGAATGCGACCACGACCTGCGGTTGCGGTTCGTCCTTTTCGACCTGAAGCCAGGCCGCCCCGCCTTCAAGCGGGGTAGATTGCACCCAATATGCGGGCGCCTCTGGCGCCCGTAACGCTTTTCAGACTGGCCGTTTTGCGTTCCACGCATTGCTGCGCCAGCCAGGCGAAGGCCGTGGCCTCCACCTGCAGCGGTGGCAGACCATGGTCTTGCGAGCTGGCCACCGTGCAGCCGGGCAGCAGGGCCTGCAGTCGCTGCATCAGATGGGTATTGAGCGCCCCACCGCCACACACGATCAGCCGCTCACAGCCCGGTGCGAACTGCTGCACGCTGGCGGCACAGCTGCGTGCGGTGAGTTCCGTCAGCGTGGCCTGCACGTCCTGTGCCGGCACACCGGAATACCCGGCGAGCTTGGCTTGCAGCCATGGCCCGTTGAACAGATCCCGTCCTGTGCTTTTGGGTGGGGACTGGGTAAAGAAGGGCTCGTCGAGCAGGCTTTGCAGCAGCCCTGCATGGATCCCGCCGCCGGCAGCCCACCGGCCCGCGTCGTCATAGGCTGCGCCGGTGTGCGCCTGGCACCAGGCGTCTATCAGCGCATTGCCGGGGCCGCAATCAAAGCCGATGGCATGGTCTGGCGCAGCACGGTTGAGCACCGTGATATTGGAAATGCCACCGATGTTCAGCACCCCGCTGAGACCGCCCAAGTGCCCGAAAAATGCCTGATGAAAAGGTGGCACCAGCGGTGCGCCCTGGCCGCCTGCGGCCACATCGCGGCTGCGGAAGTCGGCCACCACATCCATGCCGGTCCACTCGGCCAGCAGTGCGGGTTGGTTCAGCTGAATCGTGTAACCCGTGGCGTCGAAGGACTGCGGCCGGTGCCGCACGGTCTGCCCGTGGGCACCGATGGCGCGCACCTCCGATGCCTCCAGGTGGCAGGTGCTCAGCAACTGTGCCATGACGTCGGCATAGACCCGTACCAGTGCATTGGCGGCCAGCGCGGCACGGTGCAGTTCGTTGGCGCCTGGCGTGTTGAGCTGTAGAAGTTCCCGCTTGAGTGCGTCTGGCAGGGCCGCACTCACATGTCCCAGCACACGCAGACGCTCAGACGAAAAATCCACCAGTACGCCATCCACACCGTCCAGTGAGGTGCCCGACATCAGTCCGGCATAGACCTGAGACACCTTGCAGCGCCTGACGCTTATTCGATGCTGCTGAGCTGCGACTGGCCGGCGGCCAGCAGGGCCACACGGGCTTGCGCTGCGGCCCGGTCAAACACCGGTTTCAGGGCAGCAGTCACTGGCACCGTGTCGTTGCGCCGGGCAATGGTCTGCGGGTCCTGGTAGACACCGTTGACACGGTACTCAAAGTGCAGGTGCGGCCCGGTGGCCCAGCCTGTCATGCCCACCAGGCCGATGTTCTGGCCCTGGGACACGGCCTGCCCCATGCGCACGTTGATGCGGCTCAGGTGGGCGTAGACCGTGCTTGTCTGGTTCTGGTGCTTGATCTTCACCACATTGCCAAAACCGTTTTGCACACCGGAAAACTCGACCACGCCATCGCCCACGCTGCGCACCGCCGTGCCCACGGGCGCTGCATAGTCCACGCCCAGATGGGCGCGCCAGACTTGCAAAATCGGGTGAAAGCGCATCTTGAAGCCGCTGGTGATGCGCGAAAACGCCAGGGGTGCGGCCAAGAAGGCGCGCTTGAGGCTTTCGCCGGCCAGGGTGTAATAGCCGCCCTTGCGGGCTGCCTGCGAGGCACCAGGCGCAACCGGTTCCTGGAACCACATTGCCTGGTGGGTCTTGCCGCCGTTGACAAACTCGGCACTCAGCAAACGGCCCGCGCGCAATGGCTCACCATCGCCTTCCAGAGTCTCGTACACCACGGAGAAGCGGTCCCCCTTGCGCAGCGCGCGGTGGAAGTCGATATCGCCGGAAAAAATCTCTGCCAGTTGACTGGATACCGAGTCCGGGATGCGCGCATCGTCGGTGGCGGCAAACAGGGAGGATGAAATGGTGCCGCTGGCCATGCGCGTGGACGTGGTCAGTGGCAGGGTCTCCATGCGTGAGACAAAACCAGACGGTGTCTTTTCAATGCTCAGCCGGTTGAAATTTCCATCTTCGTCCGGGCTCCAGCGCGCCTGCAGCTTGAGCAGGCTGTTGCTGCCACTGGCTTCTGCGCTGACGGCACGGCCGGCACGGCCCAGCAGGTTTTTTTGTACCAGCGCATCCTTGCGCAGGAAGGTCGCCGCTTGCGGGTCAAACACCCCCAGGCGTTTCAACAGGGCTTCTGCCGTGTCGGTGGCACGGGTCAGGTCCGAGCGATACAGCTTCAGGCTCAGGGCCTCCAGGCTCTGCGCCTGCAAGTCCAGGCCGCTGGTGGGCAGGCTCTCGCTCACGCTGTGCACGGGCAATTGCGATGCATCGGGTGCCAGATTGGCCACGGCAAAGGTGAGGCCGGTGCCGGTCAACAGCAGGGCGGCAATGGCGGCGGAAACACGTTTGGGATGGCGGGTCAGCAAGGCCGAGGCAGCAGCCATCAGCTCTTGCGCAGTGCGGATCAATGCGCTTTTCAAAATCGGGGCTCCAGGGGGCAGGACGGGGCGACTAAAATCGGCAGTCGCCGGTTCCTTGCACGTTGCAGGAATGGTCCCGCAGTATAGCGGCACCCGGCCTTTTTGCCTGTCTAAAAACCCTTATGAATCAAGCCTCAAGCCCAACTTTACCTGTATCGGATCGTGTACGTGAGGCTCTGGCGGTGACGCTGCGCGGGTGTGAGGAACTCATTCCGCAGGAAGAGTGGGTCAAGAAGCTGGCGCGTTCGGAAGCCACCGGCACGCCCTTGCGCATCAAGCTGGGCCTGGACCCGACGGCGCCCGACATCCATATCGGCCACACCGTGGTGCTCAACAAGATGCGCCAGTTGCAGGACCTGGGCCACACGGTGATCTTTCTGATTGGCGATTTCACCAGCATGATTGGCGACCCCAGCGGGCGCAACACCACCCGCCCGCCGCTCACGGCCGAACAGATCAAGATCAACGCCGAGACCTATTACCGCCAGGCCAGCCTGGTGCTGGACCCGAGCAAAACCGAAATTCGCTACAACAGCGAATGGAGCGACCCGCTGGGCGCGCGCGGCATGATCGCGCTGGCATCGCGTTACACCGTGGCGCGCATGATGGAGCGCAACGACTTCCATGACCGCTTCAAGGCCGGCACGCCGATTGCCGTGCACGAGTTTTTGTATCCGCTGATGCAGGGTTACGACTCCGTGGCCCTGAAGAGCGATCTGGAACTGGGCGGCACCGACCAGAAGTTCAACCTGCTGATGGGTCGCCATTTGCAGTCGGAATACGGCCAGGAGCCGCAGTGCATTCTGACCATGCCCCTGCTCGAAGGCACCGACGGCGTGGAGAAGATGTCCAAGAGCAAGAACAACTACATCGGCATCTCCGAAGAGCCCAACACCATGTTTGCCAAGGTGCTCAGCGTCTCCGATGTGCTGATGTGGAAGTGGTACACGCTGCTGAGCTTCCAGAGCGAAGCCGCGATTGCCGCACTCAAGGCCGAAGTGGCCGGCGGGCGCAACCCCAAGGACGCCAAGGTGGCCCTGGCCAAGGAAATCACCGCGCGCTTCCATTCGGCGGCGGCGGCCGATGCGGCCGAGCAGGACTTCATCAACCGCAGCAAGGGCGGCATTCCGGACGAAGTGCTGGAGATCAGCCTGCCTCTGGGCGAGGGCGGTGCCGCCGTGGGCATTGGCGCGCTGCTCAAGTCAGCCGGACTGGCGGCGTCATCCGGCGAAGGCAACCGCCTGATCGACGGCGGCGGTGTGCGCGTGGACAGCCATGTGGTCAGCGACAAAGGCTTGAAGCTGGGCGCTGGCACCTACGTGCTGCAAGTGGGCAAGCGCAAGTTTGCCCGCGTCACCCTGGCCTGAGCGCAGGCCATGCTGGCACTGGTGCAACGCGTCAGCCGGGCCAAGGTCACGGTGGAGAACGAGGTGATTGGCGCGATCGGCCGCGGCTTTCTGGTGCTGGTGTGCGCCGAGCATGGCGACACCACGACGGAGGCCGACAAGCTGTTGGCCAAGCTTTTGAAGCTGCGCATCTTCAACGATGCCAACGGCAAGATGAACCTGGCGATTCAAAATCTGGACGGCGCGGGCACGGTGGGCGGCCTGCTGCTGGTCAGCCAGTTCACCCTGGCGGCCGAGACCACGGGCGGCAACCGGCCCAGCTTCACCGCTGCCGCCGCACCCGCAGTGGGGCGTGAATTGTTCGATTACTTTGTGGCACAGGCCCGCGTCGCGCATCCCATCGTGCAGACCGGCCGCTTTGCCACCGAGATGGCGGTGGAACTGGTAAACGACGGGCCCATCACCATTCCCATGCGGGTCGCACCCCTGCCTATTTGAAGGTCTTGCCCAGCATGGGCGAAATGCGCCCGGCTTTGTCGTCAAACGGGTGGGTGGCCTTGCCGTACAGGGCCATGACCTTCTGCACATAGAGCCGGGTTTCCTTGAAGGGCGGCATGCCCTTGTACTTGTCCACATTGCCCTCGCCGGCGTTGTAGGCGGCCAGTGCCAGCTTCACATCGCCCTGGTAGTAGGACAGCAGCCAGCGCACATAGCTCAGGCCGGCCCGGATGTTTTGCGTGGCGTTGTAGGCATTGAGCACGTTGAAGCGCTCGGCCGTGTCCGGAATCAGCTGCATCAGCCCCATGGCGGATTTGGGCGAGGTGGCCCGGGTTTCAAAATTCGATTCCGCCGCGATGATGCTCAGGATCAGCCGCGGGTCCACCGCATTCCAGCGTGCCTGGGTGCCCACCAGGTCCACAATCCAGCGCCGGTTCAGCGGCAGGCCGTCGATGTGCTGGTCTATGCCGGCGCTCACCACCGGTGGCACTGCGGCGGGCCTGGCTGCACGCGGCGGTGGCACGGCTTCCAGCACGCAGGGCGGCAGCAACTGGCTGGTGATGCGTATGGTGTCCAGCATGGTGTGGGCCTGGGCATGGCCTTGCAGGGCGGCCAGGGAAAACAGCGAGGCTGCCATCTCCCGGCTCTCCGGCACGCCGCGGCCCAGGGCGAACAGCATGCCCAGGCGGTATTGCGCCTCGGTGCTGCCCATGCGCGCGGCGTCGCAGTAACGGGCGGCCGCTTGCCAGGCGCCTTCCTGCAGATCGTCGCTTTGTTCCAGGGCCTGGCCCTGGGTAAGCAGGGCCAGCACGGCCGGCGGGGTTTGCAGCGCGTCACCGGCCGCAGTGTCCACGGTCTGGCTGTTGCAGACTGCAGCCAGGCCGAACCACAGCGCGCAGGCTATTGCGCGCAGCAATGCCCGGGCCGGAACAGGCTCAGTAGGGATTCTTAAACCCCAGCCGCGCCATGATGTCGGTCTCGCGCAGTTCCATCACCTGGGCATCCTCATCCAGTTCGTGGTCCCAGCCCTGGGCGTGCAATGTGCCGTGCACGATCAGGTGCGCGTAATGCTCCTGCAGGGTCTTGCCCTGTTCCTTGGCTTCCTTGGCTACCACCGGCGCGCACAGCACCAGGTCGGCGGTGACCAGCGGCTCCTGCGTGTAGTCAAAGGTCAGCACATTGGTGGCGTAGTCTTTTTGGCGGTAATCGTGGTTCAGGGCCTGGCCCTCTTCGGCATCCACGATGCGCACGGTGATTTCGGCGTCGGACGCCAGCGCATGGCGAATCCAGCGCGTCACCTTGTGGCGGGGCAGGGCGGCGCGGTGGCGGTCGGCGTATTGGATGGGGCCGAATTGCAGGGACAGTGACAGGGCAGACAACATGGAGAACTTTCTGTTACTGCAGGCCCGGCGTCTTGGCGCGGGGCGTGCGGGTTTTGGGCAGGGCTACGCGCGGCAACTCAGGCTCGGGCAGGGGTACCGCAATCGGGGGCAAATCGCTCAGGCGCGCCGCATCGTAGGCGTCCACAATGCGCGCCACCAGCGGATGGCGCACGATGTCGGCGCTGGTCAGGCGGGTGATGGCAATGCCGGGCACGCGGCGCAGAATGCGCTCCGCCTCCACCAGGCCGCTCAGCTGCGCCTTGGGCAGGTCGATCTGGCTCACATCGCCGGTGATCACGGTCTTGGTGCCAAAGCCCACACGGGTCAAAAACATCTTCATCTGCTCGGGCGTGGTGTTTTGCGCCTCGTCCAGAATCACAAAGGCGTTGTTCAACGTGCGCCCGCGCATAAAGGCCAGCGGCGCAATTTCCAGCGACTGGCGCTCAAACGCCTTTTGCACCTGCTCGTAGCCCATCAGGTCATAGAGCGCGTCATAGAGCGGGCGCAGGTACGGGTCCACCTTCTGGTTCAGGTCGCCGGGCAAAAAGCCCAGGCGCTCGCCGGCTTCCACCGCCGGGCGCGTCAGCACAATGCGCTGCACGGCGCTGCGCTGCAAGGCATCCACCGCAGCTGCCACGGCCAGATAGGTCTTGCCGGTGCCGGCCGGGCCGATGCCGAAGGTGATGTCGAACTCGGCAATGTTGTCCAGGTACACCGCCTGGTTTTGTGTGCGTGGCTTGAGGTCGGCGCGGCGCGTCAGCAGGCTGGGGCCCTCGGCCGCATCGGCCGAACCATCGCCGGCCAGCATCAGCTGCACGGTAGCCGGGGGAATCGGACGCCCCGCCATTTCGTACAGGGCCTGCAGCATGTCCATGGCGCGCTGGGCCCGGACCTTGGGCCCTTCGACCTTGAATTGCTCGTGGCGGTGGGCAATGCGCACCTCCAGGGCCAGCTCAATCGTGCGCAGGTGTTCGTCGGTGGGGCCGCACAGATGCGACAGACGGTTGTTGTTCAGCGGCGTGAACAGGTGTTTGAGAATCAAGCTGATAATTCCTCACAGCAAACGTAAGACAGGTAACCCCCATGATAGGCACAAAATGATAGGCAAGCTCACCGGTACCCTCAGTGACAAAAACCCACCCCAGGTGCTGGTGGATTGCGGTGGCGTCGGCTACGAGGTGCATGTGCCCATGAGCACTTTTTACAACCTGCCGGCAGTGGGTGAAAAGGTCTCGCTGCTGACGCATTTTGTGGTGCGCGAAGACGCACAAATCCTCTACGGCTTTGGCAACGCCGCCGAGCGCGAAGCCTTTCGCCAACTGATCAAGATTTCCGGCGTCGGCCCGCGCACCGCGCTGTCGGTGTTGTCGGGCATGAGCGTGGCGGATCTGGCGCAGGCGGTCACGCTGCAGGAGGCCGGTTATCTGATCAAGGTGCCGGGCATCGGCAAAAAGACGGCGGAACGCCTGATGCTGGAACTCAAGGGCAAACTGGGTGCGGATATCGGTGCGCCGCTGGGGGCTGGCAGTGGGGCGCAGTCGGATATTTTGCAGGCCTTGCTGGCGCTGGGGTACAGCGACAAGGAGGCGGCGGCTTCTTTGAAGGCTTTGCCTTCGGATGTGGGGGTGAGTGAGGGGATTAAGCTGGCGTTGCGGGCGCTGGCCAAGTAGTTCTGTTTTTACTGGGCTTTTTTACCTCCCCCATCCCCCCGACGGGGCAAGGCGCGGGGGGAGTTAAACAGTGCGAGCGTTAAAAAACAGAGGGGTAAAAAAACTACCGTGCTTCCCGCACCACCCGCCCATTCACCGCCTGCACCGGCCGCGCATTAGACGCAAACAGTTGGGTGAACAGCCTGAACTGTTCCGGGCTGATGCGCAGCGGCTGCTTGATCACCAGCCACAGCACGCCCTCGGTGCAGGGCGGCGTGGTGAGTGAGCCGAAGAACTGGTAATAGCGCTGGTCGGCCGGCAGCAATTCATTCATGTCGACCAGACCATCCGGCATGCGCACCCGGTCGTTGGTATCCAGCGGCATGTAGGTCCAGACCTTCTCGATCAGGCTATTGGGCTCGCCCTGCTCCATCAGCACGGACACCATGGCCCATTGGCCCGCGTCGTTTCGGTGCTCCAGATGCGCCACCATGGCGTAACGCCGGCCGTTGACCACTTCCTCGGAGGGCGTGTGGAAGTGAAATTGCTGCAGCTTGTAGGTGGAATTGCGCAGCGTGATGTGGTTGTCGCCTTCCAGATCCACCTGGATGGTGTGACCGTTGTTGATTACCGTTCCCAGGCTGGGCGTGTAGTGAAACTGCACCGCTTCAGCCGGCCCCTGCAGAGCGCTGTCACTCTGGATCGCAATGGGCGACTGGCGCTTGCCCAGACCGCACAGGCTGAACTCGGGTTTGAGTTTGCCCCAGGCTTGGGGTCCCGCCTCGCCGTCGTAAGCCCAGTTCGTCGCCGCACCCCGGGCTTGCGGGCCCTGTTCCTGGTGCCGGACCTCGGCGCGGGCCCGGGCAGGTGGCGTGCGCTTTTCGGGCGGCTGCTTGCTGGGCGTGCCAATGGCGGTCAAGGCCTGGCGCAACTGCCTGACCGCCGTGCTGGCACCCGGGCCGGAGGTGGCCACAGCGGGTTCTGCTGCCACTGCTGCGACTGCCGCCGCCGCAGGCGCCTTTGCGCCACTGTGCTGGAGGGGCGGCTGCTCGGTACTTGTTGGCGCGGCATGCCTGTGCGCCGGGTTGGCGGCCGCTTCTGCTGCGGCGGCCGCTGCGGCGGCCTTTTCTTCCTTGAACTTCTTGATCAAGGGCATCTCGATCAATTCGCCTTTTTGCAGGGCGTGCGCTGCTTGCGTGGCCCACAGGCCCATCAGCAACACACTGGCAAGCAGCAGGTGCAGGGCTTGGCGTAACGCAAGGGCAGGGCGGGAAATGGTTTTCATGGGGCTGGGCCGCTGGAGCATGCACGGCGCATGCGCAATATCCGGATGGGCTCCTGAGTACTATCGGCACGATGGCCCCATACTTGAGTTCTGCCCCGGGGGCTGATGCCGCGCGCTATAGTGCTTCACAGCCCCTGCCATCCCCTACTTGCGATTGATCCTGTGAGCATCCAGACCGACGATTTTTCCTCCGCGCCGCCGCCGCTGCGCATGGTGTCCGCAGCCCCCACCTCGCCCCAGGAAGAGGCCATAGAACGCGCCCTGCGCCCCAAGCTGCTGGACGAATACGTGGGCCAGGCCAAGGTGCGCGAGCAGCTCGAGATTTTTATCGGCGCGGCCAAGATGCGCTCCGAGGCGCTGGACCATGTGCTGCTGTTCGGCCCGCCCGGACTGGGCAAGACCACGCTCTCGCACATCATCGCGCACGAGTTGGGCGTCAACCTGCGCCAGACCAGCGGCCCGGTGCTGGAAAAGCCCAAGGACCTGGCAGCTCTCCTGACCAATCTGGAAAAGAACGACGTCCTCTTCATCGACGAAATCCACCGTCTCTCACCGGTGGTGGAAGAAATCCTCTACCCCGCGCTGGAGGACTACAAGATCGACATCATGATCGGCGAGGGCCCGGCCGCGCGCTCCATCAAGCTCGACCTGCAACCCTTCACCCTGGTGGGCGCCACCACCCGCGCCGGCATGCTGACCAACCCGCTGCGCGACCGCTTCGGCATCGTGGCGCGGCTGGAGTTTTACACCGCGCAGGAGCTGCAGCGCATCGTCACCCGCAGCGCCGGTCTCCTGAAGGTACCCATGCACGAGGACGGCGGCTTCGAGATTGCCCGCCGCTCGCGCGGCACACCGCGCATTGCCAACCGCCTGCTGCGCCGCGTGCGCGACTATGCCGACGTCAAGGGCAAGGGCACGATTGATCTGGACATTGCCAACCGCGCTCTGGCCATGCTGGACGTGGATCCGCAGGGGTTCGATTTGATGGACCGCAAACTGCTCGAAGCCGTGATCCACCGCTTCGATGGCGGCCCGGTGGGGCTGGACAACATCGCCGCCAGCATCGGTGAAGAGCGCGAGACCATCGAAGACGTGATCGAGCCCTATCTCATCCAGCAGGGCTTTTTGCAGCGCACACCGCGCGGGCGCATTGCCACCCTGGCCGCCTACCGCCACCTGGGCGTGGCCGCACCGCAGCGCGACACCGAACTGCCGGGCATGTAGATGCAGCCGGACGAGATCAAGGCCTGGAAAGCCAGCCAACGCAAGGAACTGATCGCCAGGCGCGTGGCCGTGTCCGATGCCGATCGAGAGGTCTGGAACGCAGCCATCACCGGCCATCTGATTGAAGGCTTTCCCCAGTTGACCGCGCTGTGCATCGGCATCTACTGGCCGTACCAGGGCGAGTTTGATCCGCGCCACGCCGTGCACCATTTCCGCAACCTGGGCGCCACGGCCGCGCTGCCGGAGGTGGTGCGCAAGGCCGAGCCCCTGCAGTTCAGAAGCTGGTGGCCGGGCGTGGCCATGGGCAAGGGCGTGTATGACATTCCGGTGCCCGAGGGCACGCAGCTGGTGGTGCCGCAGGCCCTGATCATGCCGCCGGTGGGCTTTGATGCAGCGGGCTTTCGCCTGGGCTACGGTGGCGGCTTTTACGACCGCACCCTGGCCGGCATCAGCCCGCGCCCGCTCACCATCGGCGTGGCCTACGAGTTGTCACGGCTGGACACCATCCACCCGCAGGACTTCGACCTGGCCATGGACTACGTGGTCACCGAGCGCGGCATCTTCAAGACCGAAAGCTAATCCGCCACGTAGGGATTGCTGCGGCGCTCGCGCCCGAAGGTGCTCTCCGGGCCGTGGCCGGGGATGAACACGGTGGCGTCTCCCATGGGCCAGAGTCGCTCCTTGATGCTGGCAATCAGCGTGTCGTGGTCGCCCTGCGGAAAATCGGTGCGGCCTATCGAGCCGGCAAACAGCACATCGCCGACAAAAGCACGGTTCGCTTCCGCCGAATGGAACACCACATGGCCCGGCGTGTGGCCGGGGCAGTGGCGCACGTCCAGCGTGCTCTTGCCAATCGTCACCTGGGCACCGTCTTTCAGCCAGCGCGTGGGCGTGAACACTTCCGCATGGGGAAAGCCAAAACGCCGACCCTGCTCGGCCAGACCGTCGATCCAGAACTGGTCGCCCGGATGCGGGCCGACGATGGGCAGGTCCAGCGCGCGCGACAACTCGGCCGTGCCACCGGCATGGTCGATGTGGGCGTGGGTCAGCCAGATCTGTTCCAGCGAGAGGTTCAGCCGTTGCACCGCCTCCAGGATGCGCGGCAAGTCGCCGCCCGGGTCGATCACGGCGGCTTGCAGGGTCTGGTCGCACCAGACCAGAGAACAGTTTTGTTGGAAGGGCGTTACGGGGATGGTCAGGTATTGCAGCATGGCGCCTATTTTGCCTTGCCGGCGCGGGCGACCATGGTGGCAAAACTGCCCCGGGCGTTAACCCCGCCCTGTGCACCCCACCGTTGGGAATGGTTGGCCTGCGTTGGTTTGCGTTGGTATCGGTTGGTACTTGTTAGCCAATTTCCGGGGGGATTGCCTACATTCAAGGCCGTCCCCTACCGATCACTCAACGTGGCCACACACCCCCTGCGATGAAGAAAATCCTTCTTGTTGATGACAGCGCCGAAATGCGACGGCTGCTGAACATCACCCTCAGAAACTATTACGACATCGTGGAAGCGCGCAGCGGCGAGGACGCGATTTCCATGGCGCGGGCCTATCAGCCCCATGCCATTCTTCTGGATATCGTGATGCCGGGTCAGCTCGATGGACTGCAGGTGTTGAAGTCCATCCGGCAAGACGCCACGACCAGCGCGCCCCTGATCGCCGTGGTGACCGCGCGCAGCACGGCCATGGACTGCAATCTGAGCCTGCAGCTCGGGGCCGATGCCTACTTTGTCAAACCCTTCAGCCCTTTGAAAATTGTGCACTGGCTGCAGCAGAACCTGCACTAAGCGGACGCCCGCACCGGAGACCCCCATGGAACGGTTCCAGACGGAGCAGCCCACCATCCTCCTGCTAGGCCCCGCCGGGTCCCGCATGCAATGGGTCAAGGCCCAGTTGCGGGGGCATTACAAGGTCCGGCAGCTGTGCGGCCTGGAGCCGCTGATGCAGTGCCTGGCCGCCTCTGGCGACCTGCCCGGCCTGATCCTGCTGGACAGCAAGCTGCCGCTGCCCGAGCGCGCGGAGCTGCTCCGTCGTATCCACAGCAAGCCGGAGACCTGGAGTATTCCGGTGCTGCTGTTTGGCATGCCGGAAACCCCGGCGGAAGAACTGCTGGGCTTTGAGCAGGGCGCGGCAGACTTTATCGTGTTGCCACTGCACCCGGACATCTTCCGGGCCAAAATCCGGGCACGGCTGGCGCCCGCGGCAAGAAATAAGGTCACGCGCTTGCACCAGCCGCAGCGGGAGGCCATCGTGGCGCGCCGGGCCGCCGATCTGGGCACGGTGCAAGACGTCACCCTCAGGGCCATGACGGGCCTGGCAAAAACACGGGATATCGAAACCGGCAACCATATCTGCCGCACGCAGCATTACGTGCGCGCGCTGTGTGGCGCACTGCAGGCGAATGCGCGCTTCACACAATTTTTGAGCGCCAAAAATGTGGATCTGCTGTTCAAGTCGGCCCCGCTGCACGACATCGGCAAAGTCGGTATTCCCGATCGCATCCTGCTCAAGCCGGGCCGTCTGGACGCCGACGAAATGGCCATCATGCAAACCCACACCACGCTGGGCCGGGATGCGATTGAATACGCCGAAAGCCTGTTGGACGAGGGCGGCGGTTTCCTCACCTTTGCCAGAGAAATCGCCTACTCACACCACGAGAAGTGGGATGGCTCGGGCTACCCCCAAGGCCTGGCCGGCGATGCCATACCCGTAGCCGCGCGCCTGATGGCCGTGGCCGATGTGTACGACGCCCTGACCAGCCGGCGCGTCTACAAACCCGACTTGCCGCATGCGGTGGCGGTGGACATCATCCTGCAGGGCAAAGGCCTGCACTTTGACCCCGACATCGTCGAAGCGTTCCAGTCCGTTGCGGACGAATTCCAGGCCATTGCCTGTTCCTATGCCGACCGGACCGGTGACATCAGTTTGTCAGCAGTTGGTTGATCGCTGCAATTTCCGGCGCGTTTGCACGGCCGACCAGGGCTAAAAGCCGGATGCGGGCGAGCAGGTGCATGGCGCGGCTTTGCGCCAGATCACGCAGCACCTGCACGCGCTGCTGCTCGGCGTTGAGCACATCCACCAGGGTGCGGCTGCCGCCTTTGACGGACTTCTGGTTGGACAGCACCAGTTGCCCGGCCGAGCGCAGCGCCTGCTCCAGGGCCTGGGCGCGCGCCATGCTCTCGGTCACGGCGCGAAACTCCTTGTGCACATTCACCGCCAGTTCGCGCCGCCCGGCTTCCAGTAGCTGCTGGGCCCGCACCAGCAAGGCCTGGGCCTGGCGCACGCCGGAGCTGACCTGGCCTCCCGCATAGAGCGGGATGCTGAGCTGCAGCCCCACCGAGTTGTTGACGTAGCTGGACTGCAGGTTGGTCGTGCTCTCGCTCACGCTGCGGCTCCACTGGGCCGTGGCATCCAGCGTGGGCAGATGGCCGGACTGCGCTTTGTCCACTTCGGCACGGGCCGACTCCACCTGCGCCTGGAGCGAGCGCAGATGGTGGCTTGTGCGTTCTGCCGTCTCTATCCAACTTTGCACGGTGTCGGGCTGCGAGGTGGCCAAGGCCAGGGCGTCGGGCGCCAGCCGCGCCAGGCCGTCTATGGGCTGGTTCACCAGGGTGTGCAACTGGTGCAGCGTGTAGTCGCCGTTCTGCCGGGCTTCAATTTCATTGGCTACCGACATGTCCAGCCGGGCCTGCGCCTCGTCCACGTCGGTGCGTGTGCCGGCGCCCAGCTCCAGTGATTTGCGCGCCGCGGCCAACTGGGTCTGGTAGGCCGTCTGCTGGGCCAGCACCAGGGCCAGTTGCTCCTGGTTCAACAGGGCTTCAAAGTAGGCGCTGCAGACGCGCACCGCCAGGTCCTGCTCCTCCTGCGCCAGCACGTCGTCGGCATCCTGGGTCTGTGCCTGCGCCTGGCGGTACTGGGCCGTCAGGTAGCTGCGGTACAGGGGCTGGCGCAAGGTCACCGTCTGGTTGCTGCTGGGGTAGCCGGTGTCTGTGCTTTTGGATTCGCCCCAGGCGTTGGGGGCGGTGCTGTTCAACTGGTTGTGGCTGCTGCTGATACTGGCCGTGAGGCTGGGGCGCAACTGGGCCAGGGCCTGTGGTTCATGCTCGCGCCCGGCCGCAGCAGTGGCGCGCGCAGCCAGAATGCCGGCGTCGTTGGACATGGCGGCCTCGTAGGCCTGCAGCAAGTCCATGGGCCAGGCCGTGCCCGCGCAGGGCAGCAGGACAGCCAGCAGCAGGGTGGCGCGCAGGGGGTGGTAGGCCATGGGCTTCACTCCTCCTTCAGAGACGCTGCCAGGCGCCGCGTCAAGGGGTGCAGCAGATAAGTCAGCAGCGTGCGTTCCCCGGCCAGAAAAATCACCTCCACCGGCATGCCGGGGCGCAACGCGCGCGGGCCCAACTTGTGCCGCCCGCCGGGCGTCACCGCCACACGGGCCAGGTAGTAGCCCGCGCCAGTGTGGCTGTCGGTCAGCAGGTCGCCGGACACCGAAGCCACCTGGCCGTCCACCACCAGCTGGGGCGTATTGGCAAAGGAGGCAAAGCGCACGTCCACCGCCTGGCCGGCGCGCACCCGGTCAATCAGGTGGGGCGGCACGCGCGCTTCCAGCAGCAGCGCCTGGTTCTCGGGCACGATGTCCATCAGCTTCTGTCCCGGCCCCACCACGCCGCCCACGGTCTGAAAGGCCAGCCCCACCACCTGCCCCGCAGCGGGCGACTTGATCTCCAGGCGGTCCAGCTCCTCTTGCAGCGCTTGCTGTTTTTGTGCATCGGCCTGCACCTCGCGCCCCACTTCGGCCAACTGGGTTTCCACGTCTTTGCGGAACTCCTGCTGGCGCGCCAGCACGCGCTGGTGCAGCTCGCTCACGGCGCGCTCGGCGCGCGCGCTGTTGCCCAGCAGCTCGGCCACGGTCGCGCTGTTGTCCGAGACCGCGCGTTCCAGCTCCAGCTGCCGGTTGCGCGGTGTGTAGCCTTCCTGGACCAGCGCGCGCGTGTTGGTGAGTTCTTCGTTCAGCAAGGCCGCTTGTGCCCGGCGGCTCACCAGCATGGCGGCATAGGACTGCAGCATGGCCTTCTGGCCCTGGATGTTTTCTTCCATGGACTGCAGCTCGGCGTGCAGCCCTGCGCTGCGCGCCTGCAGCAGCAACTCCTGCGTCTGCGCCAGCAGCCTGATTTGCGGGTCCACCAGGGCCTGTTGCAGGTCAGAGTGCCAGGCCGGCTGGCTGCGGCCCAGGCGCTCGGCCTGCAGGCGTGCCTCCATGGCCCGCATGCCCAAGTAGCGCTGACGCGCCGCTGCCAAATTGGCCAGGGCCGCGCCCGCGTCCAGCCGCATCAGCACCTGCCCCTGCACCACCTCCTGCCCCTCTTTCACCAGCACGTCCTGGATGATGCCGCCCGCGAGGTGTTGCACCGCCTTGCTCTTGGTGTCGAGGGTGACCATGCCCTGGCCCGGCACGCCTTCGTCCAGCGGCGCCAGGCCCGCCCACAACAGGAAGCCGCCCAGGCCCAGAATCAGCGCCCACATCGCCACCCGGCCGGGGGCGGCCACAGCTTGGGGCTTTTCGATCACGTCCGTCAAGCTGGCGGGCGCTGTGCCGGCGGCACCGGCGGTGCGCGTTTGAAAGGGGGTGGGGGTGGCCATCAGAGACTCGTTTCTTTGAAATACAAGGCAGCAAAAATCAGGCGGCTGCGGCTTGGCGGGCGGCGAGCACCGCGTCGCGCGGGCCCTCAGCCTGCACGCAGCCGTTGTGCAGCAGGAGCACGCGGTCTGCCACCGCCAGCACGCCCGGGCGGTGGCTGATCAGCACCACGGTGGCACCCCTGCGTTTAAGGTGTTGCACGGTATGGGCCAGCGCTGCTTCACCGGCGCTGTCCAGGTTGGCATTGGGCTCGTCCAGCACCACCAGGGCCGGGTTGCCGTAGACCGCGCGCGCCAGGCCGATGCGTTGGCGTTGCCCGCCACTGAGCAGGCCGCCGGCTTCGCCCGCGGGCGTGTCATAGCCTTTGGGGAAACGCAAAATCATCTCGTGCAGGCCGGTGGCGCGCGCCGCCTCGACGACGCGCGCGGAATCCACCGTGCCAAAGCGGGCGATGTTCTCAGCCAGCGTGCCCTCCAACAGCTCCAGGTCTTGCGGCAGGTAGCCCAGGTGCGGGCCAAGGGCCGTGCGCTCCCGCGTGCACAAGGCCTGCCCGTCCAGCAAGACCGCACCCGTGACATCGGGCCAGATGCCCAGCAGCACCCGCGCCAACGTGGACTTGCCGGCCCCGGAGGGGCCCATCACCACCAGCACCGTGCCCTGTGCCACGCGCAGCTGTATGTCTTGCAAAATCGGCCTGGCCCGCCCCGGTGCGCGGGCCACCACGCCGCGCAATTCCAGCGCACCCCGGGGCGCCAGCGGGGGCAACAGGCCCGCTGGCGCCGGGTAGGCCAACAGCAAATGTTCAAGCCGCCCGAAGGCCGCAACTGCGCCGATGAAGCCGCGCCAGCCCCCCACGATGTGTTCGATGGGCGCCAAGGCGCGGGTCATCAACACATTGGCCGCAATCATTCCGCCGGCCGACAACTGGCCGTCCAGCACCAGCAGCGCCCCGGTCCCGAGCACCAGCGATTGCTGGCTGTAGCGGATGAACTTGCTCCAGGCCAGCATCCGCTGGCTCAGGTCCTGTGCGGTGGTCGCCTGCGCCAGCGCGGCGGCCTGCCGCTGGCCCCAGCGCTTTTGCAAGGGGCCCAGCATCCCCATGGACTCGATCACCTCGGCATGGCGCAGTTTGCCCTGCAAAAACAGGCTGGCTTCGGCCTGGGCCGCCACGGCTTCCTGCGCGGGTGCCAGCGTCAGCCGGTGGCCGTACCAGGCCAACAGCACCTGCACCAGTGCAAATACCAGGCCCAGTCCACCCAGGCAGGGGTGCAGCAAAAACAGCACGGCCAGGTAAATCGGCGCCCACGGTGCGTCGAAGAAGGCAAAGATGCCGTGCCCTGTGAGGAACTGGCGCACCTGCAACAAGTCGCCAAACGCGCGCGCAGATGCGTTGTCCGCCTGGCGCAGATGCGCGGCAAAGCTGGCCTTGAACACCTGCGTGCCCAGGCGCTCATCCAGCGCCATACCGGCGCGCACCAGCACCCGGGTACGCAGCCACTCGGCACAGGCCATCACGGAAAACAGGCCCAGGGCCAGCAGCGACATGGCCAGCAGGGTCAGCTCGCTCTGGCTGAGCATGACACGGTCGTACACCTGCAGCATGTACAAGGTGGGGGTGAGCATCAGCAGGTTGCACAGCAGGCTGAAAACCCCCACCCGCAGGAATGCGCCCCTGAAGGTCCACAGCGTGGCCGTGAGTTCGCTGCGCTGAAAAAATGCCGGAGTTCTCATGGGCGTGTCATCCGGGTTGTGCGGCACCGGCCAGCTCGGCCAGCACCCCGTTCTTGGGGCCAAAGGCACGCTGTTGCCCGTCCTGCAACACCAGCATCTTGTCGGCCACGGCCAGCACGCTGCTGCGGTGGCTGATCACCACCACCGTGCAGCCCTGGGTGCGGAGTTGCTGCAGGGTCTGGGCCAGGGCCGCGTCACCGGCTTCATCCAGGCTGGCGTTGGGCTCGTCCAGCACCACCAGCTTCGGCTGGCCGTAGACGGCGCGTGCCAGGCCCAGGCGCTGGCGTTCGCCCCCCGAGAGAAGGGCGCCCTCGCGCCCCACCGGGCTGTCATAGCCTTGGGGCAGGGCCTGAATGCTCTCGTGCAGACCCACGGCCCGTGCGGCCGCCTGCACCTGCTGCAGGTCCACCACGCCAAAGCGTGCGATGTTCTCGGCCAGGCTGCCGTCCAGCAGCCCCACGTCCTGCGGCAAGTAGCCAATGTGCGGGCCCAGCTCGGCCTTGTTCCAGGCGAACAGGTCCACCCCGTCCAGTCGCACCTTGCCGCTGGCGGCCGGCCACAAGCCCACCAGCAAACGCGCCAGTGTGGTTTTGCCCGACGCGGTGGGGCCCGCCACCAACAGCACCTCGCCGGGCTCCAGGGCAAAGGCAATGCCCTTGAGAATCGGCAGCTGCGAGCCCGGTGCTGCAGCCACCAGCGGCTCCACCGTCAGCCGCCCAGCGGGTGCCGGCAGGGCCATGGCTGGCGCTGCGACCGGCATGGCCGCCAGCAGCGCCTCCAGCCGGGCCCAGGCCTGCCGCACATGCACCACCGCTTGCCACTGCGACACGATCTGCACCAGAGGCGCCAGCACCCGCCCGCCCAGCACGGAGGAGACGATCATCATGGAGGCTCCGCCGTTCAGTTCATTGCGCAGCAGCAGCCAGGCCCCCAGGCCCAGCAGCAACGAGCTGGTGACGTGTTGCAAGAATTTGGACGTTGCCTGAAATACGCCCCCGGCGTCCGAGGCCCGCGCCTGCCCTTGCAAAAAAGTGTGCTGCCGCTCCATCCAGCGGCGGTGGATGTCAGCCTGCATGCCCATGGCCTCAATCACCTGCGCGTTGCGCACACTGGCATCGGCGTAGTGCTGTGCTGCCAGCGCGCTGCGCTGTGCTGCCAGCAGGGGCGCCTGGGTGCTGCCCTGGTTGAGCCAGGCCACCAAGGTCTGCAGCAGGGCCGCTGCCACCGAGGCCCAACCTAGCACCGGGCTGATGGCAAAAATCAGCGCCAAAAACACCAGCGACACCGGCGCCTCCATGCAGGCAATCAGCACCGGTGTGTTGAGAAATTCGCGCACGCTGCGCAAGTCCTGCAGCGGCTGCGCCGTGCCGTGGCCCACGCGCTTGCGCTGGGCCTCGAACACAGCCTCGAACGCCCGCCCGCCCATGCGCTGGTCCAGCGCCAGGGAGGCTTGGTGCATCAGCTGGCCGCGCGCCCAGTCCAGCACTTCCATCAATGCATACAGCGCCAGCACCAGCAGCGTCAACAGGGTCAACGTCAAGGGGTTGCGGCTGTTCAGCACGCGGTCATACACCTCCAGCATGTAGGCCGTGGGTGCCAGCACCAGCAGACTGGCCAGCAGACTGAGCCAGGCGGCGCGCTGGAAATAGGGGCTGAGCGCCACCAGCGCCAGACGCATTTCTGAGGAATTTTTTAGGGCATACATACGGCCTCCGTGTCCATCACGCAGTGGACTAGCGCCGTTGCACTGGCCGACTCCAAGGTGGGGCGCTTTGATTTTATCGGCGGCTAAAAATACAAACCTAACATTTCAGGCTGCAAGACCCGTGCTGGCAAAAATATATAAATATTTTGAAATAAATATAAATAGAACGACGGGGACTGACTGCATGGGGCCGGTGCTGCGTTGTATTTTCGCCCGCGCGCACCCAAAAACCGCACTGCCGCGGACGCGGGGCAGGGTGGCTCCGCAAACCAACCGTTGGGCTTGGTTGGTCTCGGTTGGTATTTGTTAGCCAAGGTCTGGAGGGTTTGCCTACATTCAATGCAGTTCCACAAAAAACGCAATCCGCGCTTGAAGTCCGCCAGGTTTTGGCAAGTACCCGTTATGAAAAAGAACCTCATCGCCGATGGCAGTGCAGACATGCGAAGACGTCATCACAGCACCTTGTGCCGTGATGCGGCGGTCTTGCACGCCAGCCGGGATGCTGTCTGGCGCCCATGCCTGCTGGCGCTCACACTGGGTGGCCTGTTGCTGATGGCCTGTGGTGCCCGCGCCAACAACCTGGGCGAGAACACCGACTGGCAATTCGGCACCTCACAAGACAAGGTCAACAAGACGGCTGTGCTCGACCAGATCGAGAAGAAAAAGGCGGGCTACTACGACGCCCTGCGCCCGGTCTACAACTACACCACCTACATCGAGCGCCAGTACAACTGCTCGCTGTCGTCCTCCACCGTGGGCAACGTCGGCACCAACACCACCACGGCGACCAATTCATCGCCCACGGTCACCAACAGCAGCGGCACCACCGCCACCTCCCTGGCCAACAGCGCCACCACCAGCGCACCCGGCAACGGTGCCAACGGCGCGTCGTCCTCCGGTGCGGGCTATACGCTGTCGAGCAACCTGGCCAACAGCCAGACCAATGGCGGCAGTCTGAGTGCGGGTGTGACCGGCTCCAACACCACCGCCACCACCGGCGCGGTGACGGCCGGCTCCGGCAGCAGCGACCAGGTACTCAATTCCACACAAAGCAACGCCGGCAATCTGAGTGCCAGCGTGGCCGGCAGCACCGCCTGTAGCGGTGCTTTAAATTGAGGCGCACGGTCATGCGAAGGATGCACTTCACCCCCCTGGCACTGTGCCTGATGCTGGCCCTGGCGGGCTGCACCAGTTTGCCCACGGAAAAATTGGCGGTGGATGAAGACCCGGTGGTGGTCGGCTCGTCCGTGCGGCGCAACTTCACGCCGCTGGAGCCGGCCTTCGCCTGCCTGGCCAATGGCCTGCGGCAAAAGAAGCGGCCGGTGGTCAGTATTGCCGTGGGCGACGTCAAAGACTACACCGGCAAATACAACCAGACCGAGGGCAACGCCATCACCCAGGGTGGCGCGCTGATGGTGTATTCGGCCTTGGGCAAGCTGGGCGATGTGGTCCGGGTGCAAGAGCGTTTTGACACCCGCATTGCCGAGCTCGAGCTGGCCTACGCCGACCGGCGCCAATTGGGCGACGGCCGGGTCCACTCGGTGGATGCCGGCAAACAGCCCGTGCCCTGGGTGCCGTATTTTGGTGGCTCCATCCTGCGCTCGGACTACTACATCATCGGCGGCATTACCGAGGTCAACTACAACATCCAGTCGGGTGGCTTTGAGGCTTCTGTTTCGCTGGTGGGGGGCAAGCGCCGCACCTACACCATGAACATCGGTGTGGACCTGCGCATCATCGACACGCAAACCCTGGTGGTGCTGAAAACGGTCAGCATGCAAAAGCAGATCAAGGGCGATGAAGTCGGCGTGGGCGTGTACCGCTTTTTTGGCAACGACTTGCTGGACCTGACCGTGGGCTCCAAGAGCCAGGAGCCGCTGCAACTGGGCGTGCGCACCACCATTGAGCAAAGCGTGCTGGAGCTCATAGGCGCCATCTCCGGGGTGGATGCCGATAGCTGCGTGACCGGGGTGCTGGAGCACAAATACAGCCCGACCGCGACGCAGCAGCCTGCACAGCCCATGCTACCCGAGCGGCCCACGGAACCCATCGCGCCCCCCGCACCCAAAGTGTTAGCCGAGCCGGCCTTGCCGCTCCAAGCCGCAGAACCAGGCGCTGCGCCCGTGCCGCAGGTGCCTGCCGCACCCGCTGAGCCCGTCGCCCCGGCTGCGCTGGCGCCAGTGGCAGATGCCACCCCCATGCCGGTGGACGCTATGTTGCCGCAGCACAGCGGCGCTGCGGTGCAGGTGGCAGTGTTTGAGCTGCCGTATGAAAGCGGCAGCGCGGCCATCACGCCAGCTGCCCTGGCGCAGATCGAGACCATGGTGGCCCTGGTCGGCACCGGCAAAGGGCTGACGTTCAAGCTGCTGGCCCGCGACACCGAAAACTTTCCGCCCCTGCAAGCCTACGAACTCACCAGCCAGCGCGTGCGCGCCATCACGGACCTGCTGGGCAGCCGCGGCATCAACCCGGCGCGCATCAGCGTGGTCTGGCGGCCCGATCCCAGCAACGCCGGCATCCGGCACGAGGGCGCGGGCTACCAGTTGATCGCCAGCATGGCCATAGACCGCTAGCCCCAACCCCATTTGCACGTTCACCCGCTCACCCGTTCACGTAGACCATTTCAACAAGGAGTTTTTTCATGAAGAGAAGCAGTCCCACTACCCAAGGAGTCGAAACCATGCCCACTGCCCGTTCCACGCGCCCATCCGGCCACTGTCCCTCCACCGCGCACCGGCTGACGCTGGTCGCGGGTGCCTGCGCGCTGGCGCTGGGTGCCACGCTGGCACAGGCCCAGATGTCGACGTACTCGTCGGTATTAGTGCCTGCCACGCCCGCTGCGACCCAGACCACGGACACCAGCATGTACATGCGCTGGGTGAACAGCCCGCAGTACAACAGTGGTGTAACGGCCGGGACCGTCGGAACGACAGCGGATCCCAGTCTCGTGCATATTGACTTGACGGGTGCTGGCGCCACACCCGCCACGGTGACCAACAACAGCGCCGCGGCTATCGCTGCGGGCAACCAGAACACCACCACAGTTCCCCTGGACAGCCTGACCCAAGCGGGTGCCAACGACGGCATAGGCACCCTCGCGGCGCAGGTGCAACTGTCGGGTTCCACCAGTGCCCTGGTGGATGCGACGGTCATGCGCATCACCGAAAGTGGTATGGATGCCGCAACGGCTACGCTGACGGGCAACAGCCTGACGGCCAAGGCCACGGTCAACCGCTCGGACACCACGGTCTCCGGTGCGGTGCCGGTGGGCTATGTGTCAGCGGCTACAGGGTCGATCGATGTGGGCTATGCCGCTGCCACGGGTACCACGGCCACCACCACCGCCAGCGTCAACCTCAACACCTACCAGACCAGCCTGGACGCCTCGTCCAACGCGCTGTCGAATGCAGCCGTCACCGATGCCAAGGTGCAACTCGGTATCCAGGCGGCTGCGACTGCCCTCAGCGCACCGCTGACCGTCAGCAACAACACCCTGTCGGCGCAGTTTGATGTCAACAAGTCCAGCAACGTGTTCCAGGCTACGGCCGGCTCCGCCGCCATGACCGGTAGCGTGGGCGTGACCAATGTGCAGGCCAACATCGAATCCGCAGCGTCCGCAACGACGGCGTTGGTGTCCGGTTCCAGCATTACTTCGGACCTGCGCAGTGACCCCGTAGCCGCGGCAACATTCACCAACCTCACCGGCGCTCTGGTGCAGTCCGGCAACAGCATTTCGGCCAGCTCCAGCGGCAACAGCGCGGGCGAGCGCAGTGCCTCAGGTGCCATCCTGGCCGGTAACGCCATCCTGATGACCAGCGGTGCCGATCTGACGGGCACCGGCTCCGCCACGGCCAATGGACAGACTTCTGGCGCGGCGACTGCCACCTCGCTCACCACCGCCGATCTGGCCATGCTGAACCTGCAGCGCAACGACACCACCAACCTGAAGAGTGCCGTCACAGACGGCGTGATCTCGGCCCGCGCCGACAACGTCACCACCGGCTCCATCACCCTCAACAGCAACAGCGTGGCCTCTGCCGCCCAGGGCAACCTGGCGGGCAACCTGATCGAGGTCATTGCCGGCACCAGCAGCGCCAGCGCTGCCGCCGCCAATGTGCAGGGCAACTTCGGCACGCCCATCGAGGCCAGCAATCTGAACAGTGCCGTCACCGCCGGTGTTGGCAATACCGGCCAGGTGGTTGGCGGCACGGTGGCGCTGAACCAGAACAGCCTGAGCGCCACCGCTTCGGGCAACGCCAGCGCCACCAATGTGGTCATGCTGGCTTCCAACCTAACGGCCCCCGTGACTGCCAGCGGCCCGGCTTCCGTGATGGTGGCATCGGGTGCCAGCACCGCCACGGCCGGTTTGAGTGCCACCAACTTGCAGAGCAATGACACGGCGGGCGGTCTGGCCAGTAGCATCACTGCCAGTCTCACCGCTGGAGTTTCAGCTCTCTTTACCACGGACGGTACGGCTACTGTCGCGAAGGCCGTGCCCTTGACCGGAGCCACCGTGGCACTCGACCAGAATGCCCTGAAGGCCACGGCCACGGGCAATAGCGCCAGCACCGGTGTCACCCTCACCGGAGCGGCGGGTGCGGCGTCCAACGCCACGGTGCAGGCCGCAGTGGGCAACAGCCAGTTGAACGGCGGCGCCATGGCCGTCTCCAGTACCGTGGCGGATTCCGGCGTACGTGCCCTGGGTGGCGCTGCCACCACTGCGCAACTCAGCGTCAGCAGCAACACCGTGGCCGCAGATGCCACCGGCAGCAGCGCTGCCAACACCCTGGCCGCCAACGTCAGCAACCTGACGCTCGGTACCAACCCGCTGGCTGCCGGCGCAGCCACTGTCACGTCCGGTACCAGCAGCAGCACGGCCGCCCTCGGTCTGGCCAGCGTGCAGATCAACCAGGCAGCGGTCACCGCAGCAAACACAAGCGCGTTGGCGACAACGCCGTTTGCCGGTGTGCAGGTAGGCGCCACCTCGGGCAGCCAGCTCATGGTCAACGGCAACCAGGCCAGTGCCAACAGCACCGGCAACAGCGTGGCCAACACGGTGTCGGTGAACGCCGGCAACATCGCGACCGACGCCGCTGCGGCCAGCGCCATTGCGGCCTTGAGCAACCTGCAAAGCAATGCCGTGACCGGTGTGGCAAGCGCCCTGGTCGAGGCCACGGGTTCAGGCCCCGCAATCGGTGTGCAGTCCGGCGCCGTGTCGGCCGCCAGTTCGCTCACGGTCTCCGGCAATGCGGCCAGTGCCAAGGCCTTGGGTAACACCGGCTCCAACCAGTTGGCAGTGACCGGCAGCAACCTGACTTCTGCTGCACCCACCGTGGCGGCCGGTCTGGCGTCCACCGGCCTGGCCTCCGGCGGCACGGTGACCAGCGAGTTTTCGCTGGCCAACTTCCAGAGCGACGCCGTCTCGGGTGGACGCACCGCAGACGCCACGACGGTGGCGGTGGGCATCAATGCCGCAGGTGCAGTCACCAGCTCCAACCTGACGGTGGCCGACAACCTGGTGAGCGCCGAAGCGCGCAACAACACCATCAGCAACACCGCCAGCCTGAGCGGCCTGGCCGCACTGACCACCAGTGCCGGTATGCTGAATGTGCAGGACTCCAGCAGCGCGGTTACAGCCACCGTAGCCGGTGCCAGCACCGGTGTCGCGACCGGCGCCATCACCACGTCCAACGTGACGCTGGACAGCAATGCCGTCAAGGGTCTGGCCCTGGGCAGCTCGGCTGCCAACAGCCTGAGCGTGGCGGCTGCGGTGCTGTCCGGTAATCCGAAGGCCGGCACGGAGACGGGCGTTGCGACCACCACGGCAAGCACCATTGCGCAGACAGCCGACTTCAGTCTGGCCAACAGCCAGAGCCAGACGGGCACGTTGGTCAAGGCCGATGTCACCGGAACGCAAACCGTCAACACGGCAGTCCCGGTGGCCGTCACTGGATCGCAGTTGTCCGTGACCGGCAACTCGGTACAAGGCATCGCCCAAAGCCTGAGCGCCAGCAACACGCTGTCCCTGGCCGGCAGCGCCAGCGTCAGCGCCACCGCGGCACTGAGCAACCTGCAGGCCAGCGCATCGGAGGTCACGGCGACCACCACGGCCACGCAAGGTCTGGGCGCGGCGGCAGTCGGTACCTCCACCCTGACCGTCAGCGGCAACACCGCCAAGGCGCTGGCGGTGGGCACATCGGCCAGCAACGCGCTGGCTGTGGACTCGGCCAACCTCAGCGGTAATTCGGTGGCGCCCGCAGCCGGAGCAGGTGGCTCCAGCTTCAGCCTGACGACTCCGGCCACCACCAAGGCTGACTTTGCCGTGTCCAACGTGCAAAGCCAGAGCGGTGTGTTGACTTCGACGCTGAGCTCCACGCAGATGGTCACAGGCGCCGCAGTGACGGGCAGCGCGGTCACCGTCAGTGGCAACACCGCGGCTGCGGTGGCGCAGGCCAACAGCGCCGGCAGCAAGCTGGCGCTGACCGGTGCCAACCAGAGCAACCTGACCGGCGCGGTGCTGTCGGTGCAGACGGCCACCGCAGGGGTCACCGCCAGCCAGGAGGCAGCCGATGCCAGCAACACCTTTGCGGTGCGCGCCACCTCGATCGCCACCACACCGGTCACCGTATCGGGCAACACGCTGCTGGTGTCGGCTGGCATGAACGAGGCGTTCAACCAGCAAACCGTTTCCGGTGCGCAAATCACGGCGGCGGCAGCGCGCGGTAACGACGTGTCGATCTACGCCCTCGGTGCCGCCACGCTGCCCATCAGCACCGGTGCTGCCTTCTCGGTGCAGAACGTACAGAGCGGCTTGGACGCAACTACGGGTGTCACGGCAACTGCGACACCGGGTCTGATCGGTGTGGCTGCAGGGGCATCGTCGAGCAACCTGACCGTCTCCAACAACGCGGTGACGGCCAAGTCCAATGTCAACTACGCCAGCAACGCGCTGAACATGCCAGCCGGCAGCACGCTATCCGGTAGCGGCGCGGTCAGCAACGTGCAGGCCAGCAATGTGCTGGCAACTGCCGGTGTGAGCGCAAAGGTGGACGGTGCCACGGTGGGTATCGCCCCACCAGTGCCGGCTACCGCCTTGAACATCACCGGCGGCAACGCCACGGTGTCGGGCAATACGCTGACCGCGCAGGCCGGTGGCAACACCGCGCTCAATGCCCTCAACGCCACGGCGGGCAACGCCATCACTAATGGGGGTGTGACCGCCAGCAACTCGAGCTACACCGGCAGCACGTTTGTGGGTAGCAACACGGCCACCTACGCGGTGCTGAACTACCAGGGCAACGCCAGCGCCATGGCTGCAACGGTGCAGAACGCCAGCATCGGTGTCGGAACCTATACGGGTCTGGCGGCAACCACCGCCACCGTGCAGAACAACGCGGTGCTGGCATCGGGCTATGGCAACACGGCCAGCAACTCGCTGGCTACGAGTGTGCTCAATGGCAGCTCCAATGCGGCCTCGGCGGGCCTTGCCAACGTGCAATACAACGTGGGCAACGTGACGGCACTGGCCAGCAATGTCAGCGTGGGCATAGGCGGTGTTGGTGCCGGCGGCGCCGGCCTGACCACGGTCAACGCCAACAGCATCACGGCGCAGGCGGTGGGTAACTCTGCGGTCAACCGCATCGTTGCTTTGCGTTAACAGGGGCTTGCCCTGTACCGGGGGCGGTCAGTGCGACCGCCCCTTTTTTTTGAAGTGGTACACACGGTTTGGGTGTGCCTTGCCAGTGATCCCCTGAAGGAAACGCCATGAACGCCCTGTTGCCCCCCTCCTGCGCCAACCCCATCATTTTTGTGCTGGACGACCTGGACGATCTGGCCACGCTGCGCAACGGCATGCCCGCCGAGGCCGAGGTCTACCTGCTGGACGCCACGGGCGATGCGCTGGCGCAGATGGCGCTGGTGTTGCGGGGGCGCAGCGGTATCACGGCGCTGCACCTGTTCAGCCATGGCAGCCCGGGCCGTTTGAACCTGGGCAGCCTCACGCTGGATGCGAGCAATTTGGACGGGCACGCCGAGGCGCTGATGGGCCTGGGCCTGGCGCTGGCGCCCGGGGCCGACTGGCTGATCTACGGTTGCGCGGTAGCGCAGGGCCAGGCCGGTCGGGACTTTGTGGCCGCGCTGGCCCACTTGACCGGGGCCGATGTGGCGGCCTCCACCAACCCGACCGGCAGTGCCGCGCTGGGGGGCGACTGGCAACTGCAAGTGGCTACCGGCAGCATCGCGGCGTCCCCGCTGGCTTTTGCCGACCGCTACCACCATGTGTTGGCTGCGCCCAGCCTGGTCAATGGGCTGGGTGGCAGTGCGGGCTTTGGCGAGTCAGACCTTGCCCGCGGCGATGACTTTGCCAGCAGTGCGATTGATCTCACGGGCGTTTTTGGCGCCGCAGGTGTCAAGTTCGGTGCGAACTACTACACCACCCTCTACATCAATAACAACGGCGTGGTCACCTTCGGTACGCCCACATCCGGCTATGTCCCCAATGGCCTGAGCAGCGGTATCAGCCAAGGTGGTGTGCTGGTTCCGGCGATTGCGCTGTATTGGACCGATATCGACACCCGGGCCGGCGCCCTGTCGGCCAGTGCCGGTGGCACTTCCAGCGGCGCCAACCTGGTGCATTGGGATGTGGATACGGTCAGCAAAAAGGTCACCATTACCTGGGACGATGTGGGCGAATACAGTGCCGGGACTACAGCCGTCCTCGCCGGGCAAATCATTTTGTCCGACGCCGGCTCGGGCAATATGGACATTCAGTTGCGCTACGAGTCGGTGGTGCCTATGGCCAGCCATATCGCGACGGCGGGCTGGAACGTGGGCGTGGCCGGTGGGGTGGCCGGCAAGGATTATTTTGAAATCCCCAGCAGCTCGGGGACCACCTCGCTGGATGACCTGGATACCCGCACCGGCAACTCCGGACTGGACGGTGTCTGGAATTTTTCCCTGCGCGAAGGCGCCATTGCCCCGGCGGTGGTCGCGGGCACCCCGCCGGTGCTGGACCTCAATGGTGCCGGCGCCGGCGTCAGCCAGGCCGTGACCTGGACCGAGGGCTCCAACGTTGCGCACATCCCCGTCAGCCTGGCGCCTGCCGGGCTCGCCACCGACGCCGACAACGCCAACCTGACGCGGCTGCAGCTGACTGTGGCCGGCGTGGTGGACGGCAATGCCGAGGTACTGGGTATCGGCGGGGTCAACTTTTTGCTGGGCACGGACTACAGCGCGGTCGCCGTGACCGCTGCCAATTCCGGCGGCTTGTCGCAAGCGTTCAGCGTCAGCTATGTTGCGTCCACCGGAGTGTTCACCATCGTGCCTACCGGCGGCGCTGTGGCATCGCTGGCGGCGTTTGATGTGTTGCTGCAGGGCATGGGCTATGAGGAGACTACGGACAAGCCCACGGCCGGCGACCGCAGCTTCAGTTTCGTGGTGACCGACGCCGGCACCAACGACGCGGGCACGGGCAGTGGGCCACTGGACAGCACCGCAGTGGTGGCCACCGTGACGGTGGTGCCGCAGAACGACCAGCCCCTGCTCACGGGCCTGGATGCGGTGGTCTATGCCGAGAACGCCATCAACGCCAGCCCCGCGTTCATCGACACGGACGTCACGCTCAGCGACATCGACAGCGCCAACTTCGGCGGCGGCAGCGTGCGCGTGAGCGGGCTGGTAGCCGGGCAGGACACGGTGTCGCTGGCCACCAGCGCGGCGGCGGTGGCCGGCAATGTGCAGCGCAGCGGCGCCAACGTGCAGTACTACGACGGCAGCAGCTGGATCACGGTGGGCACGGCCAGCGGTGGCGTGGGCGCCGACTTGGTGCTCAGCCTCAACACCAGCGCCACCCGTGCCGTGGTTGAGCGCGTGATCGAGAACCTGACCTTTGCCAACAGCTCCAATACCCCGACCACCAGCCGCACCCTGGCCATCCGGGTGGATGACGGGGGCGCGACGCTGGCTACGCCGGTAGAGCGCTTGGTCAACGCCACCATAGAGGGCAGTGGCGCGGGTTGGACGACCGTCCGGGTGCCCGGTACCGTGGGCTTTTACGATTTGACTTCCGCCGGCTACGACGGCGGTTTTGATTTCAACGACAACGGCTCACCTGCAGGCGCCAGCGTCTACCAAACCGTCAACAACCTGGTGGCCGGTTTGGGCTACACGGTGCAATATGTTTTGCGGACCTGGGGAACCCAGTCCGTCAACACCATGGTCACCACAGTGCACGATGGTGCGGTCTGGAATGCGGGGGCAGAACTCGCTTCGCAAACCTATGACCAGGTCACGACGCAGGCCACCACCCACAGTTTCACCTTCACGGCCACCAGCAGCACGGCAACGCTGAGCTTTACCAACAGCTACGTCTTGAACGGGGTGATCGGAGACCTCTGGCTCAGCCAGGCCAGCATGACGCAGGCCAGCACGGTGGCCGTGGGCATCACGCTGGACAACGATGCGCCGCAACTCGCGGCCACCACCCTGGGCGGCACTTACGTGGAGCAAAGTGGCACGCCCTTGCAGTTGGCGGGCGGCACCATCACCGTCTCCGACCCGGACAGCGTGGCCAACTTCTTCAGCGCCGGCGCGGGCTGGCTGACGGTGGCGCTGGACGGCTATGTGGCGGGTGACACCCTGTCGGTGCTCAGCCAGGGCACAGCCTCCGGGCAGATCAGCTACGCGGGCGGCACCGTCAGCTATAACGACGGAACGGGCGTGCACGCGTTTGCCACCGCCAGCGGAGGCAGCGGCGCCGAGCTGGTGCTGACGCTGACCTCGGCTTACGCTACCCCCGCGGCCATCCAGGCCCTGCTGGGCAGTCTGGGCTACAGCAACGCCAGCAGTGACGATCCGACCGTGCATGGCACGGACCCGAGCCGCGCCTTCACCATCACCCTCAACGATGGCGGCAACACGCTGGCCGCAGGCTCCAGCACCAGCGCACTCACGGCAACGCTCAACGGCAGCATCGCCATCACGGGCGTCAACGACGCGCCGAGCATCACTGCGATCGCACACACCTACAACGACACCGTGGCAGATGACACCTTTGCCAGCTGGTCGGGTACGTTGACGGCGAGCGACGCAGAAACCGCGCGCGCGGACCTGCGCTTCAGCCTGACGGGCAGCAGCGCCGCAAGCTACACGGATGGCGGCATCAGCTACGACCTGGGCAAGACGGGCACTTACGGCACCTTCTACCTCAAGAGCAGCACCGGCGACTACCTCTACGTGCCCAACGACGGCGCCATCGAAGCGCTGTTCGACAGCCGGAGCGAGAGCTTTTCGGTCACGGTAACCGACCAGGGTTACCCCACGCCTGCGCTCAGTGCGTCCACGACGGTGACACTGACGCTCAACGGCACCGACGACAGCAACCTGGTCACGCTGGGCACGGTCTCCCATTTCACCGAGCAGACGCCCGATCCCTTTCTGGCGCAGGCCACGGTCGATGCACCACGCGACGGCCTGAAAGTGCTCAAGGTCCAGCTGACAAACAGCCAGGCCGGCGACACCCTTAGCTACACCCCGGTGTCCGGTATCAGCGGGGCCTACGACGCATCGACCAGCACGCTGACGTTTACCAGTGCCAGCAGCATGTCAGCGGCAAATTTCCAGACGGTCTTGCGCAGCGTCACCTTCAACAACACGCTGGACCACCCGGACACCGCAGACCGCACCTTTGTCGTATCCACCGGTTCGGTTCCGTCGTATTTCACCGACGCCAACGGGTACGTCCATTACTACCAATACGTGTCGGTGCCGGGCATCCACTTTGACGACGCCAAGGCCGCTGCCGCGACCATGACCTTCAACGGCCATACCGGCTACCTGCTCACCCTCACGTCTGCAGCCGAAGCGGCATTTGTCAACACCCAGATCCAGGCATCGGCCTGGACCGGCGGCACCGACGACTACCAACTCATCAACGCGTTGCTGGGCACGTCTTATACGCAGCAATCCCAGACGGACGGCCGCTGGACTTGGCTCACGGGGCCGGAGGCCGGGCTGCAGTTCTCGAACGGTGCGGTCCCTGTCGGCTCCAACTATGCCAACTGGACCTGGGGGGAGCCCAACGGGGGCATCACCGAAAACGTCCTCCATCTCTATGGCAACGGCAATTGGAACGACACCCGTCGCAGTGACGGCGACATTCAGGGCTATGTCGTCGAGTTCGGGGGCGACGCCATGGCGGGCAGCGTGCCTGCGGGCGGTACGGTGGTGGCCGAGGGCCGCTTGCGTGTCAGCGCAGTGAACGACGCGCCCACAGCCAGCGCAACCATTGCGGGCAGCTACACGGAAGGTGCTGCCAGCGCCTTGCAGTTTCTCAGCGCTGTCTCCGTATCCGATCCGGATGCCAGCCAGTTCAACGGCGGCTCGCTGCGGGTGGCCCTGGCAACCTATGTGGCGGGTGATGTGTTGCAACTGCTCGATGGCAACGGCATCACGCACAGTGGTGCTACGGTGTCCTACAACGGCGCGGTCATCGGCACGCTCTCGGGCGGTGTGGCAGCTGACCTGGTGGTTGCGCTGAGCTCCAGCAGCGCGACCTATGCGGCCGTGCAGGCACTGGCCCAGCAGATCGGGTTCAGCACCACGAACCAGAACCCCACCGCTGCCGGTGCACAGCCCACACGTGGCGTAACGGTCACACTCAACGACGGGGGCAACACCAGTTCGTCCGGCGCGGCCACGCCGCTGAGTGCAGTAGTCACCGGGTCTTTCAATGTGCTCGGCAGCAACGACGCGCCCACATTGACAGGACTGGATGCGACCCACGCCACGACCCTGGTCCAGGGGGGCTCCGCGCTGGTGATCGACAGCCATGCGCTGCTGGCTGACCTGGATCTGGAGGCCCTCACCGGCGCCACGCCTGCGGGCAACTGGAGCGGTGGTGTGCTGACCATCGCGCGCAGCGACGGTGCCGGCGGCTACGCGCCCAGCGCAGACGACCGCTTCTCGGCCACCGGCAACCTGGCCAGCCTGGGCGCCGCCAGCGGCAATCTGGTCTTGTCGGGCACCACCATCGGCAGCTACACCAGCGCCGGCGGCACGCTCACGCTGACCTTCAACAGCAATGCGACCACGGCGGGTGTCAACGAGACCTTGCACAGCATGGCCTATGCCAATGCCGTCAGCACCCCCGGCGCGCTGGCGTATGACCACGTGGTCTTGCGGGTCGGCTTCAACGACGGCAACAGCAACGCCACCGGCTCCGGTGTGGCCGGTGCCTCGGCAGGCGCACAGGACCAGGGCAGCGGCGGCCTGGCCAGCGTGTCGGCCACCATCCAGATCGCCATAGACCGGCTGCCCGTGGCCGTTGCCGACACCACCAGCCTGAGCGAAGGCCTGTCGAGCGGCAGCGTCAGCGTCGTCAGTGGCGCGGTGTTGGACAACGATGCGGACCCGGACAACGGCGTGGCACCTTCCACGGTGACCGACCTGCTGAGGGTGCAGGGCGTGAGCGCCGGCACCACGGCTGCGGTGCTTGGCAGCAACGTCGGCAGCACGGTGGCCGGCACTTACGGCAGCATCACCATGGCCGCCGACGGCAGCTACACCTACACGCTGGACAACCGCATGGCTGGGGTGCAGGCACTGGCGGCGGGTGAGCAGTTGCACGATAGCTTCAGCTACACCGTGGCCGATGGCCGGGGCGGCACAGGTACCACGACCCTGAACGTGACGGTCAACGGCACGAACGACGCGCCGCACATCCTGACCAGCAGCACGGACACGGTGCAACTGGTCACCGGCAATGCCACACCCACCTTCCGCCTGGCCATTCCGGTCAGCGGCGTGGTGGCGGGCGACACGGTGCGCCTGACGTACCTGGGCACGGCACAGCCCGGCCAGACCCTGAGCGCAGCCGACATTGCCAACGGCTATGTCGACGTGCCACTGAGCACCAACCTGGCCTTGCAGGATGCCAGCGGTTCCTTGAGCAGCGTGCCGGTCAAGTGGATTGACTGGACCAGCTCGGTGAACAGTGGTGCTACGCACACGGCGACCGGCACCTTCACCACAAGCAGCGGCACTGTCAGCGCCACGCTGACGAACTCGGTGGGTTTTTCATTTGTTCAGACCAGTGGCGGCACCAACTATTTTTCGCCCACGGCGCCGTTCATCAGCGACGGCGTGGCTGCACCCACGTCATCGGACATCATTGCCTTCAACGCGCATGGTGAGCGTTCGCTGGCTTTTTCAGCGCCGGTGACCAACCTGTATTTCGCCTACGTCAGCCTGAATGGCAACGGCTACCGCTTTGACCGGGACTTTGACATCATCAGCCAGGGCACCGGTTTCTGGGGTTCCGGGTCCGTGGAAAAAGTGACCCATGTGATCAACGGGGTGACCTACTACGAACTGAATGCGACCGGGGGCGAGCCCCATGGCGTGATCCGCTTCAAAGGCACCTTCTCCACCGTGGCCTGGAGCACCACCGTGGATGAAGACTGGAATGGGTTCACGCTGGGTATCAAATCCTCCCTGAACGACTTGCAAAGTGTGCAGGGCCAGTTTCTGCACAACACCAGCGTGGTAGCCACCACGCCCACCACGCTGGTCACCTACGACCCGACGCTGACCGGCGCGACGGGCACACTGGACACCACCGTCAGCGCCGCGCGCCTGACCGAAACCGACGCCCCCTTGAGCGCCACCGGCAGCCTGACGCTGTACGACGTGGACACCTCCAATGTGGTGGCTGTCCGCGTGGATTCGGTGGCCGTCACCGGCGTTCAAACCGGCCTGATCTTGAGCAACGCACAAGCCCAGGCGCTGCTGGCGGTGGCCTCCACCGACACGACGCTGTTGCAGTCCGCCAAGCTCAACTGGACCTTCCATTCGGCCGCTGAAAACTTCAACTGGCTGGCCGCTGGCGAAGAGCTCACCTTCACCTACCAGGTAACGGCCAGCGACGGCTTTGGCGGCACCGATGCCTCCACCGTTACCGTGACGGTGATCGGCACCAACGACCGCCCGGTGCTCACACCGGTGCTGGTGGCCGGTGCCATCACCGAGGGTTCGGGCGTGTTGGGCTGTGCCGGGTCGGCCAGCTTTACGGA
>CANFIH010000021.1 GCA_947446855.1 Burkholderiales bacterium
ACCAAGCAGGCTGAAACTGGATTTTTTGCCGGGAATGTCTACTGCCCCCAACATGACGCCGCCGATGTTGGCCGGTGTCGGCAAAATGCCCGCTCCTTGGATTTCCTCTGCACCGGCCCAATGCGCGGAACCATGCAAATCATTTCGTTCGTCTTGGAGCTTGCGGGTGCGCCGGAATACGTAGGCCACGGGCAGAACGATCGCGCCCATCGCACCGACAGCCAAAAGCACTTGTGCGGTCTTGATGACGGTCAGGACGTCAGGTGACGAGTCGGGTCGGAAGAACCGGAAGATCCAGATCAAGATTTTCCAGGGCCAGTAAATCCGTGTCTGACCGACGATAGTGGCAGGTGCGCCAAGGGTTGGGTGGTACCGGAACTGCCACGCGGTGTACTGCGTCACCAATACGAACGTCAACGCTGTGATGAGGCCAAATAGCAGGAAGGCGACCCACACGAAGCGGGTGATATCACCTTGGGCGCGGGGAATGACGTAAAGCGGTTGGCGCTGTGGCTCGGACATTGAATCCCTTGGTATCGGTGTTCGATACCGGGGGCGTGCAATCGGAGAGGTCGATTTGCAGGCTGATTTGCTTATCCAGTAAACAAGCATCCCCTCCAATTGGGGCCACCGAATTGGATAGCTGATGCCATGGTGTTGGCATCAACATCTTCAAAGTGTCAGAAATTGTATAATATTTCTACCACTTGAGATTGACCATGGAAACCCTCGCCAAAAAAATACTGGAGCACGCCACCGGGTTGCCGGAGGGCACGCCCTTGGCGGCCAAGGAATTGCTTCACCTTGGTGGACGGGCAGCGGTGGACCAGGTCTTGTCCCGTCTGGTGAAGCGGGGCACCTTGTTGCGTGCTGGTCGGGGTGTCTACGTTCTGCCTGTCCAGAGCAGTTTCGGCACCCGTGCCCCATCGGCGGTCAAGATGGTCGAGGGTCTGGCGAGCCAGCGCGGTGAGGTCATCGTGTCCCATGGGGCGGCAGCTGCCAACGCGCTCGGTCTGACGACCCAGGTTCCCATGCGCTCAGTCTTTCTCACATCAGGGCGCAATCGCAGGCTTACATTGGGTGCGCAAGCGGTCGAGTTTCGACATGCACCAGCATGGCAATTGCTGTTTCCCGGGCGGGCTGCGGGTGATGTGGTGCGGGCACTGGCCTGGCTGGGGCCTCAAAAAGCAGGAGCAGCGCTCCAGGCGCTGCGTTCGAAACTGTCGCCACCAGAGTTGGAAGAGGTGGCTTCAGCCCGGGCGCGGCTGCCGACGTGGATGGCGCAAGAGGTCAGTGCTTTGGTTCATCATGGCTGAGTTTTTCCAGCTTTCACCGGCAGAGCGACTGGAGGCGCTGGCGTTCGCCGCCGACGCGTCGGGTCGTCCGCCCCATTTGCTTGAGAAAGACATCTGGGTGGTCTGGTCACTTCGCCACCTTTTTGCCGGACCTTTTGCAGAGCACCTGGTATTCAAAGGCGGGACGTCCTTGTCAAAGGCCTATGGAGCAATCCGGCGCTTCTCGGAGGACGTAGACCTGACTTACGACATCCGGGCCATAGCCAGAGAACTGGTTGGCGATGCCGATGTGCCGTTGCCAATCAGCAAGAGCCAAGAGAAGAAGTGGAGCAAGGAGATTCGATCCCGACTGTCGAACTGGGTTGGCAGCGAAATTGTGCCCAGACTCCAGCAAGACCTTGCGTCGCAAGGTCTTACGGCCACCGCACGGGCGGAAGACGACAAGGTTTTCATTGAGTATGTTCCCTTTGCTGTGGGTACCGGCTATGTTGCCCCTGCCGTCATGCTGGAGTTTGGCGCCCGCTCCACGGGCGAACCCAGTGAATGGCGCGATGTTCAATGTGATGCCGCCGCGTACCTGCCGACAGTGGTATTTCCGATGGCCAGGCCACAGGTCATGCGTGCAGAACGCACCTTCTGGGAGAAGGCCACCGCGATCCATGTATTTTGTGCGCAAGGGGCCTTCCGTGGCGGTGATCGTTTTGCCCGCCATTGGCATGATGTGGTGCGACTCGATGCCGCTGGCATTGCAGATTCAGCCATCGCCGATACGGCGCTGGCCAAGGCGGTTGCCGACCACAAAAGCATCTTCTTTGCAGAGAAGACCCCGGCCGGTGACACGATCGACTACCACGCCACCGTCTCGGGCCAGCTCCAGCTTGTGCCGCTGGGCGCTGCATTGGAAACCTTGCAGGCTGACTATCAGCACATGGTTGATGACGGTCTGTTCTTGGACGACGCCGAACCCTTCGAGTTACTCATAGAACAATGCCGACGCATTGAGCAAAGCGCTAACGCCAAGCGCTGAATGATCTTGCTGGGCATACCCAGCTAGGGTTCCCCCGTGCGAGCCATGTCATTTTTGGCGTTAAGGAAATTTCTGAACACACTCAATGAGTTGCAGACTTCCCCGCGGCCTCCCCAATGATCTTTGACACCTGAAGGCGGATTTGCTCCGTTACCCGTTCGGAGGTTTCCAGTTGGACCTTCATTGCCAGGAATTCACTGCTAAGTTCTTAGATTCGTCCTGCTGCCGCCAGATGCAATCCCGTCCGGGCAGGAACTAGCGCCCTCAAAAGACCCGCAAAGTCATTCCTGTGATACGTTCGAATATATGTCTACTTATAAAGGCTGATTATTTTTTCAGCCCTACCTATAGTGTTCATTGACTTGCAAAACCACTAGCAGTACCATTTGTCAGCACTCATGGCGGTTGAGTGCTAATTTTCGTTGCCGCCGAATACGAGGGAAATATGAGTCAAACACATCTGGTTCGGTTCTACCCGGTAGGCAACGGGGACACAAGTCAAATCATCGCAATCGATGGGAAGAGGTATCTGTTCGACTACTGCCACCGAAAGCAAGACAAGGACGACAAACGCATAGATCTGTACAACCGCCTGAACGAGGAACTAGAAGCAGATCACCGGAACTACTTTGACGTGGTTGCCTTTACGCATGCTGACCTGGACCACATCGCCGGTAGCACGGAATTCTTCCACCTGAACCACAGCGGTAGCTATCAAGGTGGCCGGCGCAAAATCATCTCGGAGTTGTGGGTTCCCGCAGCCATGTTGCTGGAGCCGGTTGGGAAGGGCGAACAGTCGGATGAATTCGCTCTGTGGCGTAAAGAGGCCCGCCACCGCCTCCTAGACGGCAAAGGCATCCGGGTTTTCTCCCAACCGAAACCGCTCATGGACTGGCTCGAACCCAAGTTGAAAGAACGGGGTGAAAGTCCGCAAGCACGCGACCATCTGTTTGTAGACGCCGGCACACTGGTACCGGGTTATACATTGCAGAACGAGGGCATCGAGTTCTTCTGTCACAGCCCGTTTATCGAACATTGCGAGGACGGAGACATCGTCCGCAATGATGCGGCCCTGATCCTCAACATCCGCATGCGCGTTGCCGACATGGATACCGACTTCTTCCAGGTCGGTGATAGCACTTGGGAGGTGTTGGATGACGTAGTCCGAATCACGCAATTCCACGGCAATGACGACCGACTGCGGTGGGACCTTTTCAATGTTCCGCACCACTGCAGTTACCTTGCCTTGAGCGATGAAAAAGGCGACGTTAGGACAGCTCCTAAGCCGAGAGTCAAGGAGCTGCTGGAGGCTGGCCAACCCGGAAGCTACATGGTCAGTTCCAGTGATCCCATCATCGAAACCAAAGAGGCCTACGAGCAAGTTCAGCCACCTCATGTGCAAGCGCGCAACACCTATGTGGAGTCCCTCGCGAAGGTCAGGGGCCGGAAATTTATGGTCACAATGTCTGAACCGAGCGGGTACAACCCACAACCCATCGAGTTTGCCATCGGTTCAGGGGGCGTCGCCAAACTGGCTGCAGCGGCAACTGGTGCTGCAATGGCTGCGGTCAGCAGCCCGTCGCGCAATGGCTTCTCAACCCCGGCACCGAAGTTAGGCTGATCATGGCTGAATGGCATCAGCTGCCCGAAGACCAATACAAAGTACCAGCGACTACGCTGACATTGCCGCGTTCGCAAGCCATCTTGGCCGCAGTAGCGCGACGGACGGACCTATCCTTGGAATGGTGTGCTCTTTTTAAACGCGACAACCAGCCGTTGCTGGAAACCCTTGTGGTCGATTTCGCCTGCGATGGAGTACCGAATCGCAATCATGTCGGGATTGAAATTCCCGAACGCATCGCCATACGGATTGCCACTGATAAAGACCTGCCAATCGAAGTACGCGCGCTTCGCAAGGGGTTCCCGCTGCTACTGCATCAGAATGCGGTCGAGCCAAACACAGCACCCAGTCTTTGCCTGTACGCAGAACCACAAGCGGCAGTCAATCGCAGCTGGACCGCAGAACGATTTCTGCACCGAATTGAGGAATGGCTGATTCGTGCGGCAACTGGATCCCTACACTTAGATGACCAGCCGGTTGAGCAGTTGTTCTTCACAACCCGCTCCGAGCTGGTGCTACCACACGACTATGAAGTTCGGCGAAACGAGCCCAACCTCAAAGCCTGGGGAACGGCCAGTGCCGAACGTAGCAACAAGGGTTGCACCTACACATTGCACTGGGACTCGCCTGAACTGCAGAACCAAGCCAAGCTGCTGGATCTGTTGATCGTGTCACTTTCACCGGTTGTACATGGTCGACCAGAAGAAAACCCGGTTACCTTAGGGCAACTGCACGACATTTTTGCTCTGCGCGGCGCTGATGTGGCTGGTAGTCTGCGAGAAGCAATTCGGTCCCGAGTCTCCAGCGCCGGCCGCAATGAAAAGGAGCAAGACGGATCCACGATGATCCTGCTGGAGATACCTGTTGTGCGCCACACCGGGGGCCCGGTTGAACGTACCTTTCGTCGTGCCTTTTTGATCATGAAAGGCTTCTTGGACCTTGGACAATCCTTGACGGCACTGATACGCCATGAAAGGAAGTTTTATGCCGAATCCAGCGGCATTTTGCAACCAATTCAATCGGACGAATGGAGAAGTACTGCGATCGAGGGGATTGATGTTTTGTTCGCCATATCGAAGACGCTGGCTCGACTGCACTCGGGGGTAGTCCCGTCAGGCCCGATTGGCGTTTTGGTCGGGGCCGGAAGCCTTGGGGCCGTAATGCTCGACTGCTGGCTGCGAAGTGGGTGGGGAACTTGGTCGGTGGTTGACAATGACTACCTGAAGCCACACAACCTCGTCCGACACCCTGCGGAATACTGGGCAATTGGTTTGAACAAAGCGGTGGCTGCTGCGGCGCGTGCAAACGAGTTAGGTCAAGGCGCGAACCAGGTTAGGGCCTTTCCCATGAGCGGACTCGACGACGGCAACCCCGAGTTGCAACAGGCATTCGCCAATGCTCAGCTGGTCGTTGATGTCACCACAGATCTGGATTTCCCGCGCAAGGTGAGTCAGTATGAAAACAAAGCGCGCCACGCAACTGCTTTTCTGACTCCCAGCACCAATGGCAGCGTACTCATGATCGAGGACGAGAGACGCGGTGCTAGGTTGCGCACATTGGAGGCCCAGTACTACCGGGCAGTACTTAACGAGCCCTGGGGTGCAACGCATCTGCTGGGGCATAACGGTCGCCAATGGACGGGAGCGGGTTGCAGAGACAAATCTACGGTGATGCCCTATACCGCAGTCCTTGCGCATGCGGCAAACCTGGCGGAGCAGGTTCGCGTCCATTTGGAGTCGCCCGAGGCCTGTATTCAGGTCTGGACTCGCAATCCCGCCACTGGCGACGTCTTGAATCGCGGTGTGCCGTGCACCAACGAGTGCAACATTGGGCTAGGCCAAATCACGATCTCCATAGACGAAGGCCTCATCGCCAAGTTGCGCGCATTGCGCAAAGCACAATTGCCAAGGGAAACCGGTGGCATTTTGCTGGGCTACCACGATTTCAATCTGAACTTATTGGTGGTGGTGGACGCAAGTCAAGCGCCTACCGATAGCGAGGCAACGGCGACAACCTTCAAACGCGGTACGGCTGGTGTAAAGCAGCTGATTGAATCCGCAGCGACTCGCACGGCCAACATCGTTCAATACGTTGGCGAGTGGCATTCTCATCCGCCCAAAGTCTCGGCTTATCCCAGCGTCGACGACAAGATTCAGGTGTTGAATCTGGCTGCCGTGCTGGCTGAAGATGGCTTACCAGTCCTGTCACTCATTGTCGGGGACGGAAGCAGCGAACTCATGGCCATGTTGGGAGCTGCTATATGACCGACCGACCCCAGCAGAGTATCGCGATTGCGCTGTCCGGCGGCGGCATTCGCGCGATGGCGTTTCATCTGGGGGTTTTCAAATTCTTGGCTGAAATGGGCTTGCTGGAAAGGGTTTCCAAGCTGTCTTCGGTTTCTGGCGGAAGCCTGTTGGTTGGCTTGATCCTGCATCATCACAAAATGCGGTGGCCTACTTCTTCGGAGTTTTTGGCTGACACATACCCCTCCCTGCGAACCACGTTGTGCCACACCAACCTTATTCCCGGTGCCTTGTTGGCGCTACTGAAGCCATGCAATTGGCGGTTTCTTATTTCCCGCGCCAACTTGTTGGCTAAGGCCTTGGAGTCGGTCTGGGGCATCCACGAAAAGGTTTGCGACCTTCCTGAGTTCCCAGAAATTTCATTCAATGGAACGACCGCCGAAAATGGCAAGCGTTTCCGATTCAAGCGTGACTCAATGGGCGATTACTTGCTGGGCTATGCCAAGCCCCAAGATTTCCAGTTGGCCGAAGCATTGGCGGTGTCAGCCGCAGTGCCCGGCGTCTTTGGGCCACTTGCTATCGAGGCCTCCAAGTTCAACTGGGAGCGGCGTGCCAATTGGGGCGCCCCGAAAGATGATCTGCAGCAGGTCCCGCCGTCGTTTAAACGCCTGCACCTATACGACGGAGGCGCTTACGACAATTTGGGGATTGAGCCGTTTTTTGACTGTGGCAAGAATGCCGCCAAGGAAGGTGCGGATGATTGCTACATCATTGTTAGCGATGCCGGTGCCGTATTGAAGGATGGATTCAGAATGCACCCATTCAACTTCATGCGACTCAAGCGCGTGTCGGACATCCAGGGTGAACAGACCCGCTCGCTGCGTGTACGGTCATTTTGGACATTTCTGAAGCGAAGTGCTACGGGTGGTGCTTATATCTATATCGCAGAACCACCAATCCCTCCAGACAAATCCGCTCAAGGCGCGATTTTTTATCGCACGACACTGTCACCCTTGTCCGAATCAGATTTCGACGCCATTGCCGATCGGGGTCACGCAGTGGCAAACTTGAACCAGCAACTGGCAAGCTTCACTTGATGTCAACAATGGTTTCTATGTCATCACGTGGACTGGATGGCTTCAAAACTTCAGGGAGTGAGTTCAACAATGAAAGCAAATGAACTGTTTGGTAAAAAACAACCAGCCGCGAAGGCCGTGCGCACGCGTTTTCGTGCCTACAAGCTTGGCAGGGCTGGTTCGTTGTGCTCCTATTTTGCCGACGGGCACTTTACGCTGATTGAGGCAATGGATACTGAGCTCAGTCGGCCCAGACTACTGGCGGAAATGAAACTCTGCGGCAAGAAATCCATTGACACGCTTCATATTACGAGTTGGGATGAAGATCATTGTGAGGCGAACTCCCTGGAATGGATTCTGGCAACAATCAGTCCCAAGAAGATTCAGGTGCCCGGATACCAGCACGACACTCAGAATGTTAAGGATTGTCAGAACCTAATTTCGCAGTACCAGTCCACACGACGACGTATTGGAAAAAACACCGATGTAATGGCCATCACTCCTGAGTACATCACGAGCTTGGGCAAAGCGGCGGTGCTGGGCTATGAAAACATCCTTTACCATCCAAAGTCCATCTTCACAAAATCCAACGATAACTCCACGGTCAAATTTTTCCGCAGAGGCTGTTTCAATGTGTTGAGCACTGGGGACATAGAGCACCACAATATCGGTGCCTATCTGCGGTGCTGCAAAAAGCTTCAGCGTGAACTGGATGTTTTGCTGTTACCGCATCACGGCGGGGCAGTAGATTTGATGAGCAAGAAGTTTCTGGAAGAGCTTAACCCGAGCCTCGCAGTTTGTACCTCCAATACTGGAAATCAGCACGAGCATCCTGACCCTGCAGTTCGAAAACTATTGAGCGACCGACGTATCCCACTGATGACGACAAAGCGCGGCGACGTGGTCATTGAGTCGATTGGAAGTCATATGAGCAAGTACCAAGCCTTTGACCTGATTTCAGATGGCGAGACTGCGCAAGAACAACGGACCTTCACTGCTCGAAAATTTGAGGTTATGTCCATGAATGGCGATACCATTCGAAACAGACTTGAAATCCGGAGCAATCGGCCACGTCTTCATTAAAAAGCAAGGCCATCCGATGTCAGTCCTCGGATGGCCAGTGATTGGTTTGGGCAACAAGAGTCCTCAGTCTGGATTGCGGTTCGATCAGTAGATCGGTGAACGCAGGATTCTGAGGGCCTAGCTCTAAGGATGAATGCGCACATAGGATTGCAAACGACACGCGTTCCATGCATTTCGTAGTCGCAAGACTCATGGACATGTCCGTGAATCCACAACGCGGCTCGTCCACCCAGGTGGCTGAGGTCGACCTCCACCCACGTTTCGTCCACTTCAACTGCAAATTCGCCACCAATGCGGTCGCGGTCCGGACGCACCATGGCCGTGCGGAGTTTGTGCAGGATTTGGAACGCCGTCTCGTGGCGTTTAAGGCCAAGTTGACGCTGGAATGTAGATCACCAAGTTGCATGACCTGTAACCACGCACTGAAGTCCGAAACCGCAAGCACTGGGTTGCTGTGCGAATGGGCCTATTTTCAGCAGAAACCTAATCAAAGTCCCCGCCCCAGAGGGGCGGCGTATCCTGCCCCGATGGCCACCCAAATTCCCCCGCCTGTGGCCACCTCAAACTCCTCCACCTGAGTTGATCGGGGACAGGGGTTAAACGCTGGCGTAGTCGGCACCTGCCGGCAAGACATTTGTCCGGTCTTCCCCGAGGGAAGGCCAAGGAGTGAATGTTTTGAGACCCAACCAACGCGCAACGGTCTACACGCTACTGGAGCGCAATACTCCACAGCGTGAGATCGCCCGTATTACAGGAATAGACCGCAAGACGATCAGAAGTTACCAGCGGCGCTGGCTGAGCGAGCACGCAAATTCCCCCGGGGTGGCCACCGGCTCGGATGCCGTGGCCGTTCAAATTACCCCACCCTGGCCACCGGCTGCGGTGCCGGTGGCCACCTCCCTGTGCGAACCCTACCGAGACTTCATCGAGGCACAGTTGCGCTTGCGACGAAACGCCATGGCGATCTATCAAGATTTGGTCGATACCCAGGGATTTGCCGGCCAGTACAACTCCGTCAAGCGCTTTTGCGCCAAGCTGCGTGAGCGCGAGCCCCAGCAGTTTGACCGCCTGTCCTTCCTGCCTGGTGAGGAGATGCAGGTGGACTACGGCGAAGGCGCCCCCACCCTGGTGTCTGGAAGTGAGCGATATCGCAAGCCCCGTCTGTTCGTGGCCACCCTGCGTTACTCGCGCGCCAGTTACCGTTGCGTGGTCTGGAAATCCAGTCAGCAGGTCTGGGCCGAACTGCACGAGCGGGCGTTCCGGTACTTCGGCGGTTGCCCGCAGTACGTGGTGCTGGACAACCTCAAGGAGGGTGTCATCAAGCCCGACCTCTACGAACCCGAGCTCAATCCGGTCTACGCCGCCACCCTGAAGCACTACGGCGTGGTGGCCGATCCGGCGCGGGTGCGTGACCCCAACCGCAAGGGTACGGTGGAAAACGCAATTCAGCATACCCAGAACACGGCCTTGGGTGGGCGACGCTTCGAATCCATAGAAGCGCAGAACGAGTTCCTGGCTCGCTGGGAGTACAACTGGGCGGCCAAGCGTATCCACGGTACAGAGCGGCGCCAGGTGCAAGCTATGTTTGAGGAAGAACGACCCCACCTCAAGGACTTGCCGCTGTTGGGCATGCAGTACTTCACCGAGACCCAGCGCAGCGTCTGCGATGACGGCTGCGTGCGCATCGACCACAGCAGCTACGCGGCCCGCCCGGCGGCCATCGGCACTAAGGTACTGGTGCGCATCTACACCCAACGCATCGAGATCCGCGAACTGCACACGGGCAGCCTGCTGCGCACCCACACCAAGGCCGAACGGCCCGGCACCGTTGTGCTGCCGCAGGACGAACGTGTCTTCAATCCATCACGCGAGACCCGTCAAATCTTGCGTCAGGCCGGTGAGATTGGTAAGGACGCAGCCCGCCTGTGTCAGTTGCTGTTTGCCATTGAGGGCCGGGTGGGTCAGCGCAAACTCTGGGGCATCGTCGGCTTGGTGCGTCGCTATCCGGCGCACTGCGTGAATGCCGCCTGTGCCCAGGCGTTGGAGAGCGGCACTTACAGCTACAAGCGAGTGCTGGCCCTGACTGAAGCCCTCTTCGCCCAAGCGATCAACGCCATCGAGGCGGACGCTGGCAAAGCCGCGCAAGCAAACGGCCCAGGCGGCGCAGTTCCACGACTGGTCCAGCAACACGAACTGATCCGCGATGCACACGAGTACGGCGATCTGTTTGCGCATGCCGCCGCCACGGCAATGCCCACCATTGGACAGGGAGAGCGCGCATGAACATGCAAGAGATTGAGCGCACCCTGCGCGCACTACGTCTGTCGGGCATTGCCGAGACCCTGTCAACGCGTGTCATGCAGGCGCAAGCCGCGCAGCAGCCGTTCCTGGAGACCTTTGCTGCCATGCTCCAAGACGAGCTCGATCGGCGCCACTCACGCCTAATGCAGCGGCGCTACAAGAGGTCAGGGTTGGACGAGAAAGTTACGCTGGCCGACTTCGACTGGCGATTCAACCCCAAGTTGCCACGCGCTGCTTGCTTCGAGTTGCACACCCTGAAGTTCGTAGCTGAGGGAGCAAATGCCCTGATCGTTGGCAAGCCCGGTACTGGCAAGAGCCACTTGGCTAAGGCTGTGGCGTATCAAGCCACGCTGCAGGGCCATGATGTGCGTTACCTGGAAGCCGATGCCGAGTTTGCTCGCTACGCGCTGGCAAGTGCAACTGAGCGCAGTGGCCTGCTCAAAGAGTGGGTGGAGCCGGATTTGCTTATCTTGGACGACCTCTTCCTGGCAAGGCGCATCAGTGAACACGCAGCAGAGGTTCTGCAAGCCATCGTGCACCAGCGCTACAAACTGCACCGCTCCGTTGTAGTGACTTCCAACCGAGTAGTTCAGGACTGGGGGCGCTATCTTGGGCAACGGTGAATAAGTAATCGTCAAATCCCTTGGTGACGCCACCATGGCCACCACCATCCTGGATCGACTGATGCACCGTTGCACCATGCTGGAATTCGAGGGCAAAAGCTACCGACTAAAAGAAGCCGCCGCACGCCTAGCCATTAACCCTGAAACGCCATAATCCAGTTGTCTTGCCTGGGGGAGTTTGGGGTGGCCAAGGGTGGGGGAATTTGAACTGGCCATCGGGGCCTGGGGCCGGGAACCATTCGGCTCAATGCGTCTCGCCTCGATGGGAGCGCCCCAGAGGGGCGGGGAATATACCCACCCAGATTGAACGCAAGGCGGCACTGATGGCGACGTATGCCGAAGTGTCAGCTACACACTTGTGCGAAAAATGGCGGGGGTCTGAAAAGGGCTCTTGACGGTCGAGCGGGTACGTTGATTCTGATTGCGTTGACTTGCATTACCAATCACCCTGGATTTATTCAGGCGTCTGTGCGGAAGTCCGGCCAATCTGTTCTTTCAAAGCGTTTGAGGCCCTGAAAGTTGCCACACGTCGCGGTGCGATGGTGACGGCTTCCCCCGTTTTTGGATTGCGACCGGGTCTGGGTGCCTTGGTCCGTATCTGAAAATTTCCAAACCCAGGTAACTTCACTTCGTTACCGGAAATCAACGCATCCGACATCAGCTCGAAGACAGCATCCACCATATCTTTGGCTTCCCGGGCATTGAGTCCCAGGCTTTCGTTCAGCCGTTCAATCAGCATGGCTTTGGTCAGGGATGGGGTTTCAAGGCTTTCGACAAACAGATCAGGCATGGGCGTATGGGTTGAATGGGCATAGCTGGTGGTTCCTTGAGTTGACGCGATTGCACCGGTTCGGGTCAAGGGTTCCGGATAACAGAGTGTTGTAAACACAGCAGTACACAGGGGTAAGCCATTTTTGCGTCCCGGCGTTGACGCCGTCGGGCTCTTGGGCGTTGCCCCGCGCCTCGTGCCGAGTCGCGGCCTTGCGGCTGTGGATCCCTCACGCCTTCGGTCTCACTGCGATTGCGACCTGCGCGCTGCGCTTGCCTGTGGAGTGGAGGAGCGCGTGGGGTGGCTTGCTGTTCCCTTTACCGTACCACGTCGTTCTGGTCGTCAAGGTCTGCGCGCACGGTGTGCGCTTGCGTCCTGGCGGCCGTTTGTGAACCTGTGACCACTGCGCTGCGGCGTGTTCCTACCGGTCTCGGGCAATCCCGCCCGATGCACGGAGCTGACCATGTCGCACGATCTCATTTCTTCCTCTGTTTCTTTTCATTCTTCCCAGCCTACTGTCCTGCTCGTTCGTGATGTTGCAGGCGACTATCGCCAAATCGGGGCTGACCAGGTGCTGCAGGCCGCGCAGCAAGTTTTGCTGGAACGGGTGCGCGGCAGTGATGTCCTGAGTTCACCACAGTTCGTGCGGGACTATTTGCGCATGCGTCTGAGTGGGCTGGAGCACGAGATCTTTGCGGTCGTGCATCTGGATTCCCAGAACCGGGTCATCGACTATGTCGAAATGTTCCGAGGCTCGGTGAGCCAAACATCGGTGTATCCCCGTGAAGTGGTCAGAGAGTGCATTTTGCGCAATTCAGCGGGTTTGCTGTTGGTACATAACCATCCGAGTGGCTCAGCCCAGCCGTCACGGGCCGACGAGGTTCTGACTCAGACCCTCAAAACAGCCTTGTCACTGATAGACGTCCGGGTGTTGGACCACTTGATCGTCGCTGGAAGCGACACCCTTTCTATGGCCGAGCGGGGGCTCATGTAGCAGCAGGGGCTTCGCCCCTTTTTTATTTTCTTCAAGTGGCGCTGCGCGCTGTCCTGGTGCCCTGCGGCAGGGTGCCGTCAGGGCCGCTCGCCGCTGGGCGTTTGTACCGGCGCAACCCTTGCCCGTGGTTGCCATTTCTCCATCTTTCCTTCCCCCATCACTTCTTCCGCGACGGTAGCCAGCGCTGCCTGGCCGTCAAGGCGCGCAGGGCCGGGTCCTCGCCGGTGGCTGCGGGCCGCACCACCCCCTGTACTTGTCTCCTTGACAGCCCGTCCGCGCCGGCCCCGTTGATTCGCGGGCGATGAACTCAGGAAAGACGGCGGCAACGACGACCGGCCCAGGTGGTCGCGCCGAACAAACCGAAGCCAGAAATCGGATACCGGGCTCTGAATCTTGGAATCCGGTCAGCTTTGAAAACCACAGGAGGGAACTGCATGCAGCCATTGAAGACGTGAATCGATACGAAGCCTCTCTCATTTCTTTGTCTGTTTTTTTAACGTCCCACTGGGACAGGAGCTATCACCATGAACACCATGACCTTGTCTGAAACCACTGCCATTGCCACTGCTGTTTCCACCGCTATTTCCACGGCCGTTGCAGCCACCACGGGCGCTACCGCCATCACCGAATCGCAGGAACTGCTGTTGATTCCGCTGTCACAGCTTCGGCCATCGAGCCGCAACGTGCGCAAGAGTGGCGGGGTTTCCATTCCCGAACTGGCATCGAGCATTGCGCGTGTTGGACTGCTGCAAAACCTCACCGTGGTGGCTGCACCCGATGGGGAACACTACGAGGTGGTCGCCGGTCGCCGTCGGCTGGCCGCGTTGAAGCTGCTGGTTAAACGCCACAAGCTGGACAAGCACCATGCGGTGCATTGCCTGCTGGTGCAGGACGATGCCGCCCGCACTGTCAGTCTGACTGAAAACGTGCAGCGAGAGGCCATGTCTCCCATTGAAGAGCTGTTTGCATGGAAAGACCTCGCAGCGGAGGGGCGTCCCGTGGAGGACATTGCTGCCGACTTTGGCGTAACCCCCTTGGTGGTGCAACGCCGTTTGAAACTTGCGAATGTCTCGCCCCGGTTGCTGGCGGACTTTGATACGCGGGTGGTAACACTGGAGCAGTTGATGGCATTGGCGATCACCGATGACCATGCTGCGCAGGAAGCAGCGTTCTACGACACACCCCAATGGCAGCGCAACCCGGAAGCACTGCGCGATCACCTCACCAGTGAAGAAATTGATGCCAGCCGCGATGCGGTGGCGCGTTTCGTGGGGCAGGAGGCCTATGAGCAGGCGGGCGGTGGCATTCGCCGTGATTTGTTTGCAGACGAGAAAAACGGTATCTATCTGACGGATAGTGCCTTGCTGGAGTCACTGGCGCGGGATAAGCTGGCCGCTTCCGTGGAACAAGTGCGTATTGAGGGATGGGCTTGGGTGGATGCCGCCCCGCGTGTCACTTCTGCCGATCTGTACCAGTTCCAGCGGGCGCGCAGCACCCGGCGTGAACCGACCAGGACAGAGGCCAAGCGCATCGCCAAGCTGGAGGCACAGCAATCCAAGCTGCAAGACCGCATCGAGGACGAGGACGACATGGGCGATGACGAGGCCCAGGCACTGGAAGCTGAAATGGATGCATTGGGTGACGAACTGGAGGCTATCGAGCGCGGATTGATGGAGTACCCAGGTGCCGTTATGGCAGTTGCTGGGGCGGTGGTGTCGGTGGATTCCATGGGCGGGGTGGTGGTGCATCGCGGTTTGTTGCGTGCGGAACAGGTCAAGGCCTTGCGCATGCAGGAGCAGCAAGAGGCTGGCGGTGAGAGCGGGGAGGGCAGTAGCTCGGACGCCGATGCAACGGAACCCGCCAAGCCCGGAATCTCAGAGAAGCTGGCGAAGTGGCTCAGTGCGCACCGCACGGTCGCCCTGCAGGCCGAGGTGGCAAGACATCCGCATATCGCCTTGGTGGCGGTGGTGCACCGGCTGGCCTTGCGCGTCGTGGTGGATACCTATTATTCGAACGTGTCATCGGTGTGCATCAACGCCACCCAACGCCACGGACTGGAAATGTTGGCTCCGGACATCGCACAGTCACCCGCAGCCACCGGCATGCAGGAAGTCCACCAAGCGTGGGCAGAGCGTCTGCCCCAAGACTCTGACGCACTGTTTGCAGAGTTGCTGACGTTCCCGCAGCAGGAGCTGTTGTCCCTGCTTGCCGTGTGTGTGGCATCCACGGTGGACGCCGTGGCCTCTCGGGAAAGCGATATACCCGCTGCCTTGCTGGCCCAAGCGGTGGAATTGGATATGCACAACTGGTGGACGCCGACAGCGGCGGGATATTTTGAACACGTCTCCAAGGCCAAGACGCTGGAGGCGGTGCAGCAATTTGCGCCTGAGCAGGTCAATCGCCTTGCCAAACTGAAAAAGGCAGAGTTGGCGAGCGAAGCCGAACGGTTGGTTGTGGGTACGGGATGGCTGCCGGGGATGTTGCAGAAAATGGAGGTGCCCGATGCAGATGCATCAGAAAACCCCATTGCTACAGACGATGTGCCTGCGAATAGGGATGAAAGTAACAATGACAGCCGAAATGACAGCAGTGCTGACAGTGCAATTCACAGCGGCAATGACAGGTAGGACGATGAAGCGGTAAAACGCGACGGCAGCCAAATGCTGCTGAAGAAACCCAAGCCCCGGCGTTGGCCGGGGCGATCCAAGGCGCGGACGTGCCCAATAGACTCTCCACACGGAGAGTGGTGTGCCTGGCGGCGCAAAATCTGGCGCTCAAAAAGAGAGGCCAATCTGCCGCGTCCGGAACGTCCCCATACGAGGACAACCACGCCCCCGCCAGCTTCGCCCCCTTTGCCGCTTGGCTTATCCCCTGGATTCGCTACTGGGTGCGGCCCACCCGCAGCGAGGAACACAGCAGACTTGCATTCTTGCGTGCGACTGCACGGTCCGAAAAAGGGGTCCGCACGCGCACTCCATTGCGCCCATAGGATGGAATGCGTGTTGGAGCCCCGCACCTGGGGCTACGCACAATGGACGCCATCAAGCCTGCCGCGCCAGATAACTCTGGAGCGGGACCCACTTCGATACTGGAAGCAGTCCGGCAACGATCCAATTTCACCGACCGGCCATCACCTTGCCCGGAGCAGTCCCCACCGGCAACGATTTCGGCAACATCAATGGCAAATGGCATTCGTCCTTGCAGACAAACATCTCGATCTTGACCATGTCAGAGGCCGTGCCGGAAAGCTGGCGCATGGTGGCGGTGCCGTGGCCATGCGTCCTTTGGAAATCAGGTTTGCAAACACGGCAGCCTTGTTTTGTCGTGAATCCTGGTGCGGGCACGGCTTCGCCTCGGGCTGATGCGCTGCAACCGTCCAGTCCAACAAATTTCCCCGACCTTTGGTCTTCCTCGCGAGCCAAATTTCTTGTACCTCCCGGTCCTTCACGGTGTTGCGGCCCCATCGTATTGCACTGGGGTGCTGCGCGCCCGGACCCGCCCCCATCGGGTCACGCCAAGGCCGCAGTGGTTGCGACCTGGTTAAATTTCAAAGGACTTCATCATGGCCCACATTGGCACTTTCACCGAACAAAACAACAGCTACAGCGGCACGGTTCGCACCCTGACACTGAACGTCAAGATCAAGATCGTTCCCAATGGCAAGGAAAAGGGGAATGCCCCGGACTACCGCATCCTGGTAGACAACTTCGAAATCGGCGCGGCCTGGAAGAAGGTCAGCAAGGCAGATCGGCCCTACCTGTCGGTGACGCTGGATGACCCATCGTTCCCAGCCACCATCTATGCCAGCCTGGTCGAAGCAGATCCCGGTGTCTACAACCTGATCTGGTCGCGAAACAAGGGCGACTAAACGTCGCACGTCCCGCCGACTGCGGCGGGACGTTTCGGGTGTGTGCCAAATTTTCTATGCAGTGCATGCGGGAGCGCATTCAATGTGGCGGGAGCCAGTGCTGGCCTTTTTGAGCACCGCCGAATGCGTAGCTCAAATTTCCATCTCGGGTTCGGATTTGGCAACTTTCTTGCGGGTTCGCTTTTTGGGTTCGGCGGCTTCCTGTTGAACGGCTTCCACCTGGGTCGGTTCCACAGTCTTTTCGATACTTGGGTCGACGCCTTTTTCAGCACCTATTTCGGTGGCTTTCTCGACTTCAATCCCCTGGCTTTTTTCGATCAGGTAGTCGACTGCCTTTGATGCGTCCTTGGCCGCTGCAAAGACTGCATGCTTGTCGCCTTTGAGTGCTTCAAGCCATGAACCGATATAGGCCGCATGGTTCTTGTCATCGAATTGCACACCGGTCTCCGCACTGGCGAAAGCGCTGCTCAATTCGGCAACCAGTTCTTCGCGGGCATATTCCGGCGTTCCAAATGCGTTGGCGAGTGGACGGTTGAGACGGTTTTCGCCACCAGTCGCATGGCCAAGCTCGTGCAGCAGGGTGCCTGCATAGGCCTGCGGGCTTTCAAATTGATCGCGATGGGGCATTTGAACCGCATCGCGCGCGGGTGAGTAATAGGCGCGGTCACCACCATGGCCAAGCTCCAGACCATCACGCTGCATGCCCTGGGCGATCTTCTCTACAGCCGCAATTTTTTCAACGATGGGGCGCTCCTTCGTTGGTGCCATTGGCTCAATGTTCAGTCCACTGCATTGCTCCACATTGAACGCGTGGCTGGTTTTGTCGAAGAGCAGATTCAAGGATCGCTCTGCTTGCCGCCAACTGTATTTGGCCCCATCCGCTTCAATGACCAATTTACGGGTATCGACTTCCGACCCGTTGGCCAGTTTGACGGACTGCGCATTTTTCTCAGGCGCTTCGCCAAGCGTCACCCGAGCACCGTTCAGAGTAATGTTCACATCCCGGCGCCGATGAAAGGGCAGTTCATCCCAGTATTCAATCGGCGTGGACTTCTCGCCTTGGTTGACGGTGCCGCCCAGGTTTCGCGCCTGTTTGAATGTCAGCCACCGGGGATCCGCATAGCCCTTGTCCATCCCCTGCATCATCAACATGAGACGATTGCCGCCGCTGTAGGTGCGCCCCGAGACCGCATTGCGGGGCAGTCCGTTTGCCACACCGCCTTCATTGGTCCAACCTTTTCGCCAGGGCATGACGCCCGATTCGAGGGACGCGATGATACGCTCCGTAATCTGTTCGCGCAGGTCTTTTCTTTCCTCAGCCATAGTTCACCTCTGCAAAGTCTGATGAATCCACGTCGTCGTGTTCAGGTCCCAAGAGATCGATGCCGAGCTGGTCCGCATCGCGCGCAGGGTGGACTTCCTTGTCAGGCGGGATATCCAGTGCGGCAAGGGTCTGTGCGGAGAAAATCGATTGGGCTTGCATGGTCATTCCAAAAAAATGCCCGGGCAAATCGGGCGTGGTTGTTCAAAGTTCGAGGCTGTCTTCCAACTGGGGATGTCGGGCAATGGGTTTGGGTGGAGTCAGTTGAAAGGCCTTTTCGTTCCCGAGCATTTGGTGCTCCATTTCCTCTGCCTGATCTTCTTTTTCTTGAGCGACTTCAGGGGCTACCATTTCACGTTCCCTCGCATAGGCTTCTCGCACGTAGTCACCAGAGGTTTTGAAATACTGTTCTGTTGCTGCCTGCTGCGACGGTTCCAGTGGCTCGCGTTCTCGTATGACACGGTCATCACGCACCATGACCACATCGCCGCCTAACGGCGTGAGCTTGCCGTCGGCATCCAAAAGGCCTTTCTCAAGCAAGATACTGACGATATCTGGACTACTGCTGCCAAGGCCACCGTCTGGTTTTTCAAGGTCGGCTCTGGCGAGCTGGTGAATGACTTGGTAGCCCAGATCCTTGATGCTGGCGTGGGCCGCTAGCATGCGTACATCCGGCATGGTGAGCTTGTCGTCGCCAATCGTGTCGACCCCGGCCACAGGGCTTTTTCGCAGGATTTCGATCGTGCGCAGATCGGCCCTTAGAGTAGATTGGCCCAAAGGTGCCATCGTCAGATTGTTGGCTGGATCGCCCGAAATCCCAGCGTCAACGCCAGGAAAACGGGTTTGCTGAATTCCTTGGGCGGCCTGCTTTCCACGCATCCAGGCCCGCAACACATCAGGTTCGGCATTTTGAAGTGGGTAGCCCAGTTGGCCGGAAATTTCGGCTGCACGAACTTTGAACGCTGTGTCGCCGGTCAGTAGCAAGCCCTTGTCCACGTCAAACTTCTTGGCAGCAATTTTGAGAGCGGCTTCAATGTCGCGGTCATCGGTTTTACGGACATCCAGGCGGTCACCCACGTCGCGCACCGCCACCGTCATGCCACGGGCATACTCCATGACCCCATCTTTGCCTTCGCGTGCTTGCAGGTCATTCAAGACGACGTTGGGTGTAACTTGCGAGGAAAATGATTCCTGGCCAATCTCCGGTGCCTTCTCTGCTTCCTCAATCAGTGCGTCAATTACTGGCTGGTCGGGTTGCTCACGTTTTGATTCCTTCAGGAATTCAATCCAACTCTTGGGCTTGGGAAGCTCTCCATCAAGTTGTCGTGCTGCCTTGTCCTTGTCGGCGTAGTAGCCTTCCGAGAGCTTTGCCAACTCGATAGCCACTGACGCGGCAATGGATGACTCGGAATAATTCTGCCCAGTCAGTTTGGCATGCAGGTCGCTACGCGTGGCCTCCATGCTTGATTGCAGTTGAAGCCACTTTTCACGGAACTCTTGTTCGTGAAGGTCAAAACGGCTATGGCGAGTATCGCGATCGGGTGCCGTGATGGCCTCAAAGGCTTCAAGCAGTGCGATTCGTTGCTGCTGCTCTGGGGTCAGGTTTTCCATGAAGTTATTTCCGGAAGAGGGCAGTGTTGCCGCTAGCTGCCAGAATCGGGCGGAGTGCAATCGATATAGGGCACTGTTAGTGCCAATCCCCAGCGGCCATCGTTTGCGGATTTCTGAACCAGGGCATTGCGATAGGCCACGTCGTCTTCATAATCCGGGCGCCACTTGCCTTGTTGCTGTAGCCAGGGCTTTGCTTGATCGAGTGACGCACGCCGCTGTGCGATCAAGGCCTGGTGCTCAGGTGTCAGAACGCCATAGCCAGCATAGATTTTCCAGCCCACGAAGCTTGCACTTGTAGAAGTGCAACCGCTGCCGTACTGGGAATTGGGGACGCACGCTGAGTGCGAGAAGCCTGGTCCCATGGACTGTGTTTCAACGTACGCAGGGAAACCACCTGTTGTCCAAGTTACCCAACCAGAGGGTGTCAAGAATGCTGCTGGATAACCAGGTTTCGCTGGGTCTTCGATTCCAACCCAGACAGCGCCGGGTAGGCCAACATCAGTTAATGCCACCGATCCACTTATGTCCACAGAGGCAAATGGGGGGGCATAAATCGCTGCTGTGCAAAATGCGCTGCCACTGACGGTTTGCGCCATGGTGCCTAGGCTGTATGCGAACAATAGAGCAAATAATCTGAATTTCTTACGCAAGGCGAGGTGTTCCCATGAGAGAGCCAGTCCCCTGTCAAAGTTTGAAAGGGATGTCTGCTGGATTGGCTCAAGCCATACCGCGACAGCGCAACTGAATTGGCGCGGTCTTTGGGCCTACCTGCTAGTCAAGAAAATCATTCCGCGAAAATTGAATGCGGACTACTTTTCACCATTTTTAGCTTGTGTTCTCGACCGTCGGGTTTGGGGAGATGAACTTCGGTCAACGTTTGAATCCCCTCGTGTATTTCGGCACCGTGCCCATTGCAGCCTTTCAATCCTGCAAAGGCTACTTCGGCAATGCCGCGATTGCTGCCCTTCACGAACGTCTGCCAAGGGCATGCCAATCGATTGATGAATTTCACTCAAGATTTGTCTCCCATGGTCAGTCGAGTAAGCCGTGCTTGTGCCAAAAGCCACGAGGATAGAGCGTTGATTTCTGGCCGTACCTTGCTACGTTCCGCAATCGCCAGCCAATAAGACATCGGGGAGTCAACCCGAAAATCTGGAAATACTTCTACGAGTTCACCCTGTGCCAGGCTCTCTGCTATCAGTGGCATGCGCAACAAGGCCACACCTTGACCGGTCAAAGCGGCTTGCGCCATTTGATGCGCAAAGTCGAAGTACATCCACCGTTTGGGTTCAAGCTTCTTTAGGTCATGAGACTGTACCCATCCGTGCCAGGTAAGCCATTCAAGGTTCTGACTGGTGTGCGCATCACCCGCTTCAATCAAAGTGAAATTCTTCATGTCCTCGGGTTTGTGCAGTGGCGCGGACTCCTTCAACAGCCATGGACTGGCAGCTGCAGTGATCTTTTCCCCAAACATCTTGATCGACCCATGAGGAACGCCGCTGTCACGGGTGTAGCGAAGGGCTATGTCAGCGTCACTGGACTCCAGATCAATTGCCACGTCAGTCGTATGAACGTGAATGTCAATGTCCGGGTGATCGGCCTGAAAAAGTTCCAAGCGAGGGATCAGCCACATCGATGCGAACGATGCCCAAGTGGTCACGACAATCCGCTGTCGGCCAGCGTGGGCACGGATCTGGCGCACTGCGGAGTCAACCCGTTCCAGTGATGGGACGACGGCACGCAGCAATAAAGCACCAGCGCTGGTTAACTCAACAACTCGCGTGTGCCTAACAAACAGCGGGACGCCAATTTCTTCCTCAAGACTTTGAATCTGCCTGCTCACTGCACTCTGTGTCAACGCCAATTCCTGCGCAGCAGCACGAAAATTCAGATGCCTTGCGACTGCCTCAAGTGCTCTGAACTGAACCAAAGAAAGTGGCCGACTTCGCATCGTTGCCCCGCTGGTCTTAGCTTGTAGATGTTGCATGCGCAGTTCGATGATTGATGCCATATTGGTATCAATAGGGTACCGCGTTTTCATTGGACTCCGAGAGATGAAGGCTTGCATGATGAGGGTCGTTGCAAACGGACTGCCCATTCATGAAACCAAGACGCCCAACACCAAGAAGAACCGGCCCAGTCGAGTTGACCATTCTTTTGACCAGTTTCATCGCAGCGACCTATGCCTTTGGCGTGTACCTCTTTTCGACTCTGCTGCCGGAGATGCGAGTGGCACTTTTCCTGAATTACACCGAAATTGGTTGGATCACTGGTGTGGCGCAAATTGGCTTTCTCGTGGGTGCATTCGTCAGTGCGAAACTGGTTCGCATCATGGGCGCAGTTCGACTGATTCTTGCCTCGGTTTTCGCTTGTTGTGTATGCCTCGGCCTAATGCCATTGGTTGCCAATGCGTTTCATATCGCCGTCCTCATGGTGATGACTGGTTGCGCTGCCGCCACCGTATGGGTGCCAATGGTGGCCGTTGTGCAGAGTGGAATCACTGTGCGGCACCAAGGTAAAGTATTGGGCCTTATTTCTTCTGGGACGGCCTATGGCCTGTTCTTCAGTGGGCTCAGCACTCCAATGCTGCTTCCTATCGGCGGATGGAAATCAGTTTGGCAGTTTTCAGCGGCTATGACCTTCCTATTGTTGGTCTGGGGTGTCCTACGTCTGCAGGTAGGGCAAAAATTTGCAACGGCTGAAGATGCCGGTCAAGACCGAGCATCTGGTGGATTCGGTTGGGCTGCAGCGGTTCGCGACCCACTGGCAATCACTGTGGTTGTGCTGATGTTTTTGAATGGAATCGCATGCATGCCAACAATGAACTACCTAGTCGCTTATCTGCGCGAGGAGATTGGATACAGTGTTCAATCTGCTGGCTGGGTGTGGTCCACCATTGGCTTTGTGGGGATGTTTGGTGGATTTGCAATGGGAGCGCTGGCGGACCGGATCACGGTTGCAAGGTCCTTAAATCTGACGTACCTTCTGCTGGGAATCAGCACCATGCTGTTCCTTCACCATGCGTACATTTGGGAGGTGCTGATTGGCTCCGGCCTCTTCGGGTTGTCGTTCAATGCGATCTTTGGACTTGTTCCCGCGTTTGTCAGCCTGTCCTTTGACGCCGACAAGGCAACAGCAGTTTTTGCTGCCAGCAATGTCATGCTGGGGCTTGGCTCCATGCTGGGAAACTTGCTTGGTGGTCTTTTGCGAGAGCTGCAGCAATCGTTCGTGCCGGTCTACGTTGGCTCTCTTGGAATAAATTTCCTTTTGATCATGCTCAGCCTGTATCTACAACATACCCATCGGCGCCATACATACGGCGCTTCGCCTACCTATGCAGTAGTTACGGAGTGAAATTTGCGAATTTCAGGTATTCGCTTGGCCAAGCAGTCAGACCGTTGCTGGTGGCAAAATGGATCACCGGTTCGCCGCGAAAGCAGTCCTTCAAGTGACGAGTTCGGCGGACTGTAGTGTCTATAGGCCCGCCAGCGCATGCCTTGCCAACATGATTGCCAGCACCCACATGGTCAGACCAATTAGCCCATCGAGCACTTGCCATGCCTTTGGCCGGGCGAACCAAGGTGCCAGCCAACGCGCACCAAACCCCAACATTCCAAACCAGAACAGGCTGGCAAAGCTCGAACCCGCGATGAACCAAGGGCGCAGGGCAACTGGTTGTTGAGCACCAATGCTACCGACCAGAAGAACGTCCAGGTACACATGGGGATTGAGCAACGTAAAGGCCGCAGCCTGGGCAATAACGGACGCCAGTCGTGAACTTGTACCTTTTTCTTGCGAACGCAACTGGTTTGATTGCCGGGCACGGCAAAGGGCCTGCCAACCATAAGTCGCCAGAAACACAGCTCCTGCCAATGCTAGTGCGCGAGCAAATTCCTGGTGCTCACCCAAAACTTGTGCCATGCCCAGGACACCGGCGGCAATGAGCACGGCATCCGTCAGGGCGCAGAACAGCACCACACTGCCCACATGCTCACGGCGCAAGCCCTGGCGCAATACAAATGCGTTTTGTGCGCCAATGGCCACGATGAGCCCGAGGCTCAATGCAAGGCTCTGCATGAAGACTGGGGCAAAGATTGAAAAAGTCTCTGGCGGATTTGTCATTCCCGAAGATTGCCAGCCTTCGCAAATGAAGACAAACTATCATTGCTTCATTAGATTAAGGAACGCTAACTTCATGTTGGACTACGCATCACTTTCAGCTCTGGCCGCAGTGGTGCGGGAGGGCAGCTTCGAGAGGGCTGCTCGTGCACTGCATGTGACGCCATCGGCAGTTTCGCAACGCATTCGCTCGCTTGAGGAGCACGTTGGATGCGCCCTGGTGGTGCGCGGTCAGCCCTGCCAAGCCACCGAGACGGGGCGGCGTCTTTGTCAGCATTTGGACCGAGTGCGACTGCTTGAGCATGAGATCAACAGCGAAGTGCCGGCCCTAGGGCAGGACGCAGACACACGTGTACCTTTGCCCATCGCGGTGAACGCTGACAGCTTGGCCACCTGGTTTGCACCAGCCGTTGCTGCTTTCGCAGCCGATGCCCCGGTTCTGATGGAAGTCGCTGTGGACGACCAGGACTACACTTCTGAGTGGTTACGCTCCGGGAAGGTGCTGGCCGCTGTTACCGCTACGGCACGCGCGCCCACTGGTTGCAACAGTCGTCCCTTGGGTGCCATGCGCTATATGGCCGCTGCCAGTCCTGAATTTGTAGAGCGATTCTTTACCAAAGGAGTTGGCAGTAGCAGCTTGGCCCTTACACCCAGTCTCGTGTTCAATACCAAGGACGAACTGCAATCGCGATGGGTGCGCCGTCTCTGCCATCGCCATGTCGAATTGCCCCGGCACACATTGCCCTCCTCGCAGGCATTTGTCGCCGCATCGCTCGCTGGAATGGGTTGGGGACTGCATCCAGAGCTATTAATCAGCCATCATCTTAAAAGTGGATCCCTTCAAGAATTGGTACCAAATACGCCGCTTGATGTGCCTTTGTACTGGCAACAGGCGCGGGCCGCTTCATCACTCTTGGATGGGCTGACCCGCGAAGTACATGCTGCGGCGAGTATTGCGCTTTTGCGACGGTAGATTCCAATTGAATCTTCACCAGATTCGAATGTCAGTTAGCGAGACGCCAAATTTCAAGTTTCTACTTCCGGTTACAGCCCACCACTGCCAATGGGTCTGCGAGGCGGCAGGAAATCATGGAAAATCACCCGAATGGGTGATGGTCACCGTCGCCAGCGGCTGTCAAGATTGCCGCGGAAGCCGACTTCCACTGGATGGTGTTTTTCGGCAGTGAAAGCACAGACTGCTCAGTAATTTCCCCCTACATTCCGGTCATAGCCAGGCTCTGATTCATAGGCAGCGGTCATTCGGCGGCGATTGAGAATTGCTCTATTTTGCTGCGATTTTTTTCCTTGGACTGGTCATTGGCTGACCCGCCAACTCCAAACTTTCCCAAACAGGACGGTCAAATTATTGGGCTTGGAGTCGGTGCATGGGCTGCCTTGAAGACTGCCCTCGTATTCTGAAACGCATGTCGTCAAATTGACTAGTTGCTGACGGCTACAAAGTAAAATCACCGCCATGCCTTACTAGGCAGGCACAGACTGCTGAGCCAGTCCATTCACCGCTACAAGTATTGCGGCCATGGACTGATCCAACACAGCAAACTTCCAGTCTGGACTGTCAATGAAAAAGGCGCTCTTCATGGCTTCGGCGCTGTCGACTTTACAAAGAACAGCATCTTTTAGCTTGCTATGGGCCCATGCATCGGCGCGCAAGGCCTGTAGTACTTCTAAAGTTCCACATGTGCCAAACTCCAACGTGATTGAGCTGGTCAACCGATTGCCAAGTCGCTTGCGAACCAGTACGCCTAGCTGACCGGTGAGTGCAGTGGATACCGCTGACTCGTCTTCAGTTAGCGTGACATTGCCCCACCATTGGCGGGCAAGACAAAGTGCATTTTCCCCTCCACCGCCCGTGAAGATGCACTCTCCAACTCCACGTGACCCCAGTCCTGTATGCAAATCGATCCATGCGATATGGTCAATGGACAGAGGGATTTTTTCCAGCACAGCGGAGAACATACGCTGACTCCAGGTTGGGGCACTCCCCCCGTAAAAAATACCATCTGAATATTCATATTGCCCTCGAGTAACGGCCTCTTGAAAGCTACGCATTCCGTTGGCTTTTATGGTTGCTGCGATTGCATGAATATTGTCAGGGGTCGGTGGCCAAACGGATGGCAGCAGCAAGGAATGCAAACTCGCATACGCAGGGTTACAGGGTAGCTGCTGGCTGAAGTCGACGCAGTTCCGGTTGAGGTCTACATTCTCGGCAGTAACTCGACGGGAATAGGAAAAGCCATACGGATTTAACGCATGAACAAGCATTATGGAAACACCCTGATTTTGCAGTTGCTGTTGTAAGCTGCGGTCACGTAGGCACATTATTTGAGCTGCGGATCCAGCGTAGCCTTCTACACCATGGCATGCGCTACTTACAATGAGCAGCCGACGTGCATCAATCGGTCCTATATGCACGACGTCCATTGCAAGTGCTTCACCCTGCAGTCCTAGGCTATGCTTCAGGTATGTCTCAGATTGCCACGCCACGTCGACAGAAGCTTCTAGAAATTTACTGCGCGCGTGTTTGTAGCTTGTTGCAAATACGTCAAATGTCGACATGTTCTTCCATATTCAGTTACCACAAAGGCTCCGAAGCATCAGGCCGTCCACTTGCCTAAAGGCGAAGGATAGTGGGTCGCCAGTGCAACCCAAACCAAAGATCAGCATGGCTGTAACCCAGCGAGTGGCGCACCAGGACTGACCACGCAGCCGCCATGCCATCAACAGAATCGGCGCGGCACAGCTGAGGCCCAATAGCGCACGCAAAACCAGTGGCTCCACTTGCCCGTTACTCGTCAGACTTCGGATCGCGCCAACTGCACTAGTTTGTCTTGCAGCACGTGAACGTTGGAAAGCGCCACTCCCAAGTCATTGGTGATATCCGCGGGTGACTCCAGACCGACCGACAGTCGAACAAGACGCTCACTTACACCAGCTTTTTCCCGCTCCAGCGCAGTTAGCTTGCCATGGGTAGTGGACGCTGGATGGGTCACCATCGTACGCGTATCACCGATGCTGGTGGCAATTGAAATCAGTTTCAGTGAATCAATTAAGTGCCAAGCGCACTCCCGTCCGATTCCGACCTCGAAACTCAGGACGCCGCCATGTCCGGATTGCTGAGAGCAGGCTAGCTCATACTGCGGATGTTCCGATAAACCGGTGTAGTAGACCCGCCCGATCTTGGGTTGTGAGCACAGCCACCGCGCTAGTTGTTGCGCATTGCGACTGATGGCCGCCATTCGCAACTCCAGAGTTTCAAGGCTCTTGAGTAGCAACCATGCATCCATGGGACTAAGACTTGCACCCATCACCCGTATTACTGCACGGATGTCAGCCATAAGTTGCTCACTGCCCAGCACGACACCAGCCACACAGCGGCCCTGCCCGTCTATATACTTGCCCGCAGAATGCACTACAACATCCGCGCCATGCTTAAGCGGGTTCTGCTGAGTCGGGGTCAACAGTGTGTTGTCCACAACGACCTTTGCACCACAGGTATGTGCCAAATGAGCGATTTTCGCGATCGCAGCTATGTTAAGGATTGGATTTGAAGGGGTCTCAAGAAACACAAAGGCGGTGTTGCTGTCAATTGCCTTACGCCACTCTTCAATATCGACAAGACTGACCACGCGCACATCTGCACCCAGTTTGCCGAAATAGTGTCTGAAGGCCGTCAAGGTGGTACCAAAAACATCTCGGGAACAGACAACGTTTTTACCTGCCACCAGCCAAGCGTGCGCAATAGCCACAATCGCTGCCATGCCTGATGAGAAGGCCACTCCATCCTCTGCGCCCTCCATGCACGCTACACGTTGCTCGAATGATCTGACAGTTGGGTTGGTAAAGCGCGAATAGACATTGCCGGGCCTGGCTCCGCTGAATTTGCCTGCTGCATCCGCAGCGGAAGCAAACACGTAGGCGGAGGTCATGGCTATCGGCTCGCAATGCGCGTCTGACATATCTGGGTACTGTCCAACGCGAATAGCTTGGGTTAAGGTTTCGAATTTCAAAGGTCTTGACTCCTGGTTACAGGGCTTCATGGTGAAATTTGGTATTCAACGCTCGCCTGCCGGAAGAGTGGTGCTCGCTAGTACGGCGCTGCTGTCCTGGATTACTGGTCTATGCAAAAAAAGCCGGCAGGCAAGACCTCCTGCAATAGTCAGGAATGAGAGAACGAGAATGGTCGGCACATAACTGCTATACCAGTCGTAGCTTATGGCGCCCAGTTGCACCGACAGGAAGGCTCCGATCTGATGTACCAAAAAAAGCAGCCCGAAGGTCTGACCTTTAATGCTGCGTCCATAGCGCTCTAGGCAGTACATGGAGGTCAGCACCACAGTACCAAGGTAACTGGCACCGAATACGGTGGCAAATACCAGTGTGTAAACCACCGGGTTTGAGCTCAGCAGCAGCAGCATGGCGCAAGTGCGCAGAAAGTAAAATAGCGTTATCAGCAAGTGTTTTTTGAAGTGCATGGCCAGCCAGCCGGTTGCTAAGCCGCTGAGCAGTTCCAAGAGGCCTAACAGGCTCAAGCTCAGCCCCATCAAGGAACGTGGTGCGGCCGCATCCTGCCAGAATGCCACCAGGTGCACATCGATAAAGGCCATAGTCGCGCCACATCCAAAAAATGCAATTGCCAGCGCATAAAAGCCGCGGTCTGACCGCACCTGTTTCCAAGCGGATAGCTTAGGCGTGACAGTGACCGATGTGCGCCCCAGACCGGCAATGTCGGCTTTGTTGGCGGCGAACCAAGCAACAGCCGACGCGGGAAGCAGCAAAACCATCCCAGTAGCCAGAAAAGTCTGTGTCCATTCAAATTGTGGCTGTAGCCATAACCAGAACGGGGAAAGAATGATGAAACCAATCGCCGTGCCATTGGTCACAACAGCATATGCAAAGCCAGCATTCTTGTGTTCAAAAAGTCGGTCGACTAGGACACCCATAGGTACATAGGTCATGGCGGCCAGGCCAAAGGCCCCACATACGCCATATGCCAGCACAAAAATTGGTAGCGAGTCGCGAAATAGGGTGACGCCAACCAGAGCAGCACCGCCTGCCAGCGTACCGAGGACCACTGTGCGCAGCGGTCCGTGGCGATCACTGAGCGATCCAACAAAAGGAGAAACCAGCCCGGTTACCAACATAAAAATAGACCCCGACCAAGCGAAATCCGCTCGGCCGCGACCGAAGTGCGTGGCCAGTTCACTGAAGTAGATCTGATACACGCTTTTTATGCAGGTCGAAAGCAGCATCACTATAAATCCCAGGACCACTAGGCGATATATGAGCCCTCGCGGCGCTTGCGTTGCTTGCATACGGTTACCGTTCAAGTACTGCTTGCTGGACTGGAGGCTTGCAAAAGCTTCTGTACATATCCTCGTACATGCCGTAGAACAAGCGACAGGTTTGGTCCACCGCTTCAAGCGCCTCGGCTTGCATGAGCTCGGTATTACACAAGGCAGACACCAAATTCAGCCCCTGTTCCACATGTCCCACGTCCTCCTGCTGGTGCACGGAAAAAAACTGTAAATCGAATGCGCTTAAACCGTACACTTTACCCAACAACTCATGACGTGCGATTCCAGCTTGTGTTTCTAAGTTTTGGCCTTCGCTGGCAATCATTACCGCAGCCGCACCCATGTGGTAGCGGGCCGGGTCTAATACCGCTTGCAAGCGATAATCAATCAAGCGCTGCGTTGCTGGTAACGCAATAGCAGCATCTCTTTCCGCATCATCTATCCCCAGTGCACGAATAAAGTTCTGCATCAAAACTACATGGTTATCAGTCTTGGACAACAGGCCCGTTTCCTCTTCGTACACATTTACCAGCAGGGCACGCTTGAATTTTGGTAGAGGGCAATGAAAGAATAGATGCTCCACATACCCCAAGAAATGTTTAGTGAGCTGGTAGCCCTGCAATGTAACCAATTTGAGCAGTTTGGTATCTCTACTTTCCGGGTTGAGCAACTCGCTGAAAATCGGGTGAGCCAGAGTTAAGTGACTGTTCAACAGTTTGCGCAGTTCTTCCTTGAAGGCAGGGGGATTCTTAAGCATTCTGAGTTTCCTTGGATGGTGTGGAGTTGAGATGGTCTCGCAGAGCCTTCACGGTTTGGACCATGAAATGACCGCGGCAGACTTCACTGTGGACACGTGCATAGTCCTCTAGTATTCCGTAAGTGACAAAACCAAAGCGTTGCCAGAGAAAGTGGGCGCGGCTGTTCTCGCGCACGTCAAGAACTAACTGGTCAATACCCAGCAACGCCGAACGTTGCACAATTTGCGCAAATGCAATTTCTACCAAGTGGCGCCCGCGGAAATCAGGTCGTACAACGCCCTTGCTGAGTTCCGCGCGATGGCGGCAGTTTGGCATTTCGTTAAGGCTCAGAATGGCAAGGAATACAGGCAGCCCTTCTGAACTGCCAAGCAACACATGCGCATTTCCGCCAGCAACACGAAGGCGTAATCCGTTTAAGAAGGACTGCGCCTCTTCCTCCTTCATTGGGCTTTCAAAGCCTAATGTGCCGCCATCTGCTGTAGCGCAGTCCACCAGTTCAATGATGCTACGTTCTGTTGCATTCGTGAAATCGGTTACCCATTCTGTAAATATATTTTGCTTTATCATAAAAAATATTCTTCGTTTGTGAGAGTGATCATAGGTGTGCGGTCTCAGCGCGGCCAGCAACGAACTGGACAAGAAGAGCAAAAAATCGGACATTACTAATTTTTAACGAAACGTCACCACTATGAAGCACGTCTTTTTTTTAATTCTCCCAAATACGCATGTCCTTGATCTCGCTGGTCCGCTTCAAATCATGGCATCTCTCAATGAACTCGGGATTGCAAATGTTGTCGTCAGATGCATAGGACCTCAATCCACGGTGAAGACATTTCAAAATCTGACCCTAAGCGAGGTTCATCCAATGCCGAATCGTCTGCCTCCCAATGCCATTCTTTTTGTTATCGGTAGCAAGATCGATACTGTGCTGATGCGCTCCACTTCATGGAAAGATGCAACGGCCTGGCTCCAAAGTAGGTTGTCGATTGCAGACGCGTCCAACTTAATCGTCTGCGGTGTTTGCACTGGCACCCTGCTACTGGCAGACGCCGGTATTCTGGATGGGTATCTTTGCACCACACATCACCGTTTCACACAGCAACTCAGGCAGCAACACCCATCGGTCAATGTTGTAGAAAACCGCATATACGTAAAGGATCGAAACATTTGGACATCTGCGGGTGTCTCCTCGGGTATTGATTTGGCCTTACATGTCGTCGCTGAGCATTTCGGACAGAGTGCGTCAATCAGTTTGGCTCGTGAAAATGTGGTTAATTTCCGTCGCTTTGGTGCTGACCCCGCATTGGACGCCTTGATGCGATATCGTTCCCACTGCAATGCAGTCGTGCACGAGGTTCAGGACGCAATTTCCAGAGACCTGTCACTGCGCCTAACCAGTGCCGAACTGGCAAAGCTGGCCAATTTCAGCGTTCGACATCTATCACGAGTTTTTCTTGCTGAAACCGGCCTGACTATTCACAAATATCAGACAGAATTGCGGATGGATCGAGCGCGCAGGCTCTTGTCTGGCTCTAAGTTGCCCCTGGAACGAATCGCAGACCAGTGCGGGTTTGGCAGTGTGCAGGCGCTGCGCGCCTGTTGGAACAAGGAAGAGTCCAAAACTCTCAATGCTGGGGCGCGGCAAAGCTCCATTACTATCACACGGCTCACTGCCCTTGAACGGTAGAGTCGTCAGATTGGCATGGACGCCCTGAACGACCGCTGCTGAGAAATTGGGACGTTTTGGCGAACGACAGCTTTATCAGGGCCGAACTCAATTCCCTTGAAGTTTGTCCAAAAAATCAAATGGCTCCTTACAGCCCATCACTGACGGTCCGGGTGAATACTCTTAAGACCGTAAGTGGTCGAGTCCGGGCGCCCACTTTGACGGATTGCGCATCCTATTGAGTCACTCGATGCTATGTCGTCAAACGCGGCAATCGGGCAAATCGATATCCTCTAAGTTTGGTATCAGCTTTGATGATGGGCCAAAGCGGCTCATAGTCAAAAATCCCTCGGTTTCTCTATTTGGCTGATTGGCTTCGCAGGAGAGTGCCTGTATAAGATGGGGCTTGAGTTCGAAGGTCATCGGTAGGGTGCTAGCGCGATGGACCGGTTTACCATTACGTTGAACGCCATGCCTGGGCGCACCTGTAGCGTCGGTGAAATATTCAAACTCTTTTGCAAAATTTTTGAACTGACATCACTCAAAGAATTTACGGCTGCTGCAGATGCTTGAGCGGTACCCGATGGGGTATTGAAAACACCTTGGTTTTGGGGTTGAGACTGCTGTGCGGCGACACCCAAGAGCGATACCAATAAAGCTGAAGACCATGTACGCCAAAAGTGGTTGTTTACCTGATCTTCTATGCCGGACTGGCCCTGACCATCCGCAGCTGACATTCCGCGTAATGCAATACGCGAACCATTCGGAAAAATTAACTCATCCCACGCCGCCAGTACCCGCGATTGCCCATAAACGATATCAGCCGAGTACCTGCCAACTAGGCGAGAGCCCTGCGGGATTAAAACAGCACTTGGGTCATTGGTGGCATACACCGTTTGGCGTGTCTGTGCCACGATCGTTCCTGGCAAATCCGAGTTAATGCCCGACAACATGACTGCTGGAATCACAGAACCAGCTGTCAATTCAAACTCACCCATTTGGGTTTTGATCAATTCTGGCAAATACCCGTTTTCGGCTGCTTCCTTCAAAAATGTCTTGTTGCGCGCTTGGGCTGCGACTACAGGGTCTTGTGCTGAAACCCCTGCAGCTTGAGTGGCCGCGAGACTCGCCGGGCCTGCGTTGGTGCCCACCGGACTAACTGGCAGATTCGCGGTACGCATGCCTTCAGCCATAGCAGACACGCGCGCATTGGCGGTGCGCATGTTGGCCGCAGATAGCCGTTGGTTCAAATTTTCTGAAATGCCATCACCGTCAGGAGTAATACTTTGAGTCCCCGCATTCACTGATTTGGTGGCAAGTGCACTACCACCTTTGCTTATCTCCGCCGTTTCAGCGGAATCCGACGCCATGATGGAGCCTTGAATGCGCTCGTACTTGCGTTTTTGAAGCCACAGCCTGTGTGCTTCAGCAGGAGAGGGGGGTGACGCACCGCCCACGGCATTGGCAGTTGGGCTGGCACCTGCATTGCTCTTTTGGACAGATGTACGGGTAGTCAATGGCCCGGTTTGCTGTCCATCGGTTGTCACAGCCGTGGGCTGATTGGCTGTCGTGGCAGCCGCTGAGTTGGTTGCAGCGACTCGGCGTTGGATATCGTCCGCACTTTCTTTGTAGGGCGCAGCTTGACCCGGCGCATCTCCAGCTGTCATTTGCTTTTTCGATTCGGTACTGCTTCCGCTCTTGCCGCTGATCATGATGCCAATCAAGATCGCCGTTGCCACAGCGGATGCTCCCCCCAAAAGCAAAAATTGCCCCTTTTTGGAAAGGCGCTTGGTGCCGGGCGGAGAAGCATGGATTTCGAGTGGTTGCTTGGGACCATCAATGGCGGGCGCCTCACCGGCTTCGTTATCGATGTCCTCGGCGCGCTTGCCCAATTTGAAACTCATTTGGCACCCCAGTTAAAGAAACTGGTCTGCACTGTTTTCTCACATTTGACAGTTTGTGCGCGCTCGCCCACGCCCAGCACCAGACTCAGCTTGGCAGGCTTGCCGTCAATGATGTAGTACCCGTTGACCAACCTGGAATTGAGTAGCTCGGTTTCATTGTTTGTGACATTGAATACCGCAGGTACGTCACGTGTAGATGCGCCAGGCGGGAGCTGGATAAAGGTGTGCGTGTCGTTCGCAAAGACTCGGGCCGGCCTAAATGCTGCATCACCGATGCAGCTATAGGCAAAATCCAGTGTTGTCGGATCCAGTTTGCCAACCGACTTGTCGGCAACCACACGTTGTGCCTTGGCTTGTTCTGCGGCAAGTTTTGCGGCGGCAATGGCGGCTTCCAGCTCCGCTTTCTGTCGTGCGGATGCCTGTGCTTCTGCGCTCAGATCGCGGGTCATGGCCGCCGGGTCATACCAGGTCACCATGGGCGTGTACTCGATCTTGCTGGATACCAGGTGTATGTAGTACACGCGACCTTTGTCCGTTGTTACCACCAGGTTCGTCGAAAGACCAGCCTGCGTCGGTTTGATCATCAGAACAGGTTTGTTTGCGGCCGACGCGCTTTGCAGGAGCCAGCGCACGGTGTCACCAATGGAAATGCTGGTCACGGCCTCACCGTCCTGCAAAGCAATGGTGCATACGTGCAGCGGGGCACAAGTCACGGTTGGCCGCGAATATCCATATGGATATTCGACCGCACCACTGGCACCGACCAATGCTTCAGCTACTCCAGTTTGGTCCCAGCGTTGGACCGCTGCAAGCCTCGCAGTATCAAGAGGAGATAACTTGCCAAGTTGAACTTTGGCGGTGGGGGAGATGGGCGCTGGTGCGCTGACTTCCGGCGATAGTGATATTCCTTGCGTTGCTGGAGTTGGTGGCAACGTGACGGATTCAACGGACGGGACGTTTTGTGCAATTGCCATGGTGAACATGGAGATCGCCGAAATGGTGAGAACGATTTTTTTCATGGTGTTGGCCTTTACAGCGCTTCTTTAGTCCAGGAGATGGATTTGACGTAGATTCCAAACGGGTTCCAAAGCGCGACCTTTGGGTTCTCCGCCAGCTTTGCGTCAACTCCGACCGTAATGACGGCCTTCCACCGTTCCGCAATTGCAGCTGTTCCAGGCTTTGCCCTGGTTTCCAGCCAGGACACTTGGTAGGTTTCCCCTCCTTGGGGGATGACGGATGAAATATCGACGCGGGTGACCGAGCCATCAACCGAGAACGGGGAGTTCTCTTTGAAGAAATCATTGAGAAAGCCGGCCACGTCACGACCGGCCATGGCATACACACGGTTAATCGAAACTTGCTGGGCGACGGCGTCCGGCAACATGGTTCGCACGTCCTTGATGAAGGCCGCCAATTGGGCGACCATCAGCCGCTTATCAAAATCGGCCTTGGCAATGGCAGCGGGACGTGCCACTGCGACTGGGGAGCCCAGTTGGTCTGTGACCACCACAAAGGGCTGTATCTTGGATTGGGATCCCACGTACGCAATGCCCACGACCGCCACCACTGCGACAGCCAACGATCCTGCGGCCATCAGTTGCCAATTGCGTGCCCGTGAAATAAGGCCCCCGTAGCGCTCATCCCATTCCTGTCGGGCGTTGAGGTAGGGGTTCTGTTTTGACATGCAATCGTCCTTTGTTTGCTGTTGCCAATTACCGTTCAGGCGCAAACAACTCAAAGGTGTGAGCACGGATCCAGGGTCAACCTTTGAACATCACGAATCCAAACCCATGCGCAGTCCCGGCGCGTGACCAATATGGCCATCATTTACCCAATGCGGTTTGCGACGGTCCGCTGCATATTGCAAACGTTTGGAGAATGCATTCAATTGATCGACCACGGAGCCCGGTTGACGTTTGTAGTCGGCTTCAAATCGCAGCTGGGCAGATCGAGCGTCGTGCGGGCTTGCAGACATGCCACCTGTTTCATTGCTAGTTTGATTGCTCACGTTTGGTCCACCGTTTGCAGGCTTTGAAGATGGATCAAAGCGTGGGTCGACAAATCCAGGGGCTTGGGTTTCGCCAATATTCACGGGTTCGGTTGACTGACTTTGCCAACTTGGCGATATGGCGGAAGGCGGGGCGGGCGCTGCGTTGTTGTTCGTGTCGCCACCACCTCCCAGACTTTGCGATGTGCTGACCTGGCCAGTACCGATGGCGCTGCCTGTTGCGCCTACCGTATTGCTTTTCATGCCTGTGCTGGTCTGCGGCGACGTACTCGGGATCATGACGCCACCGATACCGCCCGCGTAACTGGAAGCGGATGCACCACCAGAAATTGCACCGACTGCATTTTGAATGGGCCACAGCGCCCCCATGGCGCCACCCGTAATCCCAAGGGCGCGGGCGCCGGCAGCACTGGCCGCTAGTCCCGCCGCAACCGGAGCACCACCTACCATGCCTGCAGCAGTTCCCGCACTTTGTAAGGACATTGCCACTGTGCCATTGAGCATTGC
>CANFIH010000022.1 GCA_947446855.1 Burkholderiales bacterium
GATGCCCAACTCGGTGGCGATGATTTGCGCATAGGTGGTCTGGTGCGCCTGGCCTTGCGAGATGGTGCCCATGCGCGCAATCGCGCTGCCGGTGGGGTGCACGCGGATCTCGCAGGAATCGAACATGCCCACGCCCAGGATGTCGCAGATCTTGCTCGGGCCTGCGCCCACCACTTCGGTGAAGCTGACCAGGCCGATGCCCATCAGCGTGGGGCAATCCGGGTCGGCGCGCTTGGCGGCCTGCTCAGCGCGCAGGCCCTTGTAATCGACCGCGTCCAGCACCTTGTCGAGCGCGGTCTGGTAGTCGCCCGAGTCGTACTCGAACCCGAAGGCCGAGGTGTAGGGAAACTGTTCGCGCTTGATGAAGTTCTTGCTGCGGATCTCGGCCTTGTCCATGCCCAGCTTTTGCGCCAGCACGTCGACCATGCGCTCGATCAGGTAGACCGCTTCGGTCACGCGGAAGGAGCAGCGGTAGGCCACGCCACCGGGGGCCTTGTTGGTGTAGACGCCATCCACGGAGCAGTGGGCTGCGGCAATGTCATAGGAGCCGGAGCAGATATGGAACATGCCGGCCGGGAACTTGCTCGGGTCGGCGCAGGCGTCAAAGGCACCGTGGTCGGCGGTGACGTGGGTGCGCAGCGCCAGGATCTTGCCGTCGGCCGTTGCGGCGAGTTCGCCGGTCATGTGGTAGTCGCGGGCAAAGCCGGTGCTCGACAGATTCTCGATGCGGTCTTCCACCCACTTGACCGGGCGGCCCAGCACGATGGAGGCGACGATGGCGCAGACATAGCCGGGGTAGATCGGCACCTTGTTGCCGAAGCCGCCGCCGATGTCGGGCGAGATGATGCGCACCTTGGATTCGGGAATGCCCGAGAGCATGGACACCACGGTGCGCACCACGTGCGGCGCCTGGCTGGTGACATAGGTGGTGAGCTCGCCGCGGATCGGATCAAAGCTGGCCAGGCAGCCACAGGTCTCCAGCGGGCAGGGGTGCACGCGCGGGTACAGCATGTCCTGCTGGACGGTGACGGCGGCGCTGGCAAAGGCGGCGTCGGTGGCCTCCTTGTCGCCGGCCTGCCAGTTGAAGATGTGGTTGTGGTGCTTGCGCGCACCGTGTGCTCCCACGGTTTTTCCGACCAGGTCTTCGCGCAGCACGGGTGCGTCGGGCAGCAGGGCGTCGAAGGGATTGACCACCGCCTGCAGCTCTTCGTATTCGACTTCGACAGCCTCCACGCCGTCGGCTGCGGCGTAGCGGTCTTCGGCAATCACCACCGCCACTTCCTGCATCTGGAAGTGCACCTTCTCGTCGGCCAGCACGGCCTGCACGTCACCGGCCAGGGTCGGCATCCAGTGCAGCTTGAGCGGCTTCAAGTCGTCTGCGGTGAGCACGGCAATCACGCCGGGAATCTTCAGCGCGGCTTCCTTGTTGATGTGCACGATGCGGGCGTGGGCCACGGGGGCACGCACGATGTCCATGTGCAGCATGCCGGGCATCTTGATGTCGTCGACATAGTTGCCCTTGCCCTGGATAAAGCGGGCGTCTTCCTTGCGCAGGCGGCTTTCGCCCATGCCCATCAGGGCTTTTTCGCGGTCACTTAGGGGTGCGTTCATGTGCTCAGTCTCCTCGTGGCTGGTGCCGCTTACGCGGCCACCGCGCTTTGTTGTTGGATGGTCTTGGCGGCATGCAGCACCGCCTTGATGATGTTCTGGTAGCCGGTGCAGCGGCACAGGTTGCCCGACATGCCGTGGCGCACTTCCTCGGCTGATGGGTTCGGGTTGTCCTGCAGGAAGCGGTAGGCGCGCATCAGCATGCCGGGGGTACAGAAGCCGCACTGCAGGCCGTGCTCTTTGTAGAAGGCGTCCTGGATGGCGTGCAGCGCACCGGCGTTGGCCAGGCCTTCGACGGTCTTGACATCGCTGCCTTCGCACTGCACCGCGAGGTGGGTGCAGCTCTTGACGGACTGGCCGTCAATGTCCACCGTGCAGGCGCCGCAGTGGCTGGTCTCGCAGCCGATGTGGGCCCCGGTCAGGCACATCTTCTCGCGCAGGAAGTGAACCAGCAGCGTGCGCGGCTCCACCGCCTCTTCCACGCTCTTGCCATTCAGGGTCATGGCCACCATTTTTTTGCTCATGGGTTTGTCTCCGTTTTTATATATATGAGGGGGGGGCTTAGCTGCAACGTGCAGCCGCTGCGGAGATGGCGCGCTTGGTCATCTCGGCGGCCATGGCGGTTTTGTATTCGGCGTCACCACGCAGGTCTTCTGCGGGGTCGCAAATGGCGCGCACGGCCTGGGCTGCAGCGTCGAGGGATGCGGCGTTGATGGGCTGGCCGATCAGTGCGGCTTCGGCCTCGCGGGCGCGCAGCGCAGTGGGCGCCACATTGGTCAGGCCAATGCTGGCATGCGTCACCACACCACCGGACATGCGCAGCACCACGGCGGCACCAGCCGTGGCCCAGTCGCCGGTCTTGCGCTTGAGCTTCTGGTAAGCGCTGCCGGTGCCGGGGGCAAAGGGCGCGATCAGGATGGCAGTGAGGAGCTCGTCCTCCGCCAGTGCCGTCATATAGGTGCCGTGAAAGAAGTCCACCGCCTTCACGTGCCGCTCGCCGTTCGGGCCTTGCAGCACAAAGGTGGCGTCGAGTGCCATGGCGATCGCAGGGTGGTCGTTGCCGGGGTCGCCGTGGGCAATATCGCCACCAATGGTGCCGCGGTTGCGCACCTGGGGGTCGGCAATCAGTTTGGCGGCTTCACCGAGCAGGGGCAGTTTGGCTTTCAGCAACGCAGAGTCAATGAGTTCGTTTTCGCTGGTCATGGCGCCGATGCGGATGACGCCGCCCTCTTCGCTGATGCCACGCAGTTCGGGGATGCGGTTGATGTCGATGAGCACCGCGGGGGCCGCAAAGCGCAGTTTCATCATCGGCAGCAGGCTGTGGCCTCCCGCCAGCAGTTTGGCTTCATCGCCCAGCGTTGAGAGCAGCGAAATGGCTTCGGCGACCGTGTGCGGCGCGTGGTAATCGAATGCGGGTGGGATCACGTTGTCTCCTTTTATTGATGCCTGTCGATGCAGGGTCGCTCACTCTAGCGAGCGGTCTGTTCTTTCGGGGCGCTATCCAATCAACGGCTGTTGCCGCGCATGAATGGCAGCCATGGCGCACGAAGAAAATATGTGCGTTTGCACAATTTGGTGCGGCTTCTTGGAACGTCTTTCAAGTCACTTCTGGACTCAGTCACTTCTGGACTCAGTCACTTCTGGACTCAGTCACTTCTGGACTCAGTCACTTCTGGACGCAGGCCGACGTGGCACTCAGCGCCGTCCGTGTCCCCCGCCCGCTACGCGGGCTCCTCCTTTACCTACCGGCGCCGAGCACCACGCCGTCCTGCGTCTGCCCGCGTGGTCTGTGCGTGACGGAAAAAATGCATGAGCATGAGCATGAGCATGAGCATGTGCATGTGCATGTGCATGTGCATGTGCATGTGCATGTGCATGTGCATGTGCATGAGCATGAGCATGAGCTATTGGCTATTGGCTATTGGCTATTAGGTCAACGCACGCCAACCGTGCAGGTTGCCGCTGACAGTGGGGTGGATGATTCCGGGAGGTAAAGGAGGAGCCCGCAGGGCGGGGGACACGGACGGAATCATCTACCCCGCTGGCAGCGGCGTACAGGTCTCAGCGCTGACAGCGGCATACACAAAGTGGCATACACAAAGCACAAAGCGGCACGCACAAACCCCAGCGAACAATGGTCCACAAGGATGCAGGACTACGCTCGAGCCAGGGCCGTATCGCCCAAGCCCAGATGCTCCATCAGCCGCGCCGCACTGGAGCGCGACACCGGAATCTCCACCGGCGTGGAGCCCATCATGCGCAGGGTGATGCGCCCGTCGTCGCGCACGATCTCGTCAACCTGGCTGAGGTTCACGATATAGCTGCGGTGCACCCGCAGGAACAGATTCGGGTCGAGACGACTCTCCAGATCGCCTATGGTGATATTGCAGAACTGCCCGCCCTGCGAGGTATGCACCCAGGTGTAGTGACCTTCGGAGCGGATGAAAGACACACCAAACACATCCACCAGCAGCACCCGGTTTTGCTTGATGGTGGGAATCTTGCGCAACTGGCGTTTGGCTGCAGGCTGCAGCGTGCTGGCGACTGCGGGTTCGGCGTCTTTACTCACCACCTCGGTGATGTCATAAAACACCAGCGTGTAGCCGTTGGTCTGTCCCTGCATATCCGCAATCTTGGAGACCTTGATCAGCAACACACGCTCGGGAATGTTGATCATCATGGCCATGGGCGGCGCGTTGTTCACCGGGCATTCGGCCTGGCCCAGCAGAAACTTGACCTTGGCCTTGGCCGCCTCCGGATGAAAGTCCGTGACGATTTTTCCGAAGGGCATTTTGTCTTGCACCGGCAGGCTGCGCCGCGCGTAATCGTTCATGCCGATGACATGCAATTGCACATCCAGATGCACCACGCCCACATCAAAGCGCTCCAGCAAATAGAGCCAGGAATTCGGATTGGGCGCGCCGGGGTTGCCCGCGCCGGCGGCATGCTTGCAGGGTGTCATGTCTCGTCTCTTTATGTTTTGGAAACCAGATTACAGCGGGATGCCGCTGCGCGTTCATGCCGGTCTACGGTTACTCATGCAAGCTGTAAGCACTTCATTCAGCGGCCTGCAAAAAAAGCCAATTCCGCATACAGTGCGGTCCCTTGCTTCGAGCGGAAATTCAGTAGCGGTCGGAGCCATCGGGTTAACCCTTGCATCCACGCCATTCAACAGAGCGAGCACAAACAGGTGAGCACCATCCACACGCAAGCGCACTGGTTGGCCCGTGGCATCGGGTCGGCCTCCATCACGCCCGCGGTGCTGATCGGCCTGGTGGGCATGGCCCTGTGGTTGGCCGAGCGGCAGTCGCCGCCAGGGGCGCTCGATGCCCTGCTGCCGGTCATGCTGCTGTCGCTTCTGGCCGTGGCTGCAGGCTGCGCGGCACTCAGCTGGATACGGCCGCAGCGCGCCGGCCTCTCGCCCCCGCACGTGATGCTGTCGCTGGGTTTTGGCGGCATGCTGCTGGGCCTGCTGGCCGACTGGTTGCAGGCCGGCCCGGCACAGCTGGGCAGCCTGTGCCAGCAGTCGGCCGCCCTCAGTTTGCGCGAGAGTTTTTTCCTGCACCTGCGTTACCTGCCGGGCATGCACATCGGCATGCTGCTGGGCGGCTTGCTGGCCATTCCCAGCCTGCGCATGCTGCGTGCGCACTGCGGGCGCTACCTCTGTTCCCTGCTGGCGCAAAACCTGATGTGCTCGGGCTGGATGCTGCTGGGCATGACTCTGGGTGCTGTCTGGATGGTGCGCCTGCAAATCGCGCTGGGCGCGCCTTCATTGACCGGTATGCTGGGCGGCATGTTCGTCGGCATGACCTGGGGCATGGTGGGCAGCGTGGCGCTGTACCGGCAATTTTTTGCATGGCGCAACCGGACGGCCGCTGCCAACGGCAAGCGCCCTTGACGCCCCGCCTTCACGCAACCCTGAACGGAAGACACCCATGGAAAACGTAGATGGAATCGTGCTGCGCACCTTGCGCAACTGGCGGGCCGCATCGAAGCGCGCGCTGCTGGCCACCGTGGTGCGCACCTGGGGTTCGTCGCCGCGGCCGGTGGGCTCCATCATGGCCTTGTGCGAGGACGGCTCGGTGGTGGGTTCGGTGTCCGGCGGCTGCATTGAAGACGATCTGATCCACCGCTTTACCCGGGCCTATGCGCAACCCCATGTGGCAGCAACCGATGCATCGCAAGAGTTGCCTGCGGGTGCGCCGCGCCTGCTCACCTATGGCGTGAGCGCCGATGAAGCCCACCGCTTCGGCCTGCCCTGCGGCGGCACGCTGGAGCTGCTGCTGGAGTTTGATCCGGCCGTCGAATCACTGGACCGGCTGCTGGCCTGGCTGGATGCGGGCAAGCTGGTGGAACGCGGTGTGGCACTGGCCACGGGTGAGGCATCGGTACGGCTGTGCCAGCAGCCCTCGGACCTGAAACTGAGCGCATCCACTCTGACCAATGTGTTCGGGCCGGAGTACCGCCTGCTCATCATCGGCGCCGGGCAGATGAGCGAGTACCTGGCCACCATGGCGCAATTCAATGGCTTTGCCGTGACCGTGTGCGACCCGCGTGAGGAGTACCGCAGCAGCTGGTCGGTGCCCGGCGTGCAGGTGGTGACCGACATGCCGGACGACGCCATGGCCCTGTTCCAGCCGGACCGCCGCAGCGCCGTGGTGGCGCTGACGCATGACCCCAAGCTCGATGACCTGGCCTTGCTGGAGGCGATTCACAGCGAGGCTTTCTATGTGGGCGCCATCGGGTCGCGGCGCAACAACCTGGCGCGCAGCGCCCGCATGATGGAGCACTTTGGCGTCAGCGCCGAAGCATTGGACAAGCTGCGCGGGCCCATCGGCATTTACATCGGTAGCAAGACGCCGCCTGAAATTGCGGTCAGCATCATGGCCGAATTGCTGGCGGTGAAAAACGGGGTCAGCCTGCCGCGCGATATTCAGGTGGGGCCGGCCAAGGACGATCTGGCGGTGCAGGAAAACCAGGGCGACCCGCTGGCCTGCGGCATCCCCCTGGCTTCCCCTGCGCTGCGTTACAGCAGCGAATCGGCCGGCACGTAGGTCTTGCCCAGGGCCAGGGCCACGGCCTCGTAGGTGACCTTGCCTTCGGCCACGTTCAGGCCATTTTTCAGGTGCGCGTTGTCCTTGAGCGCCTGCTTCCAGCCCTTGTTGGCCAGCGTGACGGCGTGGCCAATGGTGGCGTTGTTCAGGGCAAAGGTGGAGGTGCGGGCCACAGCGCCGGGCATGTTGGCCACGCAGTAGTGCACCACGCCATCGACCACAAAGGTGGGCTCGGCATGCGTGGTGGCATGCGAGGTCTCGAAGCAGCCGCCCTGGTCAATCGCCACGTCCACCAGCACCGCACCCTTTTTCATCTTGCCGACCATGGCGCGCGTCACCAGCTTGGGCGCAGCTGCGCCGGGAATGAGCACGCCGCCTATCACCAGGTCCGCTTCCAGCACGGCTTCTTCCACGGTTTGCACGTTGGAATAGACGGTGTGAATGCGGTTGCCAAAGATCAGGTCGAGCTGACGCAGGCGGTCGATGTTCTTGTCCAGCACGGTCACGCGGGCGCCCATGCCCACGGCCATTTGCAGGGCGTGGGTTCCCACCACACCGGCACCCAGAATCACGCAGTGGGCTGCCGGCACGCCAGGCACACCGCCCAACAGCACGCCCATGCCGCCCTTGGACTTTTCCAGGTGCGCGGCACCGGCTTGCACCGCCATGCGCCCGGCCACTTCGCTCATGGGGGCCAAGAGGGGCAGGCCGCCGCCGGCTCCGGTAATGGTTTCATAGGCGATGCAGATGGCGCCGGATTTAATCAGCGCCTCGGTCTGCTCGGGGTCCGGCGCCAGGTGCAGGTAGGTGTAGAGAATCTGGCCGGCTCGCAGCATGGCGCATTCCTGCGGCTGCGGCTCCTTGACCTTGACGATCATCTCGGACGCTGCGAACACCTCGGCAGCCGTGGCGGCCAGCGTGGCACCGGCGGCTACGTATTGCGCATCCGTCAGACCAATGTCGGCACCGGCACCCGTCTGCACCAGCACCGCGTGGCCGTGGGCGGTGAGCTCACGCACACTGGCGGGGGTGAGGCCGACGCGGTATTCGTGGTTCTTGATTTCCTTGGGTAGGCCGATGCGCATGCTGTGCTCCTGCGTTGTTGGTTGGAATTGCGCAGTGTGCGCGCGGCCTGGTCTCTTGCAAACAGGGATGCACGGCTTTGGCGCTGCAGTAGCGGCGCTAATACAAATACGCCGCTCAGCGTCCAAACTTGAGGCCGCCCTGGAACAAAGTGAGGCTCAAGACCTGACGAAGTTGCGCGCAACTTTGATTTGAACGCGCAGAGACGGCCGCTGGAGGCCAGTGCTAACGGGCATGAAGTCGCTTGGAGGAACTTCAGCTTCAGGGCCAGTTGCGGCCATACGCGACGGTAAAGTGGTCGGCAGGACTGCCGCGTTAGCTGTCATAAAGCAGTTCAGCCTGCTAGCCCGATACCTGACATTTGCCCCTGGCGAGAGACGGTCAGCTGATTGAATACAAGTTCATGCAAATAGGCACCCGGCTAGACCAAGAGAGGTACCAGAAATTGAACTTCTATGTGACTTCTACAAGCTGGCTACCGACATAGTGCCCAACGAATTACCGGCGCCTATTCGGCAACACTATTTGCAGATTTCCGGACTGACTTACGGAAATATTTCAAAGAACGAAGTAACCAAAAAAATTCCAATCAAATGAATTCATCCCAATATGACTCTAATCGTGCACGAATCGACCATTGAGCAGTCTTCATAACTTGACCCAGACGCTGCCCGCAACACTGCTCTTCAAGGTCGATTCGATGAATACCATGCCACGGCAACCGTCCGCAATGTTTGGGTAGTTTGTAGTTTGGGACGAACTCGACTGGTGTTGCTGCCAACTCGCGGCGAACTCACGGTAGAGGTTGGCAAAGGCCTCAAAGTAACCTTCTGGGTGGCCGGGCGGCAAGCGCGTGGCGGCAGCGGCCGCGCTTTCAGCAGCTACGCTTCCACGGTAAATGGTTTGCTCTGGTGTGCCGAGTTTTGAAAAAACCAATTGGTCTTGCTTGGCGTGGTCAAAATGCAAACCACCCTTACTGCCATAGATGCGCAACTGAAGCCGGTTGCTATTGCCAACGGCCACCTGGCTGGCCCACAACATGCCACGCGCGCCGCCTTGAAAACGCAGCATAACCTGTACATCATCATCGAGCGTGCGCCCTGGCACAAAAGTGTTCAGTCCGGCACACAGTGCTTCTGTGCGAAGCCCCGTGACATACTCCGCCAAGTGAAACGCATGGGTTCCAATGTCACCCAATGCACCGGCCGGGCCTGCGAGTGCGGGGTTGGAACGCCAGGAAGCCTGTTTGTGACCGGTCAACTCCAGCGGCTCCGCGAGCCAATCCTGCGCGTACTCAACCTGTACCACCCGCACATCGCCAACGGCGCCTTGCTGCACCAATTCACGGGCATGGCGCACCATGGGGTAACCGCTGTAAGTATGGGTAACCATAAACATCAGGCCACTGCGTTGCACCTGCTGGCGTAAGTCTTCCACCTCCGCAACTGAAATACCCAGCGGCTTATCGCAGATGACGTGGATGCCCTGCTCCAAAAAGCATCGGGCCACGGGCACATGCAAATAATTGGGTGTGACGATGGCCACCACATCAATACCGTCAGAACGGGCCCGCTCCGCCTTGGCCATCTCACGATAATCCGCGTAGCAACGCTCCGGAGCGAGATGCAAGGCGGCGCCACTAATTTGGGCGCGCGCCGGGTTGGATGACAGCGCTGCGGCCACCAATTCATAGCCGTCGTCCATGCGCGCAGCCACGCGGTGCGCAGCACCAATAAAGCTGCCCTCGCCACCACCGACCATGCCTAAGCGAATGCGGCGGCTCATGGGGCTATGGCTAAAGTGGGTGCGTCAAAGCCCATCAGGTTGGCGAGCTGTTGGCGGTTCGCACCAGCGGATGCAAAGTCATCAAAGGCACGGTCTGCCACACGAATGATGTGTTTGTTGATGAACTGTGCACCTTCCCGTGCGCCATCTTCAGCGTTCTTCAAGCAGCATTCCCATTCCAGTACAGCCCAACCTGCGTAGTCGTACTGGGCCAACTTGGAGAAAATTTCACCAAACGCCACCTGACCATCTCCGAGTGAACGGAAGCGTCCGGCGCGCTGCAACCAGCCCTCAAAACCGCCATACACACCCTGTCGTCCATTGCCCTTGAACTCAGCGTCCTTCACATGAAAGGCGCGAATGCGCTCGTGGTAGATGTCGATGAAGGCGAGGTAGTCGAGCTGCTGCAACAGGAAGTGGCTGGGGTCGTAGAGAATGTTGACACGGGGGTGGTTATGCGTAGCATCCAGAAAGCGTTCAAACGTGACGCCATCGAATAAGTCTTCCCCCGGATGCAACTCGTAGCAAACGTCGACGCCGGCTTCATCAAAGGCATTGAGAATCGGTAGCCAGCGGCGCGCCAATTCTTCAAAAGCCAGTTCCACCAAACCGCTGGGGCGCTGGGGCCAGGGGTACAGGTATGGCCAAGCCAAGGCGCCCGAAAAGGTGGCATGCGCCCGCAGGCCCATACGCTGCGAGGCTTTAGCCGCCAAAAGCATTTGCTGAACCGCCCACTCCTGCTTGGCAGCACCCCTGCCGCGCAACGCAAGGGGAGCGAAGCCATCGAAAAGACTTTCATAGGCCGGATGAACGGCGACTTGTTGACCCTGAAGATGGGTAGAAAGCTCGGTGGCGACCATGCCGTGAGAGTCCAGCATGCCAATGATGTCGTCACAATAGGTCTGACTGACTGCCGCTATCTCCAAATCGAAGATGTCCGGATTAGTGGTGGGAATCTGGACTCCGCGATAGCCCAGCGATGCCGCCCAGCAGGCCATGTTTTCCAGCGTGTCAAACGGTTGCTTGCTCCCGCAGAACTGGGCCAGGAACAGGCCGGGTCCTTGTATGGTTCTCATAGTGTCTTTCGTTGCTTGTGCGGCGTTCAGGCTGATTGGCGCAGCACCAACTCATGCTTGAGCAAGATACCGCCCGTTTTGGCTAGAGGGTTGCGCAGCCGGTCTATCAGCAGACGTGCAGCCGTCTCGCCCAGTTCGCGCATCGGTTGGGCAACCGTGGAGAGCTGCGGCTCCATGATGGTTCCGATGGGGATGTTGTCAAAGCCCATCACGCGCACGTCATGTGGCACTGACAGTCCGGCGTCTCGCACGGCACGCATTGCTCCAATCGCCAGCGTGTCAGACACCGCAAAAATGGCATCGGGCTTGCGGCCGCCTTTTAGAAGTTCGGTGGCTGCCCTGTAGCCGTTCTCAAACTCAAGGCCTCGGGTGAACTTCTGTTGCATTTTCTTCAAGCCTGCCTTGGAGAGCGCTGCTTCGTAGCCCTTGTTGCGGTCGCGTGCATAGCGATAACGCTCATCGCTGTTTATTAACGCGATGTTTTTGCAACCCTGCCCAATGAGGTAAGTCACTGCGTCAAATGCGGCCTTTTCGTTGTCAATTCCTACATAGGGAATGTTTGCATCCGGATCGTATTCACAGCACGCTACCCAGTTCAGACCTTTCATCTCAGCAGACATCGCATGCTGTATCGAATCCGGGTCCAGGCAGATGGCACCATCAGCCAGCCGGTGGCGCACCATATCGAAATAGGTTCCCTCTTCTGAAGCGTTGGCACCTGTGTCGCATAACAACACATGGTAGCCCTTGCTTCGTGCATAGGCGTCAATGCCGCGCACGATTTCGGCATAAAACGGGTTGCCAAAGTCCGGCACCATGGTCAGCAACATGCGACTCTCGGCGGTGCGCAGATTGCGTGCCAGCGCATTGGGCTGGTAACCGAACTCTGCAATAACCGCCTCCACTTTGGCGCGGGTTTTGGGTCGCACCAACTCACTTTGGTTGAGTACGCGTGAAACTGTTGCAGTTGACACACCGGCCCGCTCGGCAATGTCCTGAACTGAGACGCTGAGGTTTGCGGATTCAGTCATCACTCACTCCGCGCACGACCTGGTAAGGCGCCAGATGCGTATATTTTTTGAGCACCGGTGGTGCTGCCAACAACTCGTCATGGCGCTCGAAGATGGGGCGAATATAGGGCATGCCCAGGTGCAGGTCCAATGCTTCCTGATTGACCCAGTTTTCGTAAAACATGAAGGTGTTTGGCTCGTCATTGCATTCGTGAAATTGGTACTCGACGCAACCAGCTTCGGCTCGCGTGGGCGCTACGAACGAACGCATCAGCGCAATTAGTTCCTCACGCTTTTCGGGGCGCCCGTAGATGGTGCCGGTGATTGTGCAGCCGGGGGTGAAATGGTCGTTCATGGTGTTCCTTGTGTAGAGCGGTGCGACAGGTCTGTGAAAATTTTTCTTGGTAGAGACCTTGGACTGCAATCCGGCTTACTTGCGAACCTGGCTGATCGCCACGGCAATGATGATGATGGCTCCGCGCGCAATCAATTGTTGGCTAAATTCCAGACCCATGAGCAGCAAACCATTGTTGATCAGCCCGATCATCAGCGCGCCCATGATGGAACCTATCACCGTACCCTTGCCGCCAAACAGGCTGGTTCCCCCCAGCACGGCGGCAGCAATGACGGACAGCTCGTCGCCCTCACCCAGTTGGAAGCGACCCGATTGCAGGCGACCCGCGTAGAGCATGCCAGCCACGGCTGCGGCCATACTGGAAACCAACAGCACTTTGGTGCGTATGCTCTTGGTATCCACACCGGTGTAGTGTGCTGCCGTGGCGTTACCACCAGTAGCCAGCACTCGGCGTCCAAATGTTGTCTTGCGCAGGGCCATATGTCCAGCAAAACCGGCTACCACAATCCACACCATCAATACCGGCACAGGGCCCAGGTTGCCACCGCCGAAGACATAGGAATAGCCATCGTTCAAGATGGGAATGGCACCGGTGCCGCTGATCCACATGGCAACGCCTTTGGTAATGCCCATCATGGCCAATGTGGTGAGAAATGACGGAATACCTAAGCGCGTGGTCAGGGCTGCATTCACCAGACCTACCGCCAGCCCGGTAGCAATACCTACTCCAACGCCCAGTGCGGGTCCACCCGCGGCAATGGACATGGCTGTGGTTACCGACACGAGACCAGCAACGGCTCCAACCGACAGGTCGATCTCACCAGCGCACAGGACAAAGGTCATGGCCGTGGCCATAATGGCGATCATTGCGGTTTGGCGAACGATGTTGAGCAGGTTGTTCACATCCAGAAAGCCCCGCTCGCTCAATGTCAGCGAGAAGATGACAAAGATGGCGCAGAAGCCGAAATAGATAATGTTCTGTCGCCAGTTCGTGGCAAAGTGGCGGAATGCAGAAGGCATTCTCGGCGCGGTGGCCGCTGTATTCGTGATTGCGGTTTTCATGGTGTTCCTCGGGTCTGAATAGCCAATTGGAGTGCTTGCTCGGCTATTTGTAGCCGGTCGGTGGGGTCTTCAATGTGTTCTGCACCAGCATCTAGCGCGGCGCGAGGCATGTCCTGCACCAGCACGCCGTCGGACATGACAATGATGCGGTCACTGGCCACCAGTAGTTCGGCCAGCTCGGACGCAACAATCAGCACTGCCTTGCCCTGACGCGCTAGGTCACGGATCAGTGTCACGATTTCGGCCTTGCTTCCGATATCGATACCGGCAGTAGGCTCATCCAGCACCAGCAGTTCAGGTTCGGTGGCCAGCCATTTGGCGATTACCACCTTTTGCGCATTGCCCCCCGACAGGGTGCTCACGGCGTTGTCGGCGGACTCCGTTTTGACGCGCAGGCGTTTGATCAGCTCGTCGGCCAGCTGGCGTGCACTGTCGGACTTGATCCAGGAGAAGCGGCTGAATTTGTCAAGCACCGGCAGGCAAATGTTGTCGGCTAGGCTGTGATCGGCGACAAAGCCCTGGCGGCGGCGATCTTCGGGGATCAGTGCGATTTTGTTGGCAATCGCATCGCGGGGATTGCGCATTTTCACGACATTGCCTGCGATGCGCATTTCGCCCGAGACGATGGGATCGATGCCGCAGATGATGCGCGCCAGTGCGCTGCGCCCACTGCCCAGCAGGCCCGCCACACCCACCACCTCACCGCGGTACAGCGTGAGGTTGATGTTGCGCGGCTTTAGCGCTCCGCTCACATTGCGCAACTCCACCAGTGCGTCAGAGCGCTGGTTAGGATGCCGCTCAATGCCGTGAAATCCACTGCCCTTACTGGAGCCCTTGCCCACAATATGCTCCACCACGGAGTGCATGGTGAAGTCATCTACTGGGCCCGTCACCACATGCTTACCGTCACGCAGGATGGTAATGACGTCCGCGATACGAAAGATTTCGTCCATGCGGTGGGATACATACACAATCGCAACCCCTTGGGACTTCAACTTTTTGATGAAGGCGAATAGACGCTCCACATCGTTGTTCGAAAGGGCCGTACTCGGCTCGTCAAGGATCAACACTTTGGCTTGGCGCGAGGTGGCCTTCACAATTTCTGTGAGTTGTTGCTGTCCCGCGCTCAGCTCTTCCACCAGACTCCTGGGATTGATGTCCACGCCGAGTTCCTCAAACAGCGCACGCGCATGGTTTTCCGCTGCTGCGTCATCAATCAGGCCCATCCCGTCACGTATTTCATGCGTCAGGAAAATGTTCTGCGCCACGCTCAGCGTGGGAATCAGACTCATCTCCTGGAAAATCATGGTGATACCGGCACGCCGTGAAGCGTGCGGAGAGTGTTCGGTCAAAGGCACACCGTCAACTTCAATGCTGCCACCGTCCGGCACGTGCACGCCGTTGAGGATTTTGAGAATGGTGGACTTGCCTGCTCCGTTTCCGCCCAGCAACGCGTGCACTTCCCCGGCGTGGATTTCCAGATTGACCTTGTCCAGAGCGCGGTTCCCTCCAAAGGATTTGGAGACAGCCGTCATACGCACCGCAACAGATTGCGGGGCAGAGTCCGTCACTTGCGGACCTCCGTCCAGTTGCCGGTTTCGGCCGACTTCAGAATGGCGTCAGCAATGCATTCCGTAATGTAGCCATCTACAAAATTGGGCGAAGGCTGCACGCCGCTGGCAATGGCCTTGAAGAAGTCGTAGCACTCCACGATCTTGGTTTCGGTGTAGCCAATGCCCAGACCGGGTATGGGCCACAGACCTTCGCCATAGGGGTGTGCCGGTCCGGTGTACACCGTACGAAAGCCACGTGCGTCTGCCGGGTCGTCGGCGAACATCACCTGCAGCTCATCGCGGCGTTCGTAGTTGAACAGGATGGAGCCCTTGTCGCCATGGATTTCGAAAGTCAGGTAGTTGTTGCGCCCGTAGGCATTGCGGGTAGCTTCAAGGGAGCCAATGGCACCATTCTCGAAACGCATCATGGTCAGCACTTCATCGTCCACATCCACTTCACCGCGCTCGCCGGTACCGGACTTGTCTGACGCACCGAGCTTATCCACTCCACCGCTTTGTAGCGGTCTGGTCTTGATGTAGGTTTGGGTCATGGCATTGACGGAAGCCACTTCGCCCACCAGATAGCGCGCCATGTCCACCACGTGTGTACCGATGTCCCCCACGGCGCCAGAGCCTGCAATCTTCTTGCTGAAGCGCCAGGACAACGGGCCATTGGAATCCGCACTCCAGTCCTGCAAATAGGTGCCGCGGAAGTTGAGTATCCGACCGATGCGACCCTCTTCGATGTACTTGCGAGCCAGGGCCACTGCCGGTGTGCGACGGTAGTTGAAGGCCACCATATGAATGACTTTGGCGGCTTGTACGGCATCGAGCATGGCCTTGGCTTCTTCCATGGTACGTGCAAGGGGCTTTTCGCAGATGACGTGCTTACCGGCCTTTGCAGCCGCGATGGCGATTTCGGCGTGGCTGTCGTTGGGGGTGACGATGTCGACAATGTCAATATCGGGGCGTGCCACGACGGCGCGCCAGTCGGTTGATGCCTCTTCAAAGCCAAATCGTTTGCGGCCCTCTTCGGCAGATGCGGCGTTCAAGTCCACCAGTACCTTGCGGTGCGGGATTCCCGGCGCAGGCCAGAAAAACATGGGCATCGCGGCATAGGCTGCTGCGTGTGCCTTGCCCATAAAGCCGCCACCAATCATGGCTATGTTGTAAGTCTTGCTCATTTTTTTCACTCCAATACAGGGGGGCGCCAGCACTACGCTGGCGCAGTTTTCTTCGATGGATTACTTCAGGCTGCTGCTCACGGAGGCTGGTGCATCGGTGTGGTACACCGCTTTCCAGGCATCGAGCAGATTGGCGCGGTTGACCGGCAACGCAGGAAGGGCCACGTATTCGGGGGCGGGTTTTCCCAACAGGCCATAGCCCGCTAAAAGCGCTTCAGTCACGCCCTGGTCATAGGGTCGCTGCGCACCCAAACCCTTTACGAAGCCGTTTTTGGCTATGGAGATGGCCACGTTCTGGCCCAGATCCACCGTGGTAATGATGAGATCGTCACGTCCTGCTGCACGTGCTGCAGCCATCACGCCTTCAGCCGGCACATCCCACACCGCCCAGATGCCCTTGATCTTGCGGTTTTTAGTCAACATGGCTCCAGCAGCCTTCTCGGCGTCACCGGTAAAGTCCGGGCCACCAATGCCTTGTTCGGCAGCGATGTGGATCTTGGGGTAGTTGTCCTGAATAGTCTTTTTGAAGGCGTCATAGCGCTGGCGGGTCACGAAGAAATCAGCTGCGTGGAATACGATGCCAATTTCGCCCTCACCCTTGAGCGACGCTGCCATCAAGTGCGCTGCCGCCACGCCATTGCCGTAGTTGTCGGCAGACACCACGCTCACGTAGTCCTTGCCGGCTTTCAGGCCCTTGGGAACGTTGTCCATAAAGACCATCTTCACACCGGCGGCTGCAGCTTTGGCGTAAGCAGATGCGGTAGACACAGGGTCCGCAGGAATGGAGATGATGATGTTGGGCTTCTGGGCCAGCACCGTCTCCAGATCCGCTACCTGCTTTTCAGGCTTGAAGCCAGCGTCGGTCGTGGCAATAACCTTGATTTTCATGGCAGCGAATTGCGCTTTCAAACCGGCGATCTGGGCCTGCGACCAGTCATTGCCACTGTAGTGCAGCACAATGGCGGCGCTTGCGTTCATGCCCTTAATTTTCTCCAGCTCGGCGGCGCTCAGTTTCACGACCGAGGCAGGCTCGGGCTTCTCGCCATTGGGGCCCAGGCTCAGTACCTGCGTACTGAGTTTCGCTAGTTCGGCCGCAGGGTCAGCGGCCAGAGCCATGGTGGCGAAACCGATGCAGACTGCAGCGGCAACTTTGGTTTTGAGGGATATCAGCATAGGTGTCTCCAAAAAATTTATACGGATGCTTTCGCGTCCGCAGTGGCAAGGGGTTGATGTTTTCGTCGTACGAATCAGGCCGCGAGGTGATTGCGCAAAAACGCAAGGCTGCGACGTGCGCCGTCCTTGGGGTCATGCCAAGCATCGAGCTCGGTGGCCATCCATCCTGTGTACCCATCGGCCTGCAGTCCTTTGAGTACATCGGAGATATTCAAGTCGCCCTCGTCCAGAGGGGTGAACTTGAATGGATTTGCCTGCCAGCCTTTGAGGTGCACGAAGGCGATTCGCTCCTTCAGGCTGTGCAGTAGTTCAGGTACCTTTGCGCCACCGGCGCACAGGTGCGCGGTATCGGGACAGAAGCCAATGCCTGTCATGCTGAATATCTTTTGAACCTGCTCGGGTGTTTCGATCATTGTGCTCAGGTGCGGGTGGTACAAGGCTGTGAGTCCATGCTTCCGAGCAGCTGCTTCCACCTGATCTAGACCGCGTGCCAGCAGTTCGTAGTCACCGGCTTGCACACCCATGGCGCGGGTAGCGCCGCCACCGACCACCAGAAACTCGGTGCCCACCTGGGCTGCAGCCGCAGCCACGCGCTCAATCTTGGCGAGTTCGTCAGGCAGCAGGTCGGGGTATATGAGATTGGCGCCACTGTAGACCGAGATCATCTGCACACCGGAGGTGTCGAGTACTTTCTGCAGATCGCCATAGCGGCCTTCGTAGTCCATCAGGTTCGCATCGAACATTTCGATGCCGTCGTAACCCAACTCACCGATTTCCCGAATAGCCAGCTCCATGTCGGCAAAGGTGCGATAAGTCAGGCGCGTGTTGGAGGTCACGCCCACGGCGTCGCCCCCCATAGGGCCCCAGCAGTTGGTCTGGTATGCCAGCTTGTGTTTAGCCATGTCCGTATTCCTTGAAAAGTTTTCTTGAAAAAGTTGAGCTTATTTCAAAAATGTTATCGATTACATTTATTAGAAAAACAAAGGCGCCGTAGCGCTGAAGTCAAATGTAATTGATTACATTTGACTTCGTTATTAGGACAAACCCTATGGCAACCGCAGGAAAGGGCATGCGGGAATGACGCCTTGAACGCAGTCTAAGACCACTTTGAGCACTATGCCGAATGCAAGAATCGGCTCCAGTTTGGCGTTGAACTGGGCGACCCTATTTCTGACATTCCGAATGTCAGCAAGCAGCCCTTTGGGACAGTACGGGCGATCAAATCCTGTGACTGCTCATGGGCCAAAAGCTGAAGTTCCTCATGACGACCTCAGGACCGTTAGCCCTGGCCTCCAACGGCCGTCTCTGCGCGTCCCATTCAAAATTGCGCGCAACTTCGTCGGGTATTGAGCCTACCTTTATTCATGCCCAAACGGTGTGAGCCAAATCTGCGAGCAGGTGTTTGTCACAGTCTGCCTTTATGTAAAAACATTGTTGCCAACGACGCGGATGCGGACCTCGCGTGGTGAAGCACGGCGATATCTGGCTGGTCAACCTGGACCCCACGGTCGGCAGCAAAATCAAAAAATCCCGTCCCTGCGACGTGGTGTCACCCCCTGAGATTCCGGCGGGCGGCCCATCAGGTGACATCTCCTGACGAAGCCTCATTCTTGGTCGCCGTGAGCATCTGGAAATTGCTGAAAATGTAGGTGTTGCGCACCACCGTCCACTCCCTGGGTATTCCGGCTGGCGCATGGCGGTGGCGTCGTCGCAGAGGTAGCGGATGCAGCTGGCAAAGGGCTGCATTTTTTCGGCTTGGCAGCCCCCTTGTTGACCCCAGGATTTTCCCTGTTAGCTCATTGAAGGTGGCTCCCTGCGTTGCGGGGCAGGTTAACGGTAAGTGGCCAGGTGGATGTTGGTCTCGGTGCTGCGAATGCCGCTGATCAGGCGGATGCGCTCCAGAATTTCAGACAGCTCGGTCATGCTGCGCGCCTCCAGCGCTGCCAGCAAATCCCAGCGCCCGTTGGTGTCGTGCAGCTCGGACACCCCCGGCTCACCCAGCAGGCTGCTGATCACCAGCCGGGTCTGGTTGCCCTCCACCATCACGCCCATCCAGGCGCGTATGCGCTCGGTCTCCGCATCGGGGCGCAGGCGCACGGTGTAGCCGTGGATGACGCCGCTGTCTTCCAGCTTGCGCAGGTGGTTGGTGACGGTGCCGCGCGAGACCTTGAGCTTGTGCGCCAGGTCGGCCACGTTCATGCGGGCGTTTTGCCGCAGCAGGGCGATCAGTTCCTTGTCGGTTGCATCCACGGCATGTCCTCTTTGTGCATTTCGTCAATCACTGTTGCCATTTTGGCAAAGTATTGCCGTTTTATATACATAGTTGACTATTTTCATTCACACCGCCGGGCGCGACACTTCTTTCAAACCATACACGAGGAGTGACACCATGAACTTTCTGACCCGCACCACCCGACACATCCACACCGCTTTCCTGAGCCCGCAGCATGTCGCCGAGATCGTGCAGACGCGTGGCCTGGCGAACATCTTTGCCGGCATGGTGGAGGCGATGCGTGCCGACTTTCTGCGCTGGAGCGAATTTGACAAAACGGCCCGCGTGGCCAGCCATTCGGCCAATGGCGTGATCGAGTTGATGCCGATTGCCGATGCCAAGACCTACACCTTCAAGTACGTCAACGGCCACCCCGGCAACACGCTGCGCGGCCTGTCCACGGTGATGGCGTTTGGCGTGCTGGCTGACGTGGACACGGGCACCCCGCTGCTGGTGAGCGAACTCACACTGACCACCGCGCTGCGCACCGCCGCCACTTCGGTCATGGCTGCCCAGGCTTTGGCCCGCCCGGACAGCCGCGTCATGGCGCTGATCGGTAACGGCTCGCAAAGCGAATTCCAGGCCCTGGCTTTCCATTACCTGATGGGCATTGAAGAGCTGCGCCTGTATGACATTGACGAAGCGGCCACCGCCAAGCTGATGCGAAATCTGGCCGGCACCACGCTGCGCCTGGTGAAGTGCAGCAGCGCCGCTGACGCCGCCCGCGGTGCCGACATCATCACCACGGTGACCGCCGACAAAACCCAAGCCACCATCATCACTCCCGGTATGGTGACCCCCGGCATGCACATCAACGGCGTGGGGGGCGACTGCCCCGGCAAGACCGAGTTGCATGCCGATGTGCTGCGCATGGGCCCGGTGTTTGTGGAGTACGCACCGCAGTCCCGCGTGGAAGGCGACGTGCAGCAAATGCCGGCCGACTTCCCCGTGACCGAGCTGTGGCAGGTGCTGAACGGCACGGCCGACGGTCGCTGCTCGGCAGAACAAGTGACTGTGTTTGATTCGGTGGGTTTTGCGCTGGAAGACTATTCGGCGCTGCGCTTCATGCGCGAGCAATCCATCGCGTTGGGCATTGGCGAGCCGCTGCCCTTGATCCCCGCGCTGGCCGACCCGAAGGACCTGTTCTCGGCCCTGGGCACACCGGTGATTGCGACACCCCAGCAGACGCCCCAGGCACGGAAAAACCACCCCGCCTGAGCCAAGGCACACCACGCCGCTGCAGCGTGGACAAAGTGGCGCGAAGCATGGCCTACTCGGGCGCATGAACGCCCAAGTCTTTGATTTTCTGCTGTTGCCCGAGTTCTCTTTCATCGGCTTTGCCGCGCTGGTGGAGCCGCTGCGCATGGCCAACCGCTTCAAGCCCGGCGCCTACCAGTGGCGCATGGTCTCGGCCGATGGCCTGCCGGTGACGGCCAGCAACGGCATAGACCTGCACCCGCAAGCCCGCCTCGCAGACCCCAGCCATGCCAGCGTGGTGTTTGCCATTGCCAGCTTCAACCCGCTGCAGCATTTCACACCCGCACTCGCGCGCCAGTTGCAACAGCGTGTGCAGCAGGGCGCCAGCCTGGGCGCCATCGACACCGGCTGCTTTGTGCTGGCCGAGGCCGGATTGATCCGGGGCGAGCGCGTCACCCTGCATTGGGAGGCGGTGCCGGCCTTTCAGGAGCGCTACCCATTGATCCACGTGCAGGGCGAGCTGCGCTTCACCCTGTCACCCGCACTGATGACCTCGGCCGGCGCCATGGCCAGCGTGGACCTGATGCTCGAAGTGATCAGCCGCGACCACGGCAACACGCTGGCACTGCAGGTGTCCGAGCAACTGGTCAGCGGCTGGGTACGCGACCGCGCCGACCACCAGCGTCTGCAAATCTCGGCGCGCTACAAGGTGCACAACGCCAAGGTGGTGCAGGTGATTGAGCGCATGGAGCAGCAACTGGAAACGCCCTGGTCCAGCGACACACTGGCCGAGCAGATTGCGGTCACACGGCGCCAGTTGGAGCGCCTGTTTCAGGACCATCTGGGGGTCAGCCCCTTGCAGTTTTATTTGCGCCTACGGTTGGAGCGCGCGCGGCACTTGCTGCGCCAGAGCAGCATGGGCGTGATTGAGGTGGGGCTGGCCTGCGGCTTTGCCTCGGCTTCGGCGTTTTCGCGCGCCTACCGGCGCCACTATGCGATTGCGCCCAGCGACGACCGCAAGGAAAAGCCGCTGCGGCAATGAAGCGCTGCGGCCTGGCGCAAGAGTCTGATCGCTGGGCTATTCGCTAACGAGCTTGCGCTCAATGCGGCGGTCGGGAATCAACCACATGCAGGCGATGGCAATCATGATGCTGCCGGCCACTGCCGTCATGCCCAACATGGCCAGGGGAACCGCGAGCACATAGCCCGCCATGGACACTTTGCCCTTGGTGTCTTTGCCAATCGCGTGGGACAGAACCGAGTCCTTGCCATGCGCCCGGATGATCTGCTGCTGCAACAGTAAATAGCTCAGGCCACACAGGCACAGGTCCAGCGCATACAGCGCCATGGGAGTGGCGGCGAAATGGTTTTCACCCATCCAGCCGGTGGTAAGCGGCATCAGCGAGAGCCAGAACAGCAGGTTCATATTGGTCCACAGAATGGGGCCGTTGACATGCTTGGTGGCATGCAGCATGTGGTGGTGGTTAACCCAGTAAGTGCCCACATTGACAAAGCTCAGCAGGTAGCTCAGGAAGACGGGCCACAGCGGCAGCAGGTCGGCCATGTGCTCGCCATGCGGCACCTTGATTTCCAGCACCATGATGGTGATGATGATGGCGATCACGCCATCGCTAAAGGCTTCGAGTCGGGTCTTGTTCATACTGATCTTTCGTTGCGTTGTTGCTGACGGGGTCCATGCTGACGGCAATTGAAATCCCGGGCATCGGGATTTGTTCGGGGCCAAGCCCTTGGCGCCTTAAAATTGGCCATATGACCTCCACTGTTGCCGCCCCCCTCACCACCCACGACTCCACCCGCATTGATGACACGCGCATCGGAGCCGTGCGGCCCCTGATCACGCCCGCGCTGCTGGAGGAAAAACTGCCGGTGCCGCAGGCCGCGCAGTCTCTAGTGGAGAGCAGCCGTGCCGCCATTTCGCGCGTGCTGCATGGCGTGGACGACCGGCTGATCGTGGTGGTGGGCCCCTGCTCCATCCACGACCACGCGCAGGCCATGGAATATGCGCGCCAACTCAAGGTGCAGGCGGATGCGCTGAAGGACGATCTGCTGGTCGTGATGCGCGTGTACTTCGAGAAGCCGCGCACCACCGTGGGCTGGAAGGGCTATATCAACGACCCGCATCTGGACGGCAGCTTTGCCATCAACCAGGGCCTGGAAATGGCACGCAAGCTGATGCTAGAGATTCTGGAACTCGGCCTGCCCGTGGCCACCGAGTTTCTGGACCTGCTGAGCCCGCAGTTCATCAGCGAGCTGGTGAGCTGGGGCGCCATAGGCGCGCGCACCACCGAGAGCCAGAGCCATCGTCAACTGGCCAGCGGCCTGTCCTGCCCGGTGGGCTTCAAGAACGGCACGGATGGCGGCCTGAAGGTGGCCAGCGATGCGATCCAGGCGGCACAGGCTTCGCACGCCTTCATGGGCATGACCAAGATGGGCCAGGTGGCGATTTTCGAGACCCGTGGTAACCACGACTGCCATGTGATTCTGCGCGGCGGCAAGCAAACCAATTATGCGAAGGCCGATGTCGATGCGGCCTGCGCGCTGCTCAAGGGCGCGGGGTTGAGAGAGCAGGTGATGGTGGATGTGAGCCACGCCAACAGCAGCAAGCAGCACCAGCGCCAGATCGTGGTGGCAGAGGATGTGGCGGCGCAAATTGCCGCCGGTGATAAGCGCATCACCGGCATCATGATCGAGAGCCATCTGGAAGAAGGGCGCCAGGACATCACACCCGGCGTGCCGCTCAAGCACGGTGTGTCGGTGACCGATGCCTGCATCAGCATGGCGCAGACCGTGCCGGTGCTGGAGCAGTTGGCAGCAGCGGTGCGCACACGCAGGGTGTGAGCAACGCGCGCGCTGGCTCTTGAACAGTCAAAAATGACGGGCTGCGGGCGCACTCAGTCCGACTTCGGGCGCTGCGGTACAAGAGGTTGATTCCGGGCCCATGCGGACCACCGCTGAAGGGCCACCGTGGCGCTGCGTGTCTTGCTGGCCTCAAGCGAATGAACCAACAGTTCGCAGATGCCAAAGTGGATCTATAGAGGCGCTATACGGTGGCTTCCGCGCGAGCCTCGCAAACCATTTATTTTTGAACTATTAGCCAGATATGTACGACCCGATTCAAGACGGCATCGACAAAACCGCGCGCTCCGTTCGCTATGCGGTGGCGAAGTCCCCTGCACATTTGTCCGGCTTGGTGCATTGTTACTGGGAGCTCAAAACAGAGAGCACCCTTGCAGACGATTTTTGTCTCCACGCCCTGCCAGACGCCTGTGTAAACATCTTGTTCAACGAGGCGGACACCGACATTGCCGGGGTCACCGCATTGCGCACAACTTATGAAGTGCTCAATCTCGGAAAGTCGTTCCACTATGTCGGCATACAACTGCTGCCGGGCGTGTGGCAGGGTAATCCGCAAGAAATTGCTGATCAATTTGTCGGCACTCCTTATACAGGGGTACTGCCACTGGTCGCCACAAACAGGGAGCTCGCGCTGCGGGATTTTTCAGCCAAGCAGGACGTCTTGTCAGGGTTGGTGCAATGGTTTATTGATGCCAAACTGGTGGTGAGCAACCCCATCACCGAAAGAATTTTGGCGCAACTTGACGACATGCGTACCGTGGCGGACATGGCAGCGGTTGCGTGCATCTCACCGCGCCAACTGCAGCGCACGCTGAAACAAACAACGGGCTTTTCCCCGCATGACCTGCTTAAGGTCTTGCGCATCCAACAATCATTCAAGCAGCACTATCTGGACTTGTATGCCGACCAGTCGCACTACATCCATTCTTTTCGAAAAGTCACCGGCTACACCCCCGCGAAATACATCGACAAGTTTGATGTCTGATTTACACAATACGAACACCTGACCGATTCCTAAACTGAGCGCTTCTTCATCAACAAAGGAGTGCCACATGGCAAAGTCGAATGCAATCGGTTGGTTTGATATCTACGTCAGTGATATGGGCAGGGCCGTCACTTTTTATGAAAGTGTGCTGCAACAAAAGCTGGAGCCCATTGGCGACCCGACCGGCGAAACCCAGATGATGAGTTTTCCAACCGACATGGGTGTCTATGGTGCCGGAGGTGCGTTGGTGAAGTCGATCTATGCGCGTCCGGGCGCAGGCGGCACCCTGGTGTACTTCAGTGTGGAAGATTGCGCGACAGAGGAATCACGCGTCGCCGCAGCGGGAGGAAAGGTCGTAAGGCCCAAGTTTTCCATCGGAGAATTTGGCTGGGTGACGCTGTGTGAAGACACAGAGAGCAACCTGTTTGGTTTTAGCTCGATGCAATAGGCTGCCTGCCAGGATGGGCTTGGCCTCCCGAGCCCCATTGGGGTTCGTCCTGCGAAACAAAAGTACTTCCCTTGGAAATTATGGTAATGTATTATTTCCATTGAAAATGAGTTTTGCCATGACCGCCATTGCCCGCCCAGCCACACCCAAGCCGCAAGCCGCCGTTGTACTCAGCAAGGCGGTGGCGCGCGCCGCTGAGCGGCTGGACGTTTCCAAATCCTTGCTGGCCAGGGTGCTGGGCGTCAGCCCACCCACCATCACGCGGCTCTACAACGGTACCTACCTGCTGGATCCCAACCGCAAGGAGTGGGACTTTGCCTTGCTCTTTGTACGCGTTTTCCGCTCGCTGGACTCCATCGTGGGTGACGAAGCCACTGCCCGCAAATGGCTTGGCAGCGACAACCTGGGTCTGAATGCCAAGCCCATCGCGCTGATTCGCAACACCGAAGGCCTGGTGCGTGTCGTCCAATACCTTGACGCCAGCCGTGCTCTCGTCTGACGCGTTTGCCTGGGCGGGGTCGGTGTGGCGCATGGTCGAAGCCCAGCACACGGCGTCCACCATGAAGCTGGTGGACAACGCCGAAGAGCAAGACCTGTTGGAGACCCTGCTGGAGGGCAACAAACCTGTGCAAGCAGCCGGCACCCTGGCGCTGGACTACCTGCTGGCAACCCCGTTTCGCTATTACCCGTCGCGTGGCGGCTCGCGTTTTCGGACTACAAGCGACCCTGGCGTGTTCTATGGTGCCGAGTCGGTGCGCACCGCCGGTGCCGAGCTGGGCTACTGGCGCTGGAGGTTTCTCAAAGACGCCGTAGCCTTGGAGAAGCTGGAGCCCGTTGCGCACACCGCTTTTAGCGCGGAGGTCAGCACGCAGCTGGTCGACTTGCGTCGGGAACCGTTCCGTGCAGATGCCGCAAAATGGCTGCACCCCACCGACTACAGCGCCACACAGGCCTTTGCCCGAGCAGCCCGCGCGGCCCATGTGGGAGGGATCCAATACCAATCGGTGCGCGACCCCTATCCCGCCTGGTGTGTAGCCCTACTCACACCGCAAGCGTTTGCCAAGCCGAAGCCAAACCCCATGATGCAAACCTGGTGGCTCGCGGTCCACCCCGATTCTGTGAGCTGGCGGCGCGACAACGAGTCGATGACATTCACCGCTGCCGCGTGGTCTTGAAATGAGACGGCGCTCAGGCGGGCGTTTTCCAATAGCAGCTTGCGCTGCACGAGTGACTTCCAATACCTTTGATTACCCACGCCCGCCAACCCATCCCCAAGCTGACGCGCCAAACCCAAGAAAACTATTTCTTCTTGTTGTAGACATCCACACAGACCGCCGCCAACAAGACAAGTCCCTTGATCACCTGCTGGTAGTCAATGCCAATGCCCATGATGGACATGCCGTTGTTCATCACGCCCATGATGAAGGCGCCGATCACCGCGCCCAGCACCTTGCCGACCCCGCCCGAAGCCGAGGCACCACCGATGAAGCAGGCGGCAATCACGTCCAGCTCAAAACCGAGTCCGGCCTTGGGTGTGGCGGTGTTCAGGCGCGCGGCAAAGATGAGACCGGCCAGGGCCGAGAGCACACCCATGTTGATGAAGGTGTAGAAGGTCAGGCGCTCGGTCTTGATGCCGGAGAGGCGTGCCGCTTTTTCGTTGCCGCCCAGCGCATAAATGCGACGGCCCACGGTGGTGCGCGAGGTCACAAAGTCATACACCAGCATCAGGAGCAGCATGACGATCAGCACATTGGGCAGACCCTTGTAGGAGGCCAGCATGTAGCCGAACGCGGCGATCATGCCGGCGAACACCAGGTTCTTCACCATGAACAAAATCGCAGGCTCGCTTTCCATGCCGTGCTTGACGCGCTCGGCGCGTCCGCGCACCTTGCTGACCAGCAGCACCAGGGCCATCAGAATGCCGGCAATGAGCGATGTGATGCGCAGCGTCTCACCCGCAAACGGGTCCGGAATAAAGCCGGTGCTGAGCAACTGGAAATCTTCCGGGAAGGGGCCGACCGAAGAGCCTTCGAGCACGGCCAGGGCCAGGCCCTTGAACACCAGCATGCCCGCCAGCGTGACGATGAAGGACGGGATTTTGTAGAAGGCCACCCAGTAGCCTTGGGCCGCGCCAATCACACCGCCCAGCACCAGACAGAGGATGGTGGCCGGCACAAAATGCATGCCGTGGTTGACCATCAGCACCGCAGCCACTGCGCCGACAAAGCCGCTGACCGAGCCCACCGACAGGTCGATGTGGCCGGCCACAATCACCAGCAACATGCCCAGCGCCATGACGATGATGTAGCTGTTTTGCAGGATCAGGTTGGTCAGGTTCAGCGGCTGGAACAGCGTGCCGTTGGTCTGCACCTGGAAGAAGACCATGATGGCCACCAGGGACATCAGCAGCCCGTATTCGCGCAGATTGTTTTTCAGGAAACTGCCGCTGCTGGCTGCTTCCTTTGCGGGGGTTTCTACAGTTTGGGTTGCCATTTCAGTTAGCTCCTGATGTCACGATGGATCGCATGATTTTTTCCTGGGTCGCCTCGGCGGCCGTGAATTCGGCGACAAATTTGCCTTCGTTGAGAACGCAGATGCGGTCGCACATGCCCAAGAGTTCGGGCATCTCGCTGGAGATCATCAGCACGCACTTGCCCTCGGCGGCAAGCTGCGCAATGATGGTGTAAATTTCGTACTTGGCACCGACGTCGATGCCGCGCGTGGGCTCGTCAAGGATGAGCACCTCGGGGTCGGAGAACAGCCATTTGGCCAGCACCACTTTCTGCTGGTTGCCACCCGACAGATTGACGGTGCGGGCAAATACATCGGGGCTGCGGATGTTGAGTTTGCGGCGGTAGTCCTCGGCCACCTTGAACTCGCGGCCTTCGTCGATCACGCTGTTGGTGGACACGGCTTGCAGATTCGCCAGCGTGGTGTTCCAGGCAATGGTTTCTTCCAGCACCAGGCCGTAGCCCTTGCGGTCTTCGGTGACGTAAGCAATGCGGTTGTTAATGGCTTTTTGCACCGTGCTGGTGTCGACCTTTTTTCCGTGCAGAAAAACTTCGCCGCTGATATCGCGGCCGTAGGTTTTGCCGAAGATGCTCATGGCCAGTTCGGTGCGGCCTGCGCCCATCAGGCCGGCAATGCCGACGATCTCGCCCCGGTTCACATGCAGGTCCACGCCCTTGATGACCACGCGCTCCGGATGCACCTCGTGGTGCACCTTCCAGTTCTTCACCTCGAACACCTTGCCGCCAATGTCGGGCGTGCGCTTGGGATAGCGGTCGGCCATCTCGCGGCCCACCATGTGGCGGATTACGGTGTCTTCGCTGATCTTGCCTGCGGTGCAGTCCAGCGAGGCGACGGTGGCGCCATCGCGCAGCACGGTGATGCTGTCGGCGACCTTGGAAATTTCGTTGAGCTTGTGCGAAATCAGGATGCAGGTGATGCCCTGGCGCTTGAGCTCCAGCAGCAGTTCCAGCAGCGCGTCGCTGTCGGTTTCATTCAGGCTGGCGGTGGGCTCGTCCAGGATCAGGAGTTTGACTTCCTTGGACAGGGCCTTGGCGATTTCAATCAGCTGCTGCTTGCCCACACCCAGGTTGGTGATGAGCGCATTGGGCGATTCTTTCAAGCCGACTTTTTTCAGCAGCGCCTGCGTTTTCACAAACGAGGTGGTCCAGTTGATGACACCACCCACCGCCTGTTCGTTGCCCAAAAAGATGTTCTCGGCAATCGACAGCAGGGGCACCAGCGCCAGCTCCTGGTGGATGATGATGATGCCCTTGTGCTCGCTATCGGCAATGCCCCTGAAGTGGCAATCTGCACCCAGGAATTTGATCTGGCCTTCGAAATCGCCATCCGGATACACGCCCGACAGCACCTTCATCAGTGTGGATTTTCCGGCACCGTTTTCACCCACGATGGCGTGGATCTCTCCGGGCTGCACGCTCAGATTGACGTTGCTTAAAGCGCGCACGCCGTGGAAGGACTTTTTGATTCCACGCATTTCAAGAATGGGTTCTGCCATGGCCTTGCTTGTCTCTTCTGGTTGAAATCAAAAAGGCCCTGTGCTTGTGCGCACAGGGCCTCTCACTTTAGCCCCAATAAAAAATTACTTGAGCTGCTCTTCCTTGATGTAGCCGCTGCCGATCAGCACCGCCTTGTAGTTGGACAGATCCACAGGCACGGGCTTCAACAGGTAGGAAGGAACAACCTTGACCTTGTTGTTGTAAGTCTTGGTGTCGTTGATCTCAGGCGTCTTGCCGGAGAGCACGGCGTCCACTAGGTTGGCCGTGACCTTGGCCAGCTCACGCGTGTCCTTGAAGATGGTGGAGTACTGTTCCTTGCGGATGATGGATTTCACCGAAGGCACTTCCGCATCCTGTCCGGACACAAACGGGAAGGGCTGCTTGGGCGAGCCATAACCCACGCCCTTGAGCGAGGACAGAATGCCGATGCTCAGGCCATCGTAAGGAGACAGCACAGCGTCCACGCGCTTGTTGCCATAGAAAGCGCTCAGCAGGTTGTCCATGCGGGCCTGGGCCACCGCACCGTCCCAACGCAGGGTGGAGACCTTGGTCATGCCGGTCTGCTTGCTTTGAACCACCAGCTTGCCCTTGTCGATGTAGGGCTGCAGCACGGACATGGCGCCGTCGTAGAAGAAGAAGGCGTTGTTGTCGTCAGCAGAGCCGCCGAACAGTTCGATGTTGAACGGGCCCTTGCCCTCTTTCAAACCGAGCGCTTTTTCCAGCGACTGGGCTTGCAGCACGCCGACCTGGAAGTTGTCGAAGGTGGTGTAGTAGTCGACGTTCTTGCTGCCGACGATCAGGCGGTCATAGGCCACGACCTTGATGCCCTTGTCGGCGGCTTTTTGCAGCGCGTTGGAGAGGGTGCTGCCGTCAATGGAGGCAATCACCAGAACCTTCACACCCTTGGTGATCATGTTCTCGATCTGGGCCAGCTGGTTGGGGATGTCGTCGTCCGCGTATTGCAGATCGGCCTTGTAGCCCTTGGCGGCCAGGGCGGCAACCATGCTGTTGCCGTCATTCACCCAACGGGTGGAAGTCTTGGTGGGCATGGCCACGCCCACGGTGCCCTTGTCCTGTGCCTGCGCAACCGGTGCGATGAGCGAAAAACCGAGTGCCAGACCGGCGGCCAGTGCCTTGAGGGTGTATCTACGTGCGTTCACTGTATGTCTCCTGATTGTTGGGATGCTCTTTGGCCGGTGGCTAAAGATGCTGCATCATAAGAATGCTATTGATAATCTTCCAATTGAGATTAAGGCAGTTTCCATAGCAAAACGTGGATTGGTATTTACCCTTGGTTGGACTGGAGTTCAGCCACCCTGCAGTTGCGCCCATGTCGGCAAACCATCCGCATCGCCAAGGCGAGCTGACCGGGCCCAGTACAGCGGCAGGGCGCAGGCGAAGGTGCCAACCCAGACGGTGCGCAACCGCCGCCATCAGCGCACCCGCCCGCAGACGGCGCGCAGCCCAGGGCTCACGTCACCGCACCGAGTTGCCAGGGCACGAATTCGTTCTGGCCGTAGCCATGGACCTCGCTCTTGCTGCGCTCGCCCGAGGCCATGCGCAGCAGGGCCTGGAAAATTTGCTCGCCCATCTGGTCCACGCTGCACTCACCATCCACAATGCCGCCGCAGTTGAGGTCGATGTCGGCCTCCTGGCGCTGCCACAGCAGGCTGTTGGTGGCCAGCTTGAGCGAGGGCACTGGCGCGCAGCCATAGGCCGAGCCACGCCCGGTGGTAAAGCAGATCAGGTTGGCGCCGCCCGCCACCTGGCCGGTGGCACTCACCGGGTCGTAGCCGGGCGTGTCCATGAACACCAGGCCATGCTGTGTGACAGGCTGCGCATATTCCAGCACTTCCACCAGATTGGTAGTGCCGCCCTTGGCCACCGCGCCCAGGGACTTTTCCAGGATGGTGGTCAGACCGCCGGCCTTGTTACCGGCCGAGGGGTTGTTGTTCATGTCCGCCCCCATGCGCTGGCAATAGGCCTCCCACCAGGCAATCCGCGCCAGCAGTTGGGCACCGACTTCGGCGCTTTGCGCGCGGCGCACCAGCAGGTGCTCGGCGCCATAGATTTCCGGGGTCTCCGAGAGGATGGCGCTGCCGCCCTGGCGCACCAGGCGGTCCACCGCCGCACCCAGCGCCGGGTTGGCACTGACGCCGGAGTAGCTGTCCGAGCCGCCGCATTGCAGGCCCACCACCAGATGGCTGGCCGGCACCGGCACGCGCTGCACCGCGTTGGCTGCGGGCAGCATGGCGCGCACCACCTCCAGGCCGCGCTGCACGGCCATTGCGGTGCCACCGCTTTCCTGAATCGTGTAGGCCTGCAGCACCGGGCCAGCCTGCAGGCCTTCGGCCTGAATCCAGGCCGGGATCTGGTTGGTCTCGCAGCCCAGGCCGATCACCAGCACGGCGGCAAAATTGGCATGGCGTGCATAGCCCGCCAGCGTGCGGCGCAGCAGCTGCAGGCCTTCGCCTTCGGAGTCCACCGCGCAACCGGCGCCATGGGTCAGGGCCACCACGCCGTCCACCTGGGGGAAGTCCTGCAGCGCCTCGGGAAAGATATCGCGGCGAAAGCGGTCGGCAATGGCACGCGCCACCGTGGCCGAACAGTTGACCGAGGTCAGGATGCCGATGTAGTTGCGCGTGGCCACGCGCCCGTCGCGCCGTACGATGCCCATGAAGTGGGCGGCCTCCGCAGCGAACTGCGTAGGCCGTGCATCCAGGGTGGCGACCTCGGCCGCGTCCCGCGCAAACTCGCCCATGCCCAGGTTGTGCACATGCACATGCTGGCCGCGCCGTATGGCCTGCGAGGCATAGCCGATGATCTGGCCGTAGCGGCGCACCGGCGCACCGACTTCCAAATCGCGCACCGCCACCTTGTGGCCGGGCGGAATCAGGCCGCTGATGGTGAGGCCTTCTTCCGCCAGCACCTGGCCCGAGAGCAGTTGCTGGCGGGTGATGACCACATCGTCATCGGCATGCAGGCGGATGGACACCGGGATGGAGGCCTGGCTCATGTCACAGGCCCCCGCCGCTGAGCAGGCCGCGCGCCGCCAGGTTGTTGATCAAGGCGCGCAGGCCGAACTGCCAGGGCGGGGCATCGCCGCAACGGCGCACACGGTTGCACAGCACGCCCAGGTGCGGGCTCTGGATGCGTACGGTGTCACCCAGGTGGTGGGTGAAGCCGCTGCCGGCCTGGTCGCGGTCCTGCGTGGGCGCAAACAGCGTGCCCATGAACAGCATGAAGCCGTCCGGGTACTGGTGTGCGCCCAGCACCTGCTGCACCAGCTCCAGCGGGTCGCGGCTGATCTGGTCCATGGAGTTGATGCCGTGCAGGACAAAGCCGTCCTCGCCGGTCACCTGCAGTTGCAGCACCTCATTACGCACATGGTCCAGCGTGAACGTCTCATCGAACAGGCGGATGAACGGGCCGATGGCGCACGACGCGTTGTTGTCCTTGGCCTTGCCCAGCAAGAGGGCGCTGCGGCCTTCGATGTCGCGCAGATTCACGTCATTGCCCAGGGCCGCGCCCTGGATCACGCCGCGGCTGTTGACGGCCAGCACCACCTCGGGCTCGGGGTTGTTCCAGTGCGAGTCGGCGCGTATGCCGACCGCGCTGCCGGTGCCCACCGAGGACAGCACCGGCGCCTTGGTAAACACCTCGGCATCCGGCCCTATGCCCACCTCCAGGTACTGCGACCAGATGCCCTGGGCCTGCAGCGCGGCTTTAAGTTGCATGGCCTGGGGCGAGCCGGGTTTGATGGCCGACAGATCGGCACCGATTTGCGCCAGCACCTGGCTGCGGATGGCCTGGGCGCGGCTGGCATCGCCGCCAGCTTTTTCTTCGATCACCCGCTCGATCATGCTGGTGGCAAAGGTGACGCCGGCGGCCTTGATCACCTGCAGGTCGCAGGGCGAGAGGAAGAAGGGTTGGGTCAGGTCGCGTGTGGATTCCTCGCTGTTGGCCAGCAGGTCCTCCAGGGAACCGATGCGCGTGCCCGCGTAGCTTTGGACCTGCGCGGCAGGGCTTTCGGCCTCCAGCAGCGTGCTCATGCTGGCCACGTGGGCAGACAGGTCGTAGACGCCATCGGCACGCAGCACCGCCACCGAGGGGCCGGCGATGCCGGTGGGGTTCCAGATGCGGGTGACCAGGGTGCCTGCGTAGCGGTCCGCTGGCAAAAAAGTATCTATGGGCATAGTCCGACTTTCGGGGAGGAGGTAGGGCGCGCAGCAGCGGCTGCAAGCGCAGATGATACGAAGCAGACTGATAATGTCCTAATTGCTTATTGCCAGTCCCCCATACCAAAACGGGTATGGGTGTAGCGCCTCCACGTTCACGCAGCCCATGACAAATTACAACCACTGGTTCATCCGCGCCCGGCTCAAGACCCGGCAATTGCTGTTGCTGGTGGCACTGGCGGAAGAGGGCAACATCCACCGCGCCGCCCAGGTGCTGAACATGAGCCAACCGGCCGCCAGCAAGCTGCTGAAGGACCTGGAGGATGTGCTGGAGGTGTCGCTGTTCGAGCGCCTGCCGCGCGGCATGCGCCCGACCTGGTATGGCGAGACCATGATCCGCCATGCGCGCGTGGCCCTCGCTTCGCTCAACCAGGCGCACGACGAGTTGCAGGCGGCCAAGAGCGGCCAGTTCGGCCAGGTCAGCATCGGTGCCATCACCTCCCCGGGGCTGATGCTGCTCCCCGAGGCGGTGCAAAGAGTCAAGGCCGATCACCCGGATTTGCGCGTGTCGCTGCAGATCGAGACCAGCGATGTGCTGATCGAAAAGCTCAGCCAGAACAAGCTGGACATTCTGGTGGCGCGCCTGTTTGCCCAGCACGACAAAAGCGATTTGCGCTATGAGGTGCTGACCGAAGAACCCATCAGTGTGGTGGCGCGCCCGGGCCACCCGCTGCTGAACGCCACCGGCCTGACGCTGACCGAGATGGCCGAAGCGGGCTGGATTGTGCCCCCGGCGGGCAGCGTGCTGCGGCACCGCTTTGAGCTGATGTTCCAGGAGATCGGCCTGCGCGCGCCGGTGAACCTGATCGAGACCGGTGCCCTGCTGTTCACCACCAAGATGCTGCAAAAGAGCGACATGCTCAGCGTGCTGGCCACCGACGTGGCGCGCTACTACGAAGAGCACGGCCTGATGGCCGTGCTGCCCATCGACCTGCCCTGCCAGATGGAGGCCTTCGGCATCATCACCCGGCGCGACCGGCTGCTGTCCCCGGCTGCTGAAGTGATGCTGCGGGCGATACGGGCGACGGCGCAGACGGTGTATGGGCTGGCGCCGGTGGAGGCGCTGGCTGCGGGTTGATGTTTACTTTCCGCCCGTGCAGGACGGGACGATGGTCATGGCGCGACGGTGAAGTGGTCGGCAGGACTGCCGCGATAGCCGAAGTCCGGCAAGTGAGATGGAGCTCCCGATGGCGGTCGTGGCGAACCATTGCAAACGAAACGCTTGACTACCCATGCGCCGTGCAGCGTACCAACAGCCGGTCTTGGTAGGTCCTTAGGAACGCAGCAACGCAGCGGTAAGCAGGAGGGGTAAGGGCGGGCGATCAGCCCAGGTGCTTTCCCGCCTCCCGGCGCGTCAGACCCGACAAGCGCTGCACATGCTCTGACAAAAAAGCACGCACGGTCTCGGGCCTGGTGCGGGCGTAGTCGCGCAGCGCCCAGCCAATGGCTTTTCGGATGAAGAAGTCTGTTTCCGGGGCCAATGCCAGGGCGTAGCGCAGCAATCGCGCCTCGTCGGTCTGCGCCTTCCAGCCCAGTTGGTGCAGCATGGCCACGCGGCGCACCCACAGGTTGGAATGGCTCAGGCACGCATCCATCAGGCGCTGTCCATCCAGCTTTCCGCCCCGCGCCTGCAACACCAGGTCGCCCACCACACCCGCCAGCCCATCCACGGTGTCCCACCACGCTTTGCGCTGCACCAGTTGCAGCAGACGCGGCAAGCTGTCCAGGTCCAGCTGGCCATGGTGTTTGCCCAGCAAGTCCACCGCCACATACTGGAATTCGCGCTCGGGCAGGTCCCACAGGGCTTCGGCCAGCGCCAAGAGCTCGGGGGCAGTCCAGCGGGTCAACCGGGGTAAGCCGCGCAAGGCCTGGCGGCGGGGGGTGGCGCGTATGCCCAAAAATGCAAACTGGTCCAGCATGTAGGCGCGCATGGGCACTGCCTGCGCTGCATCGGCCAGCGGGCACAGGGCGGCTTGGATCTGTGACAGTAGCGCTGTCACAGCGGCAGTTGTCATGCGAGGTTCAGCGCGGCCGCAATGTCGGCGGCCTGGGTGGGGCGCACCAGGCGCGCGACTTCCTGTCCGTCACGCAGCAGCACCAGCGTGGGCCAGAGCTTGACGCGGTAGCTACGCCCCAGCGGGCGACCCGGTCCGTCCTCCACCTTGACGTGGCGCCACTGGGGGTGTTGTGACAGCACCTGGTCCAGCGCAGGCTGGGCCGCGCGGCAGTGTCCGCACCAGGGGGTGCCGAATTCGAGCAGGGTCAGGCCCGGCAAGGCGTCCACTTCAGCACGCGCCGGGGCTTCGGTTTCGCGGAGATAGGGTGGGGGCATACGCATGCCCGGATTGTGGCCCAGGGGCCCGCGCTAGTTCCAGCCCGCGTCCACCTTGAACTCCTGTGCGGTGCACATCGCGCCATCGTCGGAGGCCAGAAACAGTGCCATGCGCGCCACATCCGAGGGCTGCAGCTTGTCGGGCAGGCACTGGTTGCGCTGGATGTCTTTTTCACCTTCCTCGTTGAGCCAGAGTTTGATCTGGCGCTCGGTCATGACCCAGCCCGGCGAGATGGTGTTGACGCGGATGCGGTCCTGCCCGAGGCTGCCGGCCAGGCCGCGCGTGAGGCCGTTGACGGCCGACTTGGCGATGGCATAGCAGGGGTAGGTGCTGCCCTTGGTCTGCCAGCCCGTAGACCCGAAGTTGATGATGGAACCAAAGCCCAGACGCTTCATGCCGGGGACGATGGCCTGGATGGCGAAGAAGGCC
>CANFIH010000023.1 GCA_947446855.1 Burkholderiales bacterium
CCAGCGCCAGCGGGTCGTGCCCATCGACCACAGCAATCACATTCCAGCCGTAGGCCTCGAATCGCTTGGGCGTATCGTCGGTAAACCAGCCCTGCACATGCCCGTCAATGGAGATGCCGTTGTCGTCGTACAGGGCAATTAATTTGGACAAACGCAGCGTACCCGCCAGGGAGCAAACCTCGTGGCTGATGCCTTCCATCAGGCAGCCGTCACCCAAAAAGGTGTAGGTGAAATGGTCCACTACGGCGTGCGCATCGCGGTTGAATTCGGCCGCCAGCAGTTTCTCGGCCAGGGCCATACCCACCGCATTGGCAATGCCCTGCCCCAGCGGCCCGGTGGTGGTCTCCACACCCGGTGTGACGCCGACTTCCGGATGGCCTGCGGTCTTGCTGTGCAATTGGCGGAAGTTTTTGATCTCGGCCATCGACAAGTCGTATCCGGTCAGGTGCAGCAGCGCATAGATCAGCATGGAGCCGTGGCCGTTGGACAGCACAAAGCGGTCACGGTTGGCCCACTGCGGGTTGCGCGGGTTATGCAGCAGATGGCGATTCCACAGCACTTCTGCCATGTCGGCCATGCCCATCGGTGCTCCCGGGTGGCCGGACTTGGCTTTTTCAATGGCATCAACGGACAGAATACGAATGGCATTGGCCATCTGGCGGGCCATCGCCGGGGTAGGGGTATTCATAAGGCTTCTCCTGAATGAACGATGTGCACACGGACCGTCTGGCAGATACGCCGCACGCAGGGTGATTAGGATTGTTGCGGGCCAGGGCCCACGGCAAACTGCTCCTGTAACAGCGCGATGAACCGGTTTTGGGACATGGGCCTGTGACACAGGTAGCCTTGGATTATTTTGCAGTCCGCAGCGGCGAGGTAGCGGGCCTGCACAAGCGTTTCAACTCCTTCGGCCACCAAATTGAGCCCCAGACCCTTGGCAATGGCCACAATGGCGAGCACGACCGGGTACTGCGCATCCGGATCCTGTATTTCCATGACGAATGACCGGTCAATCTTGATCGTGTGGATCGGAAACCGGTGCAAATAGGACAGCGATGAGTAGCCGGTTCCGAAGTCATCAATCGCGACACTGACACCGAGCTGGCACAGCTTTTCGAGTTGCTCGATGGCACTCTGGGGGTTGCGGATGCAGATGTTTTCGGTGACTTCAACTTCAATCTGACGGGGAGGAACCTTGTACCGCTGCAAAGCTTGTTTAAGCCTTTCAAAAATCTCCCCCCGGTCCAGGTATTGCGGCGAGATGTTGATTGACAGTCGCAAAGCGTCGCCGCTGCAGATGCGCCACTCCAGCAGGTCCCGAAAAATGGCCTCCAACATCCAGTTGCTGATGGGAATGATCAAGCCACTTTCTTCCGCAAAAGGCAGAAACTCACCCGCGCTCAAAAACCCACGCTGCGGATGGTTCCAACGCATCAGCGCTTCGGCGCCAATGATTTTTTGCGTGGAAATGTCAACTTGCGGCTGGTAGTACATTTCCAGTTCACCGTGCTCCAATGCCAGGTGCAAGTCGTGTTCCAGCGCAATTTTTTGAACAGATCCATCCAAAAAACCAGCTTCAAAAAAGGCATAGCCGTTTTTGCCCTTGGACTTCATGTGGTACACGGCCACATCGGCGTTGCGCAGCAACTCCTCGATCGACAGGCCATCGTCCGGGTACAAGGTGACGCCAATGCTTGCCGATACGTGCACGGTTTGCCCTGCCAGTTCAAAGGGCTCACTCATACAGGCCACAAACTTCTCACCGATCAGAGCCGCATCCTGGCGATTGCCCAGTTCAGGAAGAATCGCCGTGAATTCATCCCCACCAATACGTGACAGGGTGTCACAGCGACGCAGGCAGCCTTTCAGGCGCAGCGCCACATGCTGCAGCAGGACGTCGCCAACGCCATGTCCGAAGGTATCGTTGACGACCTTGAATCGGTCCAGGTCGATGAACAACACCGCCAGCAGGCTCTGGTTACGCCTGGCCTGCAACAAGGCCAGTCCCAGGCGGTCGTTGAACAAGGCCCGGTTCGGCAAATCCGTCAGGATGTCGTGGTACGCCTGGTAGGCGATCTGCTCATCGGCCCGCTTGCGCTCCGTGATATCCCGGGCTACGCAATAAGTTCCCATATTCTTGCGTTGATCCGGCCCGAGCTCGCCGGCGCCCTGCGCCGCGAAGGCGCCGAGGTCCGTCAAGGCCAACTCGATGCTAAATATTCGGACTTGGTGATCATCTCGCCTCGACTTCAGGCGCAATTCGACACTGCGCGAGCGCACAAAATCACCACGGCCTTCATTGAGAACGTAATTGGCTCGCTCCATATCCCCTTCATGCACCAGAAGCGAGTAGTGTTGTCCGATCAACTCGGTGCGCTCAAAGCCCAACAGTTGCTGAACACGGCTATTGATGAAGGTGAAATGTCCCTTGGCATCCAGCGTGTAAATGATGTCAGGAGAACTGTCCACCAAATAGCGGTACATCCGCTCCGAACGCTCCAGCCGCAATGCAATGCGCTGGTTTTCAGATTCCAGCTTGCACTGCTGCAATGCGTTTTCGGCGGTTTTGAAGAGCTCTGCGCCCGAATAGGGTTTGCGCAAATAGCCAAAGGCGCCGCTGCGAATGGCACCAATCGCAGCGTCAATTTCGCTGGCACCGCTGGTAACGATGACATTGACCCGCCGTTTGCTCCGGTTGATGAACTCCATGACGTCGTGGCCCGTCACATGCGGCATGTTCAGGTCAAGAATCACCAAATCAAAGCGGGCTTCGCTCAGCAGATCGATGGCTTCCTGTCCACCAGTGGCAACCGTCAATACGTAGCCCTTGCCCTGCAACAAACTCTTCAAGCTGGCGAGCATTCTGGCATCGTCGTCCACCAGCAGCACCCTGGGTTTGAACTCCTGATCTTCATGGAGCAACTCAACAATCTCCTGGCCACGCAAGGCACCCGTTGCTGCCGCATGGGAATCCGACACGTTCATCAGCATATTTTGACGCCCCCCTGTTTCACGCCGGGCGTTGAGGGAGGCGATGCGAAGGTCGGAAAGCGGTACGTAGTTCTCACACTAAATCCTGTGCATAAAAGGTTGGTGCCACGGATTTCGACGGCTCGGCTGCTGGAAGATAAATTTTGAATTCGGTTCCACTGACGGAGCTCACGCATTCAATGTCTCCGCCCAGTTTCTTGACCAGGCCATGGACAATGCTCAAGCCAATCCCACGATTGGTCCCGGCTTTGGCACTTTGCAGAGGCTTGAATAAGCTGTCGCGCTGCCCGCCGGGAATGCCGGGCCCGTTGTCCTTCACGGTCAGCAAGAAATGGGCGGCGGCGTTGCGGCGGCAGCGTCCGCTGTTGACGATTTCAATGAGACCGCCTTTGGGCATAGCCTCCACGGAATTTTTGATCAAATTGACGAGGATTTGCTTGAGTGCGTCAGCGGATCCTTCGATGATGCAATCCTGATCCGGCAGGCGGACAATGATCTCGACGCTCTGAGGCAAGAACTTGCTTTCACGAAACAGACGAATCAGGTTGTTGGCAACGCCGTTCAGTTCAATGCTGGCCGGTGCAGCCTTGGATGCGTCACCCACAAACTCGGTGAGTATGTTGCCGACCCGGTCAATCTCTTCATTCAGCAGGGTGAGCGTCCCGTCCACCGGTTGTTGCGTCGCCAACTTGTCATCCAGCACCCCCAGATAATTTTTGATGATGGCCAAGGGATTGTTGACCTCGTGCAGGACGCGCCGGGAACTTTCGCGGTGCTCTTCCCGCAGGGCTGCAATGCGCCGGTCGATCTCGCCTCGGTCGCGCGCTGACGCATTCAAGGCGTTTGCAGCCTGCACGCCAAAGGATTGCAAAAACCTTTCGCAGCCCTGCAACGCGTCCAGGAGTCGCACAGGAACGCCGGCCACCAGCACGCCAAGACACTTCGATCCAACTGTCAGGGGAATACTGACGAGATGGGCCACGTCAAATACACGGCACAGCTGCTCTTCTGCCAGGCCCAGGCCTGAGCTACGGCGCTGGAGGAAGGAAACACGCCCACTGAGTGCGCTGCCGGCAACCCCACCGCCTCCGGCAAGGGGAATGGAAAACTCAACCAAGCGCTGACGCTGCTCGCCAACCGAGACGCCAATCAAAGACTGGCCACTGCCATTCATCATCAAAATGATGGAATCTTCCAGCTCGTAGAGCGCATGCGCACTTTGCCGGATCACCGTTAGCAGCTGGGTGTCACTCTTTTGGCGGGCATACGACTTCCCGATTTCCGCCGCCATGGTCATGTGGCGAATCTCGTCGTTGAGCCGCTGCTGAATGGCATTCACCTGCGGCACGGCGACGGTCGCAACGTCAGGTGCATGCCAGTGACCCACGCCCGAAAGATCGATGCCAAGGAAGGCTGCAGCCCGGACGACTTGCTCCTCCGCGCTCTGGCAAATGCTCTGCAGGCTCTCGCCCGAGAGCTGGCACATGTATCCCGCATCCTCCGCAATAGGGAGCAAGGTGCCGTGGCAAGCAAGCTGATGGGACAAGTGAACGATTCGAATCAACGGATGACTGGCTTCTATGCGTTGGGCCGGCTCGTGGTGGTAGAGAACGGCATCCGCTATGAAGGAGTCCAACTTCCAGCGTTCAACCAACCAGGCGCCAGCCTCCGCGTGGGTAATGCTCAAGGAGCGGAGTTCGATGCCACACAGGCCTTCGTTGTCCTCCAGGTGGAAGTTCGCAGCGTACTCCTGGGGCACCGCTGCATACAACGCCAGCCGTCCAACGTCGTGCAACAAGCCCGCAAGGTAAGCCTCTTCCAGTTGCGGGTAGTCCATGGCTTTGGCAATTTCGCGTGATATCACGGCGGTGGTCAGCCCGTGCATCCAAAACAAACGCAAATCGCTGTTGTTGGAGTATGGAAATCCGTTCAGGGTGTTGTGCACACAGTCACTGATGACCATGGTCTTGATCATGTCCGACCCCAGCGCGGAGAGCGCCTGCATCAAACTCGCCTTTTGCCCCCCCCTACCGTAAGCAGCACTGTTGGCGACGTTCAAAATCCTGACCGTCATCGCCGGGTCATTGGCGATCAATTTGGCAATTTCGGCCATGCCAGCGCGGTCAGCCTGGCACAGCTCCAGCAGCTTCAGCAATATCTGCGGTAACGCAGGCAAGCGCGCGACCAAAAGTCGACTCCGGATGTCGTGATCAGGCGCATTCATATTGGCAAAAAAATATTCCTCTTTCTATTGGCCGCAAGGCTAACATCAAAAAGGCAAGTTCGCACTTTTTACTGATTTACTACCAGTTCAACCAACGGCGCCAGCCGGTCTTGTAGCCTTGGTACCAGTCATGCAAATCTTGTTTATTGAAGGGCTTGGTGATGTAGGCGTCGGCGTGGAGCACATCTTTTTGATCCAGGCTTCTGGGATGGCGGCCTGAGACGATGACGACATGCGTGCTCTTGAGTCGCGGGTCCCGGCGCAGTTCCCGCAATACGGCAATTCCGTCCAGTTTGCCGGGGAGCCCGATATCCAGAAACACGATGTCAGGCCGTTGCAACTGAATCATCTCGAGCGCAGAAACGCCATCGTGTGCTTCCGTAAACTTGGCTCGGTTGCCAAGATAGGCCTTCCAGAGGCGGCAAATATCGAGATCATCTTCCGCCACAAGAACGGTCAGGTTTGCGTCCAACATCCGCGTATTCCATCGATTTATGTAGACCCCATGGTACCCCTACGACACCTCAAAAGCTGCAATTTATCCGGCCTTAAGCCTGCGCTCCCAGCCGCTCGACCAACGCACTTTGTACCGGCATGGGCACTTCCCCCACGGTGAACAGCTGCAGCAATTGCGCGGCGGCTGCGTCGGCCGCGGCCTGATCGGCGGCGTGCACCACAGCCAGCACGGCGCCGGGCTCCACGCGCTGCCCCAGCGGCATTACCTGAGAAAAGCCGACACGGGCATCGACGCTATCGCTGGCACGGTGTCGCCCGCCCCCCAGGGCGATGGTCTGCAGCCCCAGTTCGCGCGTCGCCATTGCGTGGAGCCAGCCTGCACGCGGCGCCAACACCGGCTTTTGCACCGGCGCACTGGCCAGGTAATGCGTGGGCCGCTGGCAGAAATCGGCAGGTCCGCCCAGTGCATGCACCATGCCGGCAAAACGCTCCAATGCCCGGCCGCTGGCAAGCGCTGCATCCACCAACTGCAGACCCTGCCCCATGTCGCCGGCCAGCCCTCCCAATTGCAGCAGCTCGGCACTCAAGGTGCGTGTTACCTCCAGCAGGCGCGGCTCCTGGCGTGTGCCTTGCAGGAACCGGACGGCTTCCAGCACTTCCAAGGCGTTGCCACAGTTGTCACCCAACACCTGGTTCATATCGGTGATCCAGGCACGCGTAGGCAGCCCTGCCCCGTTGGCCACGCTGACCAGGGATTGGGCCAGGGTTCGGGCATCTGCCATGGACGCAGCAAAGGCGCCATTGCCGGTCTTCACATCCATCACCAACCCTTGCAGACCGGCTGCAAGCTTCTTGGACAAAATGCTGGCGGTGATCAGGGCGGTGGACTCCACGGTGGCGGTGACATCGCGGATGGCGTACAGGCGCCGGTCGGCCGGGGCCAAGGTGCTGCTGGCTCCGACGATGGCACAGCCGGCTGACTGGAGCGCGCGGCGAAACTGCTGCGCATCGGGAGCGATGCGATAGCCGGGGATGCTTTCCAGCTTGTCCAAGGTGCCGCCGGTGTGGCCAAGGCCGCGTCCCGAGAGCATGGGGACAAAGCCGCCGCAGGCCGCAACAATAGGCGCCAGCATCAGGCTGACCTTGTCTCCCACACCGCCACTGCTGTGTTTGTCCAGCACCGGGCCGGGCAAGGCAGCACTGATCCAGTCCATGACGGCACCGGAACGCGTCATGGCGCGCGTGAGGGCAACTGTCTCGGCATCGGACATCCCATTGAGCAGCATGGCCATGGCCATGGCGGCGGATTGCCCTTCACTCCAGGCGCCGCTCACCAGGCCACTGACAAACGCGACGATTTCGACCTCGCTCAGGGCATGGCCATCGCGCTTGCGGCGAATCACTTCTTGCGCCAGCATCTGTTGCTCCGATCTAGTAGCTGCCTGCAGGACCTGCGACGTCCACCGTCTGACCGGACAGCACGGCCTCGATGTCGGTCAAGATGCTGCTGGCACCAATGCGAAAGCGCTGCGGCCTCAATGCGGCGGCACCTAATATTTCTTCCACCAGCGCGATGTAAACGGCGGCATCGCCCACAGTGCGGATGCCGCCCGAGGGCTTAAAGCCCACCCGTTGCGCAGCATCCGGGTTGGTCGCAATGGCACCAAGCATGATCCGCGCAGCCTCCGCTGTCGCACTGATCTTGGTCTTGCCCGTGCTGGTCTTGAGAAAATCAGCCCCCGCATCCAGGCTCATCCGGGATGCCCGCAGGATGTGGGCACCGCCCGCCAGGCTTCCCGTCTCCAGAATCACCTTCAACCGCAGACCCTGGCTGGCCTTGCGCACCGCCGCCAGCAAACTGGCAGCCAGGGCATCGTTGCCCGACAGCAGTTGGGCATAGGGCATCACCAGATCCACTTCCTGCGCGCCGCTTTGCACAATTTCTCCCGTCTCACGCACAGCACGCTCTATGTCGGTGCCGCCATCCGGGAAATTCGCCACCGCCGCGACAGCTATGTGGTCGGGCAGTTGCTTGCGGGCATGGGCGGCCAGACGCGGCCATACGCAAACCGCAGCCACTGGACCAAATGGACCCTGGGCGCGTGCACAAAGGGCATCGATATCGGCTTGCGTGTCCTGCGCATTCAGGCTGGTCAGGTCCAGGCACGCCAGCGCCAGGCGGGCAGTCGCCAACGGATTGCCCTGCCATTTATTCATCTGGGCGTGGGTTGCGAGTGAGGTGGATGTGTTCATGTTTTCAATCCAGGGCGAGGGTGCCAATGATGTGGGCCAGCAAGGCGCTGGCGCTCTGACTGGCTGTCGCGGCCTGGCTCAGGGTATGGGCGTGGCTCAAATGTTCTTGCGACATCCCGGCCCCCATATTGGTGATCAGGGACAGGGCCAGCACGCGCAGGCCCAAATGGCGCGCAATGATGGTTTCGGGCACGGTACTCATGCCCACTGCGTCGGCCCCCATAAGGGACAGCATGCGAATCTCAGCCGGCGTTTCAAATTGCGGGCCAAATGCCCAGGCGTAGACACCGGTATGTAACTTGCAGCCCTGTTCCGCAGCGCGCGCATGCGCATGCGCCAACAAGCCGGGGTCGTAGGCATCAACCATATTGACGAAACGTGCGGAGCCGGCCTCACCCACCAGCGGCGAACGCTGTGGCAGGTTGAGATGGTCACCAATGGCCATCAGGCTTTGCGGCGGCAAGTCAGCGCGCAGGCTGCCGGCAGCATTGGTTTGAACCAGTATTTGGCAGCCCATTGCCTGGAGCACCTGGAGGGGAAGCTTCATGCCATCCACAGCTCCGGTTTCATAACCATGCTTACGCCCACTCATTACCGCTACCGCTTGCACGCCAATGTGCCCCAGCCACAGTTCGCCGCCGTGACCGGCAACGCCGGCAGCAGGAAAACCCTGCAATTCGGCATAAGGGATGCGTATCGGGTTTTGCACGTGCGCAGTCAGTCCTCCCCAGCCGCTGCCAAGTACCACGGCAACACGTGGTGCGAAGCCCGGCGCCCAGGCCGCCAATGCTTTTTGTGCAGTAGTGTTCATGACTGCTTTAAATGGTCGGGGCCAAAGCTGTGCGGCAACAATTGATCCATGCTGTGTATCGGACCCAAGCTGTCTTGGTTGGCCGAGACGATGGCGCAATCGGGATCGCAAAACTCCCGTAGCTTCTGGCGGCAACCGCCGCAAGGCGTAATCCAGGCACCGCCGGTGCCAACCACCAACACGCCACGCACCCGCCTGGCGCCCGACATGACCAGTGCACTGAGTGCACTGGCCTCAGCACACCAGCCCTGCGGGTAGGCCGCGTTTTCCACATTGCAGCCAGCGTGAATGACACCGTGCTCATCGACTACGGCCGCCCCTACGGCATAGCGGGAATAGGGCGCATAGGCCTTGGTCTGGGCAGCAAGGGCCGCCTGCCACAGCTGTTGCAACAGTGCCGGCTCCATAGCCGGGTCTTTGTCTTGAGAAGTCTGGCTTGCCACAGGAGCACCTTTGTCGTTGTCGGCGGATGTTTACCAAGCCCGAGTTTAATGATGTGCGAAAGGTCTCCCACGTGACGCCCAATGCAGCGGTTTGACGCTATGTTCACACCCCGCATTAGAAGGAGCGTAAATTGGATTTCGAACATTCCCCCCGCGTCAGACAACTGCAAAAAGAATTGAGCGCGTTTATGCAGGACCATGTGCTCCCCAACGAACACTTGTTCAAGCAGCAAGTGGCGCTCAACCGCTGGAGCACACCACCAATTGTGCACAGCCTGAAGGCCAAGGCTCAGGCGCAGGGCCTGTGGAACCTGTTCATGCCAGGCTACGCGCATGGTGGACAGGGTCTAAGCAACGCCGAATACGCACCGCTGGCCGAAATCATGGGCCGCGTCTTCTGGGCCGCGGAGGTATTTAACTGCAGCGCCCCGGACACCGGCAACATGGAAGTGTTTGCGCGTTACGGCACAGCCCAGCAGCAAGAAGAGTGGCTCAGACCCTTGTTGTCAGGTGAAATCCGATCAGCCTACCTGATGACCGAGCCCGATGTAGGGTCCAGCGATGCTACCAACGTGGAACTGTCCATCCGCGCCCAGGGAGACCACTACCTCATAAATGGGCGCAAATGGTTTGCCACTGGCGCTATGTTGGATGCGTGCAAGATCTTCATTGTGATGGGCAAGACGGATGCGAATAACCCGAACCGCCACATCCAGCAGTCGCAGGTGCTGGTGCCACGAGACACGGCCGGCGTAACGATCGTGCGCCCCCTGAGCACCATGGGCTACTGGGAAGAGCCACACGGCCACGCCGAGGTGGTGTTTAACAACGTACGGGTCCCGAAATCCAACATCCTTTTGGGCGAAGGTCGTGGTTTCGAAATCGCCCAGGGGCGCTTGGGGCCGGGGCGCATACACCATTGCATGCGCGTCATTGGCGCCGCCCAGCGTGCCCTGGAGTTGGCCTGCAAGCGCGTCGATAACCGCGTGGTGTTTGGCAAGAAACTGAGTGAACAGGGCTCCGTGCGCGAGAGCATTGCCTTGATGGCATCCAAAGTGGAAATGTGCCGCCTACTCACCCTGCGCGCGGCCGACAAAATGGATCGATTGGGCAACAAGGCCGCCATGGATCTGATCGGAATGGCAAAGATTATGGTGCCGCAACTTGGAGCCGAAGTCATCGACATGGCGATTCAGATGCATGGTGCCGGCGGGCTGACCGACGATTACTTTCTGGCCGAAGCGTTCAACTACGCGCGCTGGTGCCGCATTGCCGATGGTCCGGACCAGGTGCATATGATGGCGCTGGGTAAGCAGGTCATACGCGAACTCTCTGCATCCGCCCCATAGCGGACAAGGATTGGTACAGGCGCCCGAGACGGGTGGGGATCAGGGATACTGCAAACGCAACTTGTGCAGATAGCTGCGTATGCGCCCGGCATTGACACCAAAGTCACTGGTACCCACACGCGAAACAGAACGCATGTCCACGCGACTGGCGTTGCCTTGCGGCGTTACCCGTATGACCACATCATCCTTGAAGCCAAACAACAAACTGGTTGCAGTGGCTTCAATGGTTCGTTCCTGCGGCGCGATCGATACGATGTCCCAGTCCATGCTCTGAGCCACTGCGACAGCATGGGCAAAAGCCTGATCCGCCGGTACCGGCAGGACAAGGGGAGCGATGTCAGGGTACCCCTGCTGCTGCAAACGACTGCTTTCAAGGGGATAACGCGTGACCTTGCGGGTAAACGTCGACTGTGCAGGCACCGCTAGCAGGTCGGGCGGGTTTTCGGTATCGGTGCTGATGTCATGGAGGTAAGGCAAGCTTTTCATGCGCGCGTACAACATCAGCGGCGGCAGCGCCACAGCTGCGGCCAGACACAGACCCAACAACGCCAGAAGCTGCCACTCAGGCAAACGCTTGCCCCACAACTGCAACAAGGCGAGACTTTGTAGGGCAGCAGCCAGCCATGCAATCAGTGCAGCCGCGACCACGATTTTTAGCGCCACCTCCAGGGGCAGCCAGCCCATACGGTATGCGGGGCCAGCCAAGAGAAGCGCGAAAGCGCAAGCGAGCGCCAGCAGCAAGCCGCACTGCACCAACCTGTTTGCTCGTGTCGCCCCTTTGACTGGAGGCTCAAGATCTTGCGTATTCTGCATTTACCAACCTTCACCCGATGCAGGCCGTTACGTACGAAGGACCACAGCCTGTGACGCCAACCTCAGCAAGCACCACCTCCACAATTGAACGCGCTCAGTCAGCATAGTTTCGATATGTGTCCAGGCGCATCGACACTCACAGTGTCCGCTATTGGCAAGTGGATATAGGTCGATAATTGATCCCATGAGAATCAATTTAGTCACCTCGTTTGCAGAGAAAGACCAAGCCAAGGCACTCGGCGCACGCTGGGATGCAGTGCGCAAACAGTGGTACATCGTCGACGTTGCCGACCTCGCACCGTTTATGCGTTGGATTCCCGATTTGGTCGCCGCTAGCCAGAATGTATTGGATGCGCCCTCTGCTCGCGCGGTGCCGCCGATGAAAGCTGTTGACGAAAAGTCACGAGCTGGCACGATCACCAAGCCCTTGATATCGATAGTGCCTTGTACTTGCGCCGCACTGCCATGGGAACATTGCGTTCACAGCGCAGGCTGAACCCAGGCGGCCGCATGGAGCACAAGGCACAAAAAAACCCGGCAACGCCGGGTTTTTTTTCCGTCAGTGCGAATTAGCGTGACTTTTTGCTCTTGCTCACTGCGGCAACGGCAGAAGCACCTTTTTCCAGAGCCGTGTCCAGGGTGGACTCGGCTGTGGTTGCGGCGGCTTTCAGGTTCTTGGCAACAGAAGCAAAAGCTTCCGGAGCGGGATGAGCCTTTTCAATAGCATCCACACCGCTATGGAACTGTTCCACGCTCAACGAAGTGGCAGTCTTCAGGTTCTTGGCGAACATGGCCATACCGGCTTCAGCCGAGGCCTTCATCACTTCAAATGCGGTCTGCGGGTCCTTGGCGCCCTTGATCGACTCCACGGTTTCAGTGATGGCGGCTTGCGCTTCCTTGGCTTGCACTTGTGCCAGATCGGCCCAGGCCTTGATGTTGTCTTGTACGGGCTTGATAGCCTCTTGAACTGCGGCAGGATTCATTTTCGGAGCAGCGTCCGACATGGTTTTTGCGATGGCTTCGAAGGGAGTGTTCTTGAACATGGTGGACCTTTATATAAAAATGTTGCAGTGCAGCAATTATCAATCAGATTCCCGACTTGTGCCAACTTCCTGAACGATTAGCTCGCATTTAGTTGCGTACACCTACAAACGCCATTGAGAGACGTTGCAGGCTTTTTCGCCCATAAAAAAAGCCTGCTATTTTTAATAGCAGGCTTTTCATCAAGAACTGGGGTGGCTGATGGGGCTCGAACCCACGACAACAGGAATCACAATCCTGGACTCTACCAACTGAGCTACAGCCACCGTAGACCCAAATTATAACCTGTCAGAACGCCTATTCTGTAACCGGGAGCAGATTTGCGGCTGGAACCGGTTTGGATACTTTGATCTGAGCCTTGTAGCGGTTCTTCAAAAGCTCGAAGTAGGCCTGACTTTCTGCGCTAGCGATCCATTGGCCATATTGGCTACGCTCCTGCTGAGCCTGAGCATCGGTGGCCGCGCTGCGCTCCATCACCTTGTTCACACGCACCACGGTGTAGCCCAGATTACCAAGATCCACGCCCAACCACACGGGCAGTTTGGAGGCATCGGCATGCATGACCTTGTCCAGCACTGCAGCAGAAAAATTCTGGGCTTTATCCCGAGAAACCTCAACCGCTGCTGCAAGTTTGGCCGCATCCGGTTGGGCTTTCCAGGCTTCCAGTTTTGCGGCGCCATCCTTCCTGGCCAACTCGGCAGCACGACTATTGACCAGGCGCTCACGCACGTCATTACGAACATCATTCAGTGGAAGTACCCGGGCAGGGGCGTATTGGGTTATGCGTGCAGAGACCATTTGATTGGCCCCAACTTCGACAGCTTCGGTATTGCGCTTCTTTTCAACCGAGTCCGGACTGAAGATCGCGGTCAACAACTTAGCGCTGGCAAGCACGCCTTTGACATCGGCAGCTGGTTTACGTTGCACATTACTGGCCGTCTTCACTTCAAGCTTCAGTTTGTCCGCAATCTGCTTGTAGTTGTCGGACTGCTCATACACGGCGTTCGTGAAAGTCTCTGCAATTTCAGCATACTTGCGTTGTGCCTGCTGGGTGCGCAAATCGGCTTCGATGGTAGGCTTGACTTCCTCGAACGTCTTTTGCTTGGGCGACTTGATATCCACCAGTTTGATGATGTGGAAGCCAAAATCGGACTCCACCACATCGCTGATGTCACCCTTCTTCATGGAAAAGGCTGCGTCTTCAAACGGCTTGACCATGGCACCACGTCCAAAAAAATCCAGATCGCCGCCAGAGGCAGCAGAGCCTGCATCTTGCGAATTCTTGCGCGCCACGTCGGCGAAGCTGTCAGGCGCCTTGCGTACCTGCACCAGCAAGGCAGTCGCTTTTTCCTTGGCCTTGGCCTTGTCAGCAGCAGACATGTCTTTAGGTGCATTGATCAGGATGTGGCTGGCACGGCGCTCTTCTTTGCCGCTCAGCCGCCCAATATTTTGATCGTAGTAAGACTTCAGTTCTTCCTCATTCAGAGTGATGGATTTCTTCACGCTGTCAAGATCCAAAATCACGTACTCCACAGTCGCGGATTCAGGTGCCTGAAACATCTTTTGGTTGGCCTGGTAAAAGGCGTCCATCTCGGCTTCGGTCGGATTGACCTGAGACTTGTATTCAGCGGGCTGGAAATTCGCCACTTGCACTTCGCGGCGTTCAAAAAAGGCGTTAAGAGCTACCGATGCTTGGGCAGCGGAGGCCAGCGCCGAGGAGGCAATTCCACTCTCCACCTGACGCAAGGCCAGATCTTTTCGCACTCGGGCCTCAAAGCCCTCGGGCGTCAGACCTTGAGAGGCTGCCAACTGACGATAGCGTTCCATGTCGAGCGATCCATCCGCTTTGCGCAGGGAGGCGATGGTTGGATTTTGCTGCAACTCACGTGCCAAACGCGCATCCGTACTGGACAGGTGCGCGTCAGCCGCGGCATCCGCCAAAACATGCTCACGCACCATCCGCTCAAGTGTGCCGTAACGGGCCTGCGGGCTATCAAGTAGTTTCACATCGAGCGTGGGCTGTGAACTGCGAGCACGATCCACTTCATTTTTGTGCGCGGCGTCCCACTCTTCCTGCTTCACGGAAAAACTGCCCACCTTTGCGACCGTTTCACCACCACCGGTAAAACTGCGGAAGCCGTTGATACCCACAAGCACAAACGCCGGGATGATCAACAAGAACATGAGGGACATCATGATTTTTGTGTGCTTGCGAACAAAATCAAACATGCGCGTTACTCTCCATCAAATCAAAAAAAAAGGCGAACAACATTGTTCGCCTTTGCTTGGGTGGTGGGTGATGACGGGCTCGAACCGCCGACCTACGCCGTGTAAAGGCGCTGCTCTACCAACTGAGCTAATCACCCCACCTGAAAACCTGGGCTCAGTTCAATGCATCTTTCAATGCCTTGCCTGGGCGAAACTTAGGAACTTTTGCAGCCTTGATCTTAATCGCTTCGCCGGTACGGGGATTACGTCCTGTTCGGGCTGCGCGTTTGCCAACCGCAAATGTACCAAAACCAACGAGTGAAACAGAGCCACCCTTTTTCAGGGTCGTCTTCACCGCACCAATGGTCGATTCCAGCGCGCGCGTCGCAGCAGCCTTGGAAATATCTGCATGTTTTGCGATATGTTCAATCAATTCAGTTTTATTCACAAAGACCCCTTATGCAAGGCAAAGTTGTTGAAATTATTGTTCTACGACGGATGGAGAAACATTCATAACTGCCTCGTTCCACTAAAGCCAACGTGCTTTACCGTGTCTATACGCCATGCATCATTAAGTACAGTGCGGGTAGGAATTCTAATGGCTTTTTTGCAGCTTCAGTGTGCACGGGCACGAATTTCTGGAAGTGCCTTCTGCAGGTAGTACACCATGGACCAAACTGTTAGCACGGCTGCCCCCCAGATCAATGCAACACCCCATACATGGGTGTTGATCAGGCCGAACAACATGCCGTCAAACAACAGGAATGGAATGGCAAGCATCTGCACCACCGTTTTGATTTTGCCAATCATGTGAACGGCCACACTCTTGGAAGCACCGATTTGCGCCATCCACTCGCGCAAGGCCGAGATCGCGATCTCGCGCCCGATGATGATGAGCGCGACAAACACATCCGTGCGCTGCAAATGAACCAGCACCAGCACACAGGCACAGACCAAAAATTTGTCGGCAACCGGATCCAGAAAAGCCCCGAAAGAGGAAGCCTGATTCAGCTTGCGTGCCAAGTAACCGTCCAGCCAATCGGTCGCAGCAAACAGCACAAACATCACGGTAGCCGCCAAATTTCTTTCGGCCGCGCTCATGATCGCATCGGGCAGATAAAAGACCCCAACAATGAAGGGAATTGCGGCAATGCGCGCCCAAGTCATGATGGTGGGAATGGTCAAAAACATACCGACATTGTGGCATGCCGATCAAGTCACTCGCAGGGCAAACCCGAGAACAACGCCCACCCTGGTGCGCCGAGAGACGCCAGGGCGAGAGCGCTAATGCAAAGCTCTGTAGATATCTTCAGCCAGTTCGCGCGAGATGCCTTCCACCGACGCAATATCCTCGGCACTGGCCAAAGCCACGCCGCGCACCCCGCCAAAGCGTTGCAACAATTTGGCGCGGCGCTTGGGCCCAATACCGGCAATCTCCTCTAACTTGCCCCCACCTACGCGCACCTTGGCGCGTTGCGCACGCATCCCGGTGATGGCGAAGCGATGTGCCTCGTCGCGAATCTGCGCAACCAGCATCAACGCCGCCGAATCGGCACCCAGGTAGACCTTGTCGCGGCCATCGGCAAACACCAGTTCTTCCAGCCCGACCTTGCGGCCCTCGCCCTTTTCCACGCCAACGATCAGCGACAAGTCCAACCCGAGAGACTCAAACACCTCACGCGCCATAGCCACCTGCCCCTTGCCGCCATCCACCAGCACCAGATCAGGCAGACGCCCCGTACCTGCTGGTAGCACGCCGCTGTGCTTGGCTTCGCTCAATGCCTCTGCCAGCTTGCTGTAGCGCCTTGTCAACACCTGGCGCATGGCGGCATAGTCATCTCCCCCGGTAATGCCGTCAATGTTGTAGCGCCGGTACTCTGCGTTCTGCATTTTGTGGTGATGAAACACCACACAGGATGCCTGCGTGTTTTCTCCGGCGGTATGCGAAATATCGAAGCACTCGATACGCAAGTCTTCCAGATTGTCGATTGCCAGGTCCAGAGCCTCGGCCAGGGCGCGCGTGCGCGCCTGCTGCGAGCCCTCCTCCGCCAGCAAACGTGCGAGTTGCAGGGCCGCGTTGGTCTGCGCCATATCCAGCCAGGCGCGCCGCTGTTCCCGCGGCTGGTGCACGGCCGTCACTTTCATGCCGCCTTGCTGCGACAAGGCCGACAACAAGTTCTTGCTGACCGGCTCGCTCACAACCAGCACCGACGGCATGGGCACACCGGTGTAATGCTGGGCCAAAAAGGCTTCCAGCACTTGCGCTTCCACAGACGGGCGTTGGGCCTCATCTGCATCTTCCAGGCCCGCCGCCTCTTCCACATGCACGGGAAAATACGGTCGATCTCCCAAGTGCCGTCCGCCGCGCACCATCGCCAGATTGACACAGGCTTTGCCGCCCTGCACTTTCACAGCCACGATGTCGACGTCCCGGTCCGACACGTTGTCCACCGACTGCTGATGCAGCACATTGGACAGCGCCGCCACCTGGTTGCGGATTTCTGCAGCCTGCTCAAACTCCAGCCGATCGGCATAGGCCATCATGCGGGTCTCCAACTCCTGCATCACCTCACGTGCATCACCACGCAAGAAGCGCTCTGCATTGGCCACATCCTCTGCGTAATCCGCCGCGTTGATGTGGCCCACACAAGGGGCTGAACAGCGCTTGATCTGGTAGAGCAAACAGGGTCGCGTGCGGTTGCTAAACACCGGGTCTTCGCAGGTGCGTAAACGAAACACCTTTTGCATTAACAAAATGGCTTCCTTGACCGCCCAAGCGCTCGGGTAGGGCCCGAAGTACCGGTGTTTTTTTTCCACCCCGCCGCGGTAGTACGACACACGGGCAAACACTGCTGGATTGGGAACCATGCGCGCGCCGGTCGGCGCGTCCTTGGGTACTTCCATCGCCAGTTGCTTGGCCGCAGGCGCCTGTCCCGACATCTTCAAATAGGGGTAGCTCTTGTCATCCCGAAACAGAATGTTGTACTTCGGGTTGAGCGTCTTGATCAGGTTGTTTTCCAGCAGCAAGGCCTCGGCCTCGCTGCGCACCACCGTGGTTTCCAGGCGCACGATCTTGCTCACCATATGGCCTATGCGCGTGCCGCCATGGTTCTTCTGGAAGTAGCTCGACACCCGCTTCTTGAGGTTGATGGCCTTGCCAACGTAGAGCACCTGGCCCTGGGCGTCGAAGTAACGGTACACGCCCGGCAGCGACGGCAGGGAGGCCACCTCGCGCAGCAGGTCTTCGGAATGCTCTGAAATCATGGGCTGCATTGTCCATGGACAATGCAGCCCATGCTCTGGGATATTTTTTGCCGCGTAATCGACAACTTTGGCGACATCGGTGTGTGCTGGCGCCTGAGTGCCGACCTGGCCAGCCGGGGACACAGCGTGCGCCTGTGGGTAGACGACGCCAGTGCCTTGCAATGGATGGCGCCGGGCGCTTTGGAGGGACACTGGCCTGGCGTTCAGGTACTGCCCTGGCAGCGCAGCAGCGAACCCGAACCCTTACAACCATTGGCCCTTGCCGATGTCTGGATTGAAGCCTTTGGCTGCGACCTTCCCCACACCTTTGTCGCCCATTTCGTGCAGCTTGTGTCCGGCGGAGGTGGCCCAGCAACCAAGGCGTGCAAGTCCCAACCGGTATGGATCAATCTTGAATACCTCTCGGCCGAGCCCTATGTCGAGCGCTCCCATGGCCTGCCCTCCCCCCTCATGCAGGGGCCGGCAAAGGGCTGGACGAAGTTCTTTTTCTACCCCGGCTTGAGTGACAAAACCGGCGGCCTGTTGCGCGAGCCCACAATCCCCGCCGCAGGGCAGGCCCCTACGCCTGCCCTGCGCTCGGAATTTTTCTCGCGGTTTGGCATTCCATGGCAAGGGGAACGCGTTTGCTCTCTGTTTTGTTATGAACCGCCCTTGCTCCAGGCCTTGCTGGACCAGTTCAGCGACGGCGCAGAGCCGGTCCTGTTGCTGGTCACCCCGGGACGGGCCAGTAATGCAGTCCAAGCCCTGGCCGGGCAGAAAAGCAGCATAGGCATGCTCCAAATCCACTACCTGCCTACGCTCACGCAAGCCGACTACGACAAGCTCCTGGCGAATTGCGATGTCAACTTTGTGCGGGGCGAGGACTCGGTGCTGCGTGCGTTGTGGGCGGGGCGCCCCTTTGTCTGGCAAATTTACCCGCAGGACGATCAGGCACACGCCACCAAGCTGGAGGCCTTCATGGGACAACTGCAATTTGGCACCTCTGTGCGCGCCTTGCACCGGGCTTGGAATGGACTGACCACGGCGGCTCAACAAGCTGGTGCACTGGAAGCTTTGCAGGTCCAGGCAAGCCCTGAATGGCAGGCGCAAGCACTTGCGGCGCGTCAACGCCTATTCAAATTGCCGGACCTGACCACCGGCCTGCTCCAATTCGTCCAGAAAAACCGTTAAAATTCAAGGCTTTGCTGATCTTGCCTCCGAAAAACCGGGGACGCAGATCACGCCCCGCCGCCGAACGCGGCATAACTCAAGCTGATGGCCTGTGGCCTGCAGCTGCAACTGCTACCAGACATTTATGAAAATCGCTCAAGAAATCCGCGCCGGCAACGTCATCATGCACGGCAAGGACCCGATGGTCGTGCTGAAAACCGAATACAGCCGCGGCGGCCGTAACTCCGCCACCGTGCGCATGAAGCTCAAAAGCCTGATCGCCAACTTCGGTACCGAAGTCGTGTTCAAGGCCGACGACAAGATGGACCAGGTCATTCTGGACAAGAAGGATTGCACCTACTCGTACTTTGCCGACCCCATGTACGTGTGCATGGACAGCGATTACAACCAGTACGAAGTCGAAGCCGAGAACATGGGCGACGCGCTGAACTACCTGGAAGACGGCATGGAACTCGAAGTCGTGTTCTATGACGGCAAGGCCATCTCGGTCGAGTTGCCCACCGGCGTAGTGCGCGAGATCACCTGGACCGAACCCGCCGTCAAGGGCGATACCTCCGGCAAGGTGCTCAAGCCCGCCAAGATCGCCACCGGCTTTGAAATCGGCGTGCCAATCTTTGTGGCCCAGGGCGACAAGGTGGAAATCGACACCCGCACCGGCGAATACCGCAAGCGCGTGTAATTTTCCTCAAAGGGGCTTACCCCTGGAAAATCATCAGCCCCACCCCGGTGGGGCTTTTTTTCGCTCAGCCCCTTTGCAAAGGCTTTAGGAGGCGTCAATAAAGTCAGCATTGCTGGGGAAATGCTCGCGCAACCAGTCCGCTTCCAGCGACAGCGCAGCCAACACACCGGCGGGCAATCCTTCCACATGCTCAGGGCCGGCGTTAGCTGTGTCGGCCAGCAGGCCGGCCAAGTGAACAATCGCGCCCAGCCTTGAAAAGGCCTGATCAACCAGTGGCTCCGCACTCACGCGCAAGGCTTGCACCATCTGCATCGGAAAATTCCAGCGAAGCGCCAACTCAGCGGTCAGTTGCCCTTCGGTAAAACCGATCAGCCTCTTCTCGCGCTCCCAGCGCACGCCCGGTGCCAGAGGGTGCTTTTCTATTTGCAACAGCGTCTTGGGCTCAGTCTGGGCAATCAGCAACTCACCCAGTCGCACCATCATCCCGGTCAGCCAGGCCATTTGGGTGTCCACCCCCAGCTTGCGCGCCAACCACTCGGCGTAGCCGGCACAGGCCATGGAAGTTTTCCAGAAGGTATGCGCATCCAGCCCGGCCACCTGAGAGAATGAGCCGCTGAGGCAGGCGCCCAGGGCCAGCGTGCGCACCTTGTTCATGCCCACCATGGCGATAGCGTCCTCAACATTGCCGACGCCACGTGGCAAACCAAATTGCGCACTATTGGCCAGCCGTAGCAGCTTGGCGGAGATGGCCGGATCACGCGTGATCAAGTCCCCTACTTCTTCGACCGACACTGCATCGTCGTTCAAGGTTTTGATCAGCGAATGGGCCAGGTCAGGAATCGACGGAAGCTTCACGGACTCGAAAAATGAATCGATGTTTGACACAGCGGGCTCCAATTCCTGAAAATGATTTTGCTGACAATTTAACCCAAAGATCGGCCCTCACTCATTTACAGACAACATGTTGCGAAAAATCTGCTTGGCATTGCTTTTGTCAAATGCATTTTTGTATTCCTCAGCCCATGCACAAAGGCCGGACCAGCAACCCAAGTACGGGCGGACTTCAGGCGACAGTGCGTTAAGCGCCGGCGATGAAAAGTTTCTGACAGAGACGGACGCCCGCTTTCAGGGTGATCGCAACAAGGCATCCGCCGAATTTGCCAGCAGAGGCTGGACCACCTTGCGCCAGGGGAAAGGCGAAGAGGCCATGCGGCGCTTCAACCAGGCCTGGCTGCTGCAGAACAACAATGGCAATGCGCTCTGGGGCATGGGTCAAATCGAGGCCAACCGGGGCAATGCCAGCGAATCCCTGAAGTTGTTTGGCGAAGCCAACCGAATGATCGGCTTTGAGCAGGACTTTGCGGTGGACTATGCGCGTGCCCTGTCACTGGCGGGAGTCAAGCTCGGCGACAAAAAATTGTTGGATGAAGCCTTCAAGCGCTTTGCACAGCTCCAGATGCGCGCACCCAAAAACACCCTCAACCTGCAAAACTGGGCTATCGCGCTGTATTACACCGGCCAGTACGCCACGGCCTGGGACAAGATCAAAGCAGCACAGGCCACTCCCCACGGTGCCGAAGTGGACAAGAAGTTCATCGCGGACTTGCAGCGCAAAATGCCGCGCCCTTAACGGATGGTCAGCGTGCGGCTAAGGTTTTGCAGCATATCGGCGGCGATGGCATCCAGATCAAACTGTGCGCGCCATCCCCATTGCGCTTGCGCCACGCTGTCGTCAATCGAGCACGGCCAACTGTCGGCTATGGACTGCCTGAAATCCGGCGCGTAGTCGATCACAAAGCCGGGAATGTGCTTGCGGATGGCTGCAGCGATTTCTTCCGGCGTAAAGCTCACTGCTGCCAGGTTGTAAGAGCCGCGCTCCTTGATCTGTTTCGCCGGAGCCTCCATCAACTCCAGCGTAGCGCGAATGGCGTCGGGCATGTACATCATGGGCAAGCGCGTGTCGGGCCCCAGAAAGCTGGTGTAACGGCCGGACTGCAAAGCCGCGTGGAAGATGTCAATGGCGTAGTCCGTGGTGCCGCCGCCGGGCAGCGTCTTCCAACTGATCAGGCCCGGATAGCGCAGGCTGCGCACATCGACGCCGTGGTTGCGGTGGTACCAGGCGCACCAACCCTCACCGGCCAGCTTGGAGATGCCGTACACCGTGCTCGGCTCCATGATGGTTTTTTGCGGCGTGGCATCGCGCGGTGTACTCGGGCCAAAGGCCGCTATGGAACTCGGCCAAAACACCCGCTCCAGCTTGTGGCTACGGGCCAGCTCCAGCACATTGAGCAGCCCCTTCATATTCAGGTCCCAGGCCCATTGCGGATGCTGCTCGCCGCGTGCCGACAGGGCTGCGGCCAGCAGGTAGATTTGCGTAATGCCATTGCGTTCCACGATTGCCGTCAGAGCGGATGCCTCGGTGGCGTCCAGCGTCTCATGGTGCACACCGACCACACGGCCGGCCGGAGCCAGGTCGCTGGTGACCACGGCTGCATTGCCATAGCGCGCGGCGAGTGCCACTGTCAGCTCGGTACCAATCTGGCCATTGGCGCCGATGACCAGAATTTTGGGGCTCATGGTTTGCGGCCCCCGATCAGGCCCAGCTCACGCCCGGCCAGCGTGAAGGCGGCCACGGCCTGCTCCAAGTCGGCTCGCGTATGCACCGCACTCATCTGCACCCGGATACGCGCCTGGCCCTTGGGCACCACCGGGAAGAAAAAGCCAACCACGTAAATACCCAGCTCCAGCATGCGCGCCGCCAGCCGCTGGGCCAGCTCTGCGTCATACACCATGATCGGCACGATGGCGTGCTCACCCGGCTTGATGTCAAAGCCGGCTGCGGCAATCGCCTGGCGGAAATAACCCGTGTTCTCCTCCAACTGGTCGCGCAGCGCGGTAGAGCCTTCCAGCAAATCCAACACGGCCAGCGAGGCTCCGACGATGACTGGTGCCACGGTATTGGAGAACAGGTAGGGACGCGAGCGCTGGCGCAGCAGCTCCACCACCTCCCGACGCGCACTGGTAAAGCCGCCGGACGCGCCACCCAGCGCCTTGCCCAGGGTGCCGGTGATGATGTCCACCTTGCCGAATACGCCCCGGAATTCGTGCGTGCCGCGCCCGGTCTTGCCCATAAAGCCGCTGGCATGGCATTCATCCACGCCCAGCAGCGCGTCAAAGCGATCGCACAGCGCACGCATGGCATCGAGTTGCGCCACCGTGCCGTCCATGGAAAACACGCCGTCGGTAAACACCAACACATGGCGCGCGCCGCCGGCGCGGGCCTCCGTCAGGCAACGCTCCAGATCGGCCATGTCGTTGTGCGCATAGCGGAACTTGCGCGCCTTGCACAGGCGGATGCCGTCGATGATGGAGGCGTGGTTGAGTGCGTCGCTGATGATGGCGTCCTCTTCACCCAGCAGCGGTTCGAACAGACCGCCATTGGCATCAAACGCCGCCGCATAGAGGATGGTGTCTTCCATGCCCAGAAAGCGAGAAAGACGCGCCTCCAGCGTCTTGTGCAGATCCTGGGTGCCACAGATAAATCGCACCGAACTCAGGCCATAGCCATGCGTGCGCAGCGCCTCATGCGCGGCTTCCACCACGCCCGGGTGCGACGACAAGCCCAGATAGTTGTTGGCGCAGAAGTTCAGCACCGCGCGCTCGCTGCCATCGGCCGTCTTGATGCGGATGTGTGCGCCCTGCGGCGTGGCGATGATGCGCTCGGACTTGTACAGACCCGCGGCGCGTATGCCGTTAAGTTCGCTGGCCAGGTGGGCGTAAAAAGAAGGGTTGGCATTCATGAAGGCACCTCGGCGTTGGGGGTCTGGCACAATGGTTTAACGTTCATCAAGAATTTCAGTATATCGAATTCTATTCCCCTATATCGAACAAAACAATCCTCTCACGGAAGCGCACCCATGGCCAGCAAAAAAAACGACCCCGCCCCGAACGAGCCACCGCGTGTGGGCGATACCCTGGCTGCACTGCGCCAAACCCAGGCCCTGTCGCTTGATGAACTCTCGCGCAAGGCAGGCGTCTCAAAATCCATGCTGTCGCAAATCGAGCGTGCCCAGGCCAACCCCACGGTGGCGGTGGTCTGGCGTCTGGCCAATGCGCTGGGTGTGCCGATTGCCGAGCTATTAGGGAGCGCACCAGCCACGCCGGCGGCGCCCTCCATCACGTGGGTACCCACGCAGGCGACCCCGTCGCTGCGCAGCCCCGACGGCCTGTGTGAGTTGCGCATCCTGGGGCCGGTGGAAATGGCCGGGCAGTTTGAGTGGTACGAACTGCGGCTGCAGCCTGGCGGCGTGCTGGACTCGCAACCGCACGAACCCGGCACCCGCGAACATCTGACCGTGACTTCTGGCAGCATGGACCTGCAGGCGGGCGATGCCAGCCAAAAGCTCAAGAGCAATGAAACCGCGCGCTATCCCGCCGATTGCAGCCACAGCATTCGCAACAACGCCAAGAGCGCAGCCAGCGCCTGGCTGGTCGTGATCCACCCGATCTGAGGGCACAATGCATCCATGAAAAATACTCGCAAACTAGCCAAGGGAGGCCTGCGCAACGGAACTGCCCTGCTGCAGGAAACCGCCAACGCAGCCGAAGAACTGCAGGCTGACGCCTACCGCCTGGCCTTTTCTGACACCGAATTTTTGCTGCGCCGTGAAACCCGCGGCATCCGCATCCAACTCGAGATGCTCAAACCCGATCTGGACCAGACCACCCAAGGCATCAATGACACGGTGGTCGTTTTCGGCAGCGCACGCTTTATGGCGCCCGAAGATGCGCAGGCCATGCTGATGGCGGCAGAAGCCGCAGCAGACAGCCAGCAGATCGCCCTGGCGCAACGTCAGGTGCGCAACGCCAAACACTATGACAACGCCCGTCTGTTTGCCCGTCTGGTGGCCGCCCATAGCCTGAAAAGCGCACCCGAAAACCGCCTGTTTATCTGCACCGGCGGCGGCCCCGGCATCATGGAGGCAGCCAACCGCGGCGCCTTTGAGATGGGTGCCCCCACACCCGGCCTGAACATTACGCTGCCGCATGAGCAGCACGCCAATCCCTACGTCACGCCGTCGCTGAGTTTCAAGTTCCATTACTTTGCCATCCGCAAAATGCATTTCATGATGCGGGCCAAGGCGCTGGTGGCTTTCCCCGGCGGCTTTGGCACGCTGGACGAACTGTTCGAGGTGATCACCCTGGTGCAAACGCAAAAGGCCAAGCCGGTGCCCATCATCTTGTTCGGCACCGACTACTGGAAGCGGCTGATCAATCTGGAGGTGCTGGTGGAAGACGGCACCATCTCGCCGCAGGACATGGATCTGATTCAGTACACGGATGATCCGCATGAGGCATGGCAGATGATTCGGGCCTTTTACGATTTGCCGGAGACTTGACTTGTAGCTCCACCACCTTTGTAACCCCCCATCCCCTTACCCCGGCGGGGGAAGATGGGAGAGTTACAAACCAGCAGGCCGCAAATACCACGCCGCCCGCGACCCCAGCCCAACAGCAACCCCAACAGTCCAAAACACCACCGACACCCCCACCACCATCCCCGCAGTACCAAACAACATCGGCATCAGCACGCTGGATAAGTTAATGCTCATCAGCCGCAACCCCAGCGCCTGACCATGCAAGGCATGGGGCGTGATCTGGTGCAGGGTGCTCATGATCATGGGCTGCACCGAGCCCAGGACCAAGCCCAGCAACACCGAGCAGCAACCCATGGCCACAGGCGTGTGCATCAGCGGGTAAATGCCAAACAGCAGGCCAGTGACCAGCATGGCGCAGCTCACCACCACCCACTCTCGCAAATGTGCCGCCAGCATAGGCATGACCACGCGCACGCAGGCAGCAGCGATGGCAAAGCTGCCGAGAATAGCGCCGATCACAGAGGCGCTGAAGGCGCGCTCGTGGCCCAGCACCGGCACGACAAAGGTGTGCACATCCCAGCAACTCGACAGCAACCAGTTCACCAGCAGCAGGCGGCGCATGGCGGGTTCGCGTAGCAGGTGCCAGACCTGGGGTTTGGGCACGCCTTCGGGGTGCCGCACCGGTGGCAGTTCTTGGGTCTTGCGAATCCAGAGCCAGCTCAGCAAGGGCAGCAACGCCATCAACAAAAATGCCGCCCGGAATCCGTTGGTATCTGCTGCGGTGCCGCCCAACCAGACGCCCGCATGGTCAATCAGCAGGCCGGCCAACACCGGGCCGAAGAAATTGGAAACCGCCGGGCCTATGGCCAACCAGCTGAACACGCGCTTGAGTTCGGTGGCGTCGTGGGCGGCGCGGCCTACGTGGCGCTGCAGCGCGATGGAGGCTGAACCGGTAGCGCCCCCCATACACAGGGCCGTGAGACACAATACCTCAAAGCGCGGCCACAGCACCGCAGCCAGGGCACCGGCCACTGCAAACAATAGCGCGAATCCAACCGGACGCTTGAGCCCATGCTGGTCCGCGTAGCGCCCAGCCGGAATCGCCAAAAAAACCTGCATCAGGGAAAACAGCGCCAGCAAACTACCCACCGCCAGCGCGCCATAGCCCAGCTTGAGCGCCAGCAGCGGCGAGGCCATGCGCGTTCCCGCCATGGCCGCGTGCAGGCAGATCTGTCCCCCTATGAGGCGGACCAGGGCCCAGGCTGAAGTCTTGGGCAGTGCCGTGGGCGCGCTCATCTGCCGCTGCCAGACTCCGTGCCCGCATCGGGCTCGAGGTCCAGGTCGCGGTCCACGGCTATCAAGGCCTGCGCCTGGGTGTCCGGCAAGGACTCCACTTTTTTCAGGGCCCGGTCCATGGCGCGGCTGCGCACCTGGGCGTTGTCCAGGCTCTTGAGCACGGTCTCGGTCTGCGCCTTCACCTTGGCCAGCACATCGCCGAACTTGGCAAACTCGTTCTTCACCGCGCCCAGCACCTGCCAGACCTCGGAACTGCGCTTTTCCAGCGCCAGGGTTCTGAAGCCCATTTGCAGCGAACTCAGAATCGCCAGCAGCGTGGTGGGGCCGGCAAGCGTGACACGGTGGTCGCGCTGCAGGCTTTCCATCAGGCCGGGGCGGCGCAGCACCTCGGCGTACAGGCCTTCGGTGGGCAGGAACAGGATGGCGAAGTCGGTCGTATGGGGCGGCTCCACATACTTTTCGTTCAGGCTCCTGGCTTCCAGGCGGATGCGCAACTCCAGCGCCTTGCCCGCAGCCTCGGCCGCACCCGCGTCCGCCCTGCCCTGTGCGTCCAACAGGCGCTCGTAATCCTCATTGGGAAATTTGGCGTCAATCGGCAGCCACAACGGCGCACCGCTGTCGGAGCGGCCCGGCAGGCGGATGGCAAAGTCCACCACATTCTTGCTGCCGGGAATGGTGGCCACCTGCGCGGCGTACTGGTCGGGCACGAACACCTGCTCCAGCAGGGCCTCCAATTGGGCCTCACCGAACATGCCGCGGGTCTTGACGTTGGTCAGCAGATGCTTGAGGTCACCCACGCCTTGCGCCAGCGTCTGCATTTCGCCCAGACCCTTGTGCACCTGCTCCAGGCGCTCGGCCACCTGCTTGAAGCTCTCGCCCAGGCGGGCCTGCAGCGTGGACTGCAGCTTCTCGTCCACAGTGGCGCGCATCTCATCGAGCTTGGCGGCATTGGTGGATTGCAGCTGTGCCAGTTGCGCCTCCAGCGTCTGGCGGATCTCGGCCATGCGGCGGGCATTGGATTCGCTTAAGGCTCCGAGTTGCAGCGTCAGCGTGTCAGACAGGGACTTTTGCAGCAAGGCCAATTGCTGACCAAAAGCGTCGATCTGGCTGTTTTGGGTGCGTGTGGCTTCCGCGCCCTGCTGGGTCAGGGTCTGCTGGAAGGTGGCCAGGTTTTGCGCCAGTTCCTGGCGGCCACTGCGGGAGGACTCGGCAATCTCCTGGCGCATCGCGCGCTCCAGGGCCAGGGTGTTTGCGGCCATGGCAGCCAGCAGGTTGCGTTGGGCTGCATCTTGCTGCTGTTGCAGCGCCTCTGCGTCCTGCCCGTCACGCTTGCGCGCGGCCAGCCAGAGCAGCACGGCGCTGTTCACCAGCCCCAGCGCCAAGAGCAGCCACAGCGGCAAAGAACCGAATGCCTGGCCGTCCATTTACAGGGCCGGCTGCTTGAGCACTTCCGGGTTCAGCGGTGTGACGGCCTTGCCATTGAGCAAAAAGCCCATCAGATTGTCCACCGCCAACGCGGCCATGGCGCGACGCGTACCCTCGGTGGCGCTGGCAATATGCGGCGTGAGTACCACGTTGGGCACTGTCAGCAAAGCCGGGGTGACCGCGGGCTCGCCCTCAAACACATCCAGCCCGGCCGCAGCGATGCGCTTGTCGCGCAGCGCTTGGGCCAACGCCGCATCGTCCACAATGCCGCCGCGCGCGAGGTTGATCAGGGTGGCAGTCGGCTTCATCAGCGCCAGCTCGGCCGCGCCAATGGTGTGGTGCGCGCTGGCCGAGTACGGCAGCACCAGCATCACATGGTCTGCGGTCTGAAGCAGCTCTTCCTTGCCCACGTAACGGGCGTTGAAGCTGGCCTCGGTGGCGGCGTCCAGGCGCGAGCGGTTGTGGTAGATCACCTGCATGCCAAAACCCAGTGCGGCACGGCGGGCAATGGCCTGGCCAATGCGGCCCATGCCAACAATGCCCAGCGTGGTGCCATGCACCTCGGCACCGGAGAACATGTCGTAGCTCCAGCGGGTCCATTTGCCAGCACGCAAAAAATGCTCGCTCTCTGTCACGCGGCGGGCGGTGGCCATCAAGAGCGCAAAGCCGAAGTCGGCCGTGGTTTCCGTCAGCACATCGGGCGCATTGGTGCCCAACACACCGGCAGCCGTCATGGCGGCCAGGTCAAAGTTGTTGTAGCCCACCGTCATGTTGGCGCAAAGCTTGAGTTGCGGGCATTGCGCCAGCAGTTCGGCGTTGACCTTTTCGGTACCGGTCATGAACGTGCCAACCTTGCCCTGCAAGCGTTGCACCAACTCCTGTGGCGACCAGATGACGTCGTTCTGGTTGGACTCCACTTCGAAGTGCTGGCTGAGCTGCTCCAGCACTTCGGGGAAGATGGCGCGGGTGATGAGGATGGCGGGCTTGGTCATGGTGTGGGTGGCTTTGCAGGTGCATGCACGGCATTTGCCGGGCAAATGGTCAATAAGGGGGACTGGCGTTCAAGCCGGCTGGGCAATTTCAAAAACCTGGCGCAGATAAGCCAGGTACCGCTCGTCATCGCACATGTTCTTGGACGGCGTGTCCGACAACTTGGCCACCGGTTGGCCATTGCACTTCACCATCTTGATGACGATTTGCAAGGGCACATAGCCCAGGTCATTGGTCAGGTTGGTGCCAATGCCAAAGGCCAGCTGGCAGCGGCCGCGAAACTGCTGGTACAGCTCGATGGTGCGCGGAATGGTCAGGCCGTCGCTGAAGATCAGGGTCTTGGTGCGCGGGTCCACGCGGTTGCGGGCGTAGTGGTCCAGCATGCGCTCGCCCCATTCAAACGGGTCGCCGCTGTCGTGGCGCGCGCCATCAAACAGCTTGCAGAAGAACATATCGAAGTCACGCAAAAAGGCGCTCATGCCGTACACGTCACTCAGCGCAATGCCCAGGTCGCCCCGGTACTCACGTGCCCAGCTCTCAAAAGCGTAAATCTGACTGTCGCGCAGCCGCGGCCCCAGCGCCTGGCAGGCCTGCAGGTACTCGTGCGCCATGGTGCCCAGCGGAGTCAGGCCCAGCTTCATGGCCAGCCAGACATTGCTGGTGCCGGCCAACTGGCCGGGCACACCGGGCGCGTTGCCGGGGCTGTGGTGGGTCCCAAGGCGCGCGGCCAGCACACGCATCACCTCTTCGTGCCAGGCGCGCGAAAAGCGGCGGCGTGTGCCGTAGTCGGCAATCTTCAGGTCGCTCAGGCCTTCGGCGCGCAACTGACCGATCTTGACGTCCAGCCGTTTGCGCCCTTCGACAAAGTCCGGCACCACCTGGGTGTTGCGGAAGTACACCTCATTCACGATGGCCAGCACCGGAATCTCAAACAGGATGGTGTGCAGCCAGGGGCCGACGATGTCGATGCTGATGTCGCCCGAAGGCAGCGGTGTGACCGTGATGTATTTTTCGTTGAGCTTGAACAGGCCCAAAAAGTCCACAAAATCGCTTTTGATAAAGCGCATGGAGCGCAGATAGGCCAGCTCGCTTTCCTGAAAATGCAGGCTGCACAGCGAGCGGATTTCCTCGCGGATCTCGTCCACAAACGGCGCCAGCTGCGCCCCCGGGTTACGGCACTTGAAGCGGTACTCCACCTGAGCGCCGGGGAACTGGTGCAGCACGACCTGCATCATGGTGAACTTGTACAGGTCGGTGTCCAGAAGGCTGGTAATGATCATGGTGTGAGGTGTGCGCCGGTTTGCCCGGCCACCAGTGTAATGACTCGGTCCGCATGCGCAGCCAGCAGGGCATTTTGCTCCGCGATCAGGAAGGACATTCCCTGACTTTTGAGTTGCAGCAATGCATCCACGATGGACTCCACCAGCACCGGCGCAATGCCCTCGCAAGGCTCATCCAACAGCATCATGGTCGGCGCAGTCATCAAGGTGCGTGCGATGCTCAGCATCTGTTGCTCGCCGCCGCTCATTTCGAGCGCGCGGCGCTTTTGCATGGTTTGCAACACCGGGAACAGTGCAAACACCTGATCCAGCTGCTGTGCGGCAGAACGTTGCACCCCGCCCCGGACGGGAGAAACAGGTGTGCGCGCCGCCACCAACAGGTTTTCACGCACGGTCAACTCGGCAAAGAGGCGCCGGTCTTCCGGCACAAACCCCAAACCCAGGCGGGCCCGTTGGTGCACGGGCCAGGCGGCAATGGCCTGCCCCTGAAACAGCACACGGCCCGTCACCCGGGGTCCCAGGCCGATGATGGACTGCAGCAGCGTGGACTTGCCGGCACCGTTCAAGCCCTCCAACACCACCAACTCGCCTTGCCCGACCTGCAGGGTCACATCGAACAAGGCCTGCGCGGCGCCGTACCACGCACTCAGATTTCGCACCTCAAGCATGGTGAACCCCGGGCCTGTGGTGAAAGGCTCGCCCCAGGTAATGGCTGCGCACCATCTCATTGGCGGCAACGGCTTCGGCCGTGCCGGACGCGGCGATACGCCCTTCCATCAGCACCAGCACCCGATCGGCCACGCCAAAGACGGCATCCATATTGTGTTCGGTATAGAGCACGGCCAGCTGCGCCTTTGCGCTTGCGTCGTGCGTGAGCGAGCGCACCAAATGCATCAATGCCGCGCGCTCCGAGGGTGCCAGCCCCGCGGCGGGCTCATCCAGCAATAACAAACCGGGCCGCCGAACCCCTGTCTGCGGCTCCAGCCCGGCCAAAGCCATGGCCAGCTCCAATCGTTTCTTGGCACCATAGGGCAAGCTGCGCGCGTCGAGTGCGGCTTGCTCCTGCAAGCCCACGCGCGCCAGCAAATCACGGGCAAGCTGCTGCGCTTGTGGGTCCAGCACTTGCAACGGGCTCAAAACAGAGACGCCCGGCAGCACCAATTGCACGTTCTGCAAAACTGTCAGGGCCTCAAACGTCTGTGCGACCTGAAAAGTGCGGGCGATGCCACGGCGCAAGCGCTGCGCCGGCAGCAAGGCGTTCAGTAGCTCGCCCTGCCACAGCACCTGTCCGGCGCTGGGCGCCTGCTGTCCGGCAATGCAGGCAAATGTAGTCGACTTGCCAGCGCCATTGGGACCGATCAAAGCCACACATTCGCCCGCTTGCACTGCAAAGCCCACGCCCCGAACAGCTTGGACGCCACCAAAATGTTTGGTCAGATCGCGCACTTCCAGACCCGGCAATGGCCCCTGCTCCTCAGACATGCATGTTTCCCCGACCGGCAAGGCGCCGAATACCCAAAACCCCGGAAGGCGCCCAGACCATGATGCACATGACCAGCACACCGAGCGCTCCGCGCCAGTAGTCAAAACCGCGTCCCAATTCACTTCCGGCCAGCACCAGCACCAGGGCTCCGGCCAGCGTGCCCCAGAGCTGGTGCAAGCCGCCCAGCAGCACAACCAGCAGGAAATCAACCGAGGTGGATACCGAGAGTACCGACGGAAAGACCGCGCCCTTGTGCGCCGCGAACAGGCCACCGGCCAGCCCTGCCAGCGTGGCGCTTTGCACCAGGACCTGCCATTTGATGCGTTGCAGCGGCAGCCCGCTAGCCACCGCGCGCAGGGGCGCATCACGCAGCGCCTGCAAGGAAGCGCCCAGGCCGGAGCGCGTCAAGCGGCGCAATGCCGCAATCGACCCCAGCGCCAAGAACAGCAGCGTGACAAAAAACCAGGGGCGGTTGGCATCGCTCACCAATTGCAAACCGATCAGCCCGTTGTCACCGCCGCTGACCGCCACCCATTGGCTGGCGGTCGCCCACAGCACCTGCGCCAACGCGAGCGACAGCATGGCCAGATAAACGCCGCTGCTACGCACCAGCACGAGACCTGACAGCGCGGCCAGCAGTGCACTGGCAGCACCAGCCGCAAACAACGCGAAAAAAAGACCCCAGCCCCACGCCCCATGGACCCAGGCGGCGGCGTACGCCCCCAGTCCGAAAAACGCGGCATGGCCGAAGCTGACCAATGCGCCCAAAGCCATCATGGACTGCAGGCTTACGCCGACGATGACCAGGATCAGCACATCACTCACCAGTGCCTGCCAGTAGGCGCCAGCCCAAGCACTGGCGGCCGCGGAAAGGGCAAGCAGCAGGCACAGAGGCACAAAGCGGTCGCCGGCCAGCGGCCAGAGCACAAAACGCTGACCATGTTCCTGCGGCAACGGTGCCAGTGCGCGACCCAACAGCCCTTGGGGTTTGACCGCCAGCACCAGACCCATGGTGACAAAGACCAGCACCAGCGTGGCCTGCGGAAACAGCAGCACACCAAAAGAATGCACCTGTCCGAACAGCATGGCCGCCAGGAAAGCCCCGCCGATGCTGCCCAGTCCACCGGTCACCACCACAACAAAGGTCTCCACAACAATGTTCAAATCCATTTGCAGGTTGGCGGGCTCTCGTGGCAGCTGCAAGGCACCGCCCAGCCCGGCCAGAGCACAGCCCAGCGCGACGGAAATCAACATCAGCGGCTTGGCATTCACACCCAACGCAGACAACATGCCACGGTCGGCGGTAGCGGCGCGCAAACGCACTCCCCAGCGCGTATGGCGCAGCAAACCGTGCAGGCCCAACCAGACCAGCGGGCCCAACAGGATCGTGAGCAACTGGTACTCGGGGAAGAACTCGTCCCCGACGGCCAAAGCGCCTTTGAGACCGGGAAAGCGCGGCGCAAATACTTCGTCCGGACCGAACACCCAGCGCATGGCGTCGTGCAAGGCCAGGCTCAGGCCAAAGGTGGCGACCAGTTGGTACAACTCGGGCACGCCATACAGGCGACGCAGCAGCAGCGACTCAGCCAGTGCCCCCAGCAGCGCCGCACACAAGGCGCCCAACGCCATCGCAGCGGCATACAGCCAGGCGCTGTCGGCCCAGGCGGGAAACCAGTTCACCAGCCAGTGCGCCGAGAACAGCGCACCCAGCATGAAAAAGCTGCCGTGGGCAAAATTGACGATGCGGGTGACGCCAAAGATCAGCGTCAGCCCGGCCGCCATCAGAAACAAGGTACTGGCGTAGCTCAGGCCGTCAAGCAGCGCGATCGCAAGTGCTGCCATTACCCGCGTTCAATCGAGCCAATGGGTGAACTCGTTCACCGGCACGCGTGGCGTGTGCAGGGTATTGACCACCGCCGTCTCGTCTGCATAGCCGAGGGACATGCCGCAGACCAGCATTTCTTGCGGCCCGGCACCTATTAGCGGCAGGATGATGCTGGAAAAACCGTTCCATGCCGCCTGCGGGCAGGTGTGCAGTCCCTTGCCGCGCGCAGCCACCATGATGCTTTGCAGAAAGCCTCCGTAGTCCACCAATGAGCCACGGCCCATGACACGGTCCACTGTAAACATCAGGCCCACCGGCGCATCAAAAAAGCGGAAGTTGCGCTGGTGCTGCAGGTGCATTTGCTCCCGGTCTGCCTTGCCTATGCCCAGCAAGCCATACAGACTCCAGCCGTTTTCGCGGCGGCGGTCGATATAGGGGCTGACCCATTTTTGCGGATAGTAGTCGTACTCTTCCTTGTACTGCTCGGCCAAGCCAGGATCGGTGCGCATGGCGTCATGGGCTGCGCAAGCCTGTGCCACCAAGGCGTTTCGACTAGCACCTTGCAATACATATACCTTCCAGGGCTGGCAATTGGTGCCGGACGGTGCGCGACTGGCGACTTCCAGAATGTGTTCAATATCAGCTCGGGCCACCTCTTGCGATGCAAAGGCGCGCATAGAACGGCGGGAACAGATGGCTTCGTCAATCGCGGACAGGGTCATACAAGAGTCTCCAAAAGTGTTTTGAGTGAGGATGGCACGGCCGCAGGGCGGTGGGTTCGGGCGTCCACATAGACGTGGACAAAATGCCCCTTGGCGGCGCACAGAGCGCCCTCGCCAAACACCGCCAGTTCATAGCGCACGCTGCTGGCACCGATGTGGGCCACGCGCAGCCCCACCTGCACGGTTTGGGGAAAAGCCAGGGGAGCAAAGTAGTTGCAATGCGTTTCCACCACCAAGCCGACGGTGGGACTGCTCTGAATATCGAGCACACCCTTTTCAATCAACCAGGCGTTGACAGCGGTATCGAACCAGCTGTAATACACCACGTTATTGACGTGGCCGTAGGCATCGTTGTCCATCCAGCGGGTCGGAATGCTGCGCAGTACCGGATAGGCACTGCGTGGCTCGGGCTCGGGGCGAATAGGTGGCTTATTGGACATCGGTCGATTTTGCCAGCCGCGCGGGCCTTGCACTTCGCAGGTGTCTTCTGCGTGACCCGGCAAGGCTGTCTTTCGTGTTTAGTAAAACATCTCTAAGTTGCTGCATTGCAACAAAACCCCCTTGCATTCGTTCCAAGGCTCAGTACAATTCACTCCATGCTGCGGTGCAACATAGACGTCCTGAAGGCCACTGACAACGCAGATAGCACAGTTCCAATCACTAACTCTTATTTGGAGAATCAAAATGTCCGTACTCACCGTTGAACAAATCGTCGCAGCACAAAAAGCCAACATCGAAACCCTGTTTGGTTTGACCAACAAGGCATTCGAAGGTGTGGAAAAAATTGTTGAACTGAACATGACTGCTTCCAAAGCAGCCCTGTCCGAAGTCGCCGGCCACAGCCAGTCCGTATTGAGCGTGAAAGACGTGCAAGAGCTGATCGCTTTGCAGTCCAACCTGCTGCAGCCTTTGGCTGAAAAGACTGCTGCTTACAGCCGTCATCTGTATGACATCGCCACCAGCACCAGCGCTGAATTCACCAAGGCCGTTGAAGGCCAGGCCGCTGATGCACAAGCCAAGTTCGCCAACCTGGTAGACACCGCGGCAAAGAATGCACCCGCAGGTTCTGAAGCTGCTGTTGCCATCCTGAAGAGCTCGGTCTCTGCTGCCAACAACGCAATGGAATCCGTGCAAAAGGCTGTCAAGCAGGCCACCGAAGTGGCTGAAGCCAATTTCAGCTCGGTTGCTGCGACTGCCACCGGCGCTGCCAAACCGGCTGCTGCCAAGAAGCGTTAATTTGAAGAAGCACACAAAAATTTCATGCTTTTGTGCGCTGAAACAAGGAGCCAAGGGAAAACCCTGAGATAATCTAAATCATCAGGAACCTTTTGTTTCTACCAGTTGTCTCCTCGGGTCCTTTCGAAACCTTCAGGTTCAGGGATCCCTTCAAGGCCTCGTTGCAAAACGGGGCCTTTTTTTTGGCTCCGC
>CANFIH010000024.1 GCA_947446855.1 Burkholderiales bacterium
CGGCAATGCAACCTTGGTTGGAGCCTTCAACCAGTTGCAGACCTACAAGAAGCAGATCCCGGCACTATTTAATACCAACGCACTTCTGGTGACCTCGGATGGGATCACCGCCCGTGTCGGTTCGCTCTCTGCCGACCTTGAGCGGTTCATGCCGTGGCGCACAACCGACGGCAAAGACATTGCGCCAAAAGGCGCGCCGGAGCTCTCGACATTGATCGAAGGCGTTTTCGAGCAACGCCGCTTGCTTGACCTGCTGTGCCATTTCACTGTGTTTGGGGAGACCGGTTCAGGCTTGGCGAAGATCATCGCGGGCTATCACCAGTTTCACGCGGTCATTCGCGCGGTCGATTCGACCCTTCGCGCATCAAGCCAATGGCAGGGCGTGCAAGAAGATCCGCGCGAGTACGGTTTACCCAGCGTCAAAACCCAAGCAAAAGGTGACAGAAGAGCCGGGGTAATTTGGCACACGCAAGGCTCCGGAAAAAGCCTGCTGATGGCGTTCTACGCTGGGCAACTGGTCAAACATCCTTCGATGGCCAATCCAACGCTCGTTGTGCTGACCGACCGCAATGACCTTGACGATCAGTTGTTCGCCACCTTTTCGATGTGCCGCGACCTGATTCGACAGACTCCTGTACAGGCTGACAGCCGCGATGACTTACAAAAACTTTTGGCGCGTGCATCCGGTGGCGTAATTTTTACCACCTTGCAAAAGTTTGGCGAGACAAGCCAAGCGCTGACTGAGCGTCGCAATGTGGTCGTGATCGCTGATGAAGCGCACCGCAGCCAATATGGCTTTCGGGCCAAGGTGGATGCCAAAACGGGTGAGATTTCCTACGGGTTCGCCAAGTATCTGCGCGATGCGCTGCCCAACGCATCGTTTATTGGCTTTACCGGCACGCCCATTGAGGCCGACGATGTGAACACCCCGGCGGTGTTCGGCAATTACATCGACGTTTACGATATCAGCCGAGCAGTCGAGGACGGCGCGACGGTGCCGATCTACTACGAGTCGCGGCTCGCTCGCATTGAACTTGATGAGGACGAGAAGCCGAAGATCGATGCCGAGGTCAACGAACTCACGGAGGACGATCCGGAGATTGAGCAGGAACGCTTCAAGCGCAAATGGTCGACAGTGGAAGCCTTGGTGGGCAGCGATAAGCGCCTCGCGCTGGTTGCGCAGGACATGGTCACCCATTTCGAGGATCGTGTTGCCGCGCTGGACGGAAAGGCGATGGTGGTGTGCATGAGCCGTCGCATCTGCGTGAAGCTATATGACGAAATCGTGAAGCTCCGTCCGGACTGGCACAGTGCCGATGACAACGCGGGGGCGGTCAAGATTGTAATGACGGGCGCTGCCAGCGACCCCGAAGACTGGCAACAGCACATCGGCAACAAAGCCCGCCGCGATTTGCTGGCCAAGCGCGCACGCGATGCCAAAGACCCGCTCAAGTTGGTGATCGTGCGAGATATGTGGCTTACCGGATTCGATGCGCCCTGCATGCACACGATGTACGTGGACAAGCCGATGCAAGGGCACGGCCTGATGCAGGCGATTGCGCGAGTGAATCGTGTGTTCCGCGACAAGCCTGCTGGGTTGATCGTCGACTACATCGGCATCGCCCAGAACCTGAAATCGGCGCTTCAGCAATACTCGAAGAACGACCAGGAGAACACCGGCGTCGACGAGTCGCAGGCCATCGCCGTGCTGATGGAGAAGTACGAAGTCGTGCGCGACATGTACCACGGCTTCGACTACGCCTCAGCGATGGGCGGAACACCTCAAGAACGCTTGGCAATGATGGCCGGTGCAATTGAGTGGATTCTCGACATGCAGCAAAAGTTGGCGGCGAAGGAGAAAACCAAGGACGGGAAAAAGGATGCGCATCGCCGCTATCAGGATGCCGTGCTTGCGTTGTCCAAGGCGTTCTCCCTTGCATCGGCATCCGACGATGCCCGCGAAATCCGAGAGGAAGTGGGCTTCTTCCAGGCAATTCGCGCGGCGCTGGTAAAGAGCAGTACCGGGTCTGGCGTGACTCAGCAGGAGCGCGAACTGGCAATCCAGCAGATCGTGAGTCGCGCTGTAGTTTCCACGGAGATCGTCGACATCCTCGCTGCCGCCGGGATCAAGAGCCCGGACATCTCGATCTTGTCCGACGAGTTCTTGGCAGAAGTTCAGCAGATGGAGCGCAAGAACCTCGCTCTCGAAGCGTTGAGGAAGTTGATCAACGACGGTATCCGCTCCCGCAGCAAATCTAACGTCGTGCAGACCAAGGCATTTTCGGAGCGGTTGGAAGATGCGGTCGCGCGATATCACGCCAATGCGATCACCACCGCTGAGGTTTTGCAGGAGTTGATCGATCTCGCCAAGGATATTCGGGCAGCGCGCCAGCGGGGTGAAGAGCAAGGCCTATCTGAGGATGAAATTGCCTTCTACGACGCGCTGGCCGAGAACGAAAGCGCCATTCAAATGCTGGGTGACGACAAACTGAAACTCATCGCACACGAGTTGTTGGTCAGCCTGCGCGAAAACGTATCGGTGGATTGGGCGCATCGTGATTCTGCCCGCGCACGGATGCGAGTTCTGGTGAAGCGCATTCTGCGCAAGTATGGCTACCCACCTGATCTGCAGGACGCGGCCGTGCAAACAGTACTGCAGCAGGCCGAGGCGTTGTCGTCGACGTGGAGCATGCCGAGGCCTGGTAGCGGAGGTGGCAATGGCTGATGTGTTCATCTCTCACGCGGCAGCAGACTCGTATCTCGCAGAATTTCTGCATCGTCACCTCACGCAGGAGGGTCTGAGCGTGTATTTGGCCTCGGTTTCCATGCCGCCTGGGGAGCGTTGGATGCCGCACATTATGGACAACCTGCGCGGCTCAACTTGGGTACTTTGCCTAGCGAGTCGTGCTGCTTGTGCCTCGCCATGGGTGATGCAGGAAATGGGGGCTGCAGTTGCTGGCAATAAAAAACTGGTGCCGATCATCTGGGATCAGCAGCCTGATTCACTGCCGGGATGGATGAAGCAATACCAGGCTGTGAATCTGGCTGGTAGTGGGCAGGAAGAGGCAATGGTTGCCGTTGGGCGTGTCGCGGAGGCCATCAAGGCCGAGAAGCAGAAAGGCCTGCTCATTCTTGGATTGATCTTCGCTGGATTGGTTGCCTTCGGGAAATGACATGAGCGGTTTTTACGTCGATCAGAATATGAACGGCCTGTTGGCTGCGCTGATGAAACCAACACGGCGGAAGGTGTTCGTCAGTTATTACCACGGTGGCGATCAAGCGTATTACGACGAATTTTCTCGCTACTTTCACGATCAGTATGAGGCGATTCGGGATAACTCGTTGGAGCGCCTGATCCAGAGCGACAACACCGAGTACGTGATGCAACAGATCAGGGATAAATACATTACCGGCACATCCTGCACCATTATTCTGATCGGTGCGCAGAGCCACCAACGCAAGTATCTAGATTGGGAGATCAAGGCGACTCTGGACAAATGCCACGGTTTGATTGGCATTGTCTTACCCACGCATGTCAAGAATCCGGCTGGCGAGATCGTTGTGCCTGATCGTTTTCTTGATAACCACAAGAGCGGGTACGCAGTCTGGTCGCACTGGAATGGGCTTACGGCTCAAGGATTGACCCAATTGATCGACACCGCTATCGCAAAGCCGCAGTGGCAGATCGACAACTCACGGCCGCTGCGTCAACGCAACGGATAGGAGATAAATATGGCAGTAATGAAAAAAGGCAATTTTTCGATAGATATTGGGTTTCTCAAGCTGGGAGCCGACTTTGAGGAAAGTGACCGACAGTGCGCATGGGAACTGTATACCGAACTGGCGACGAGAATCGCTGTGACCGGAAAATCCAAAGATAGAGACTGCACGGATTTCTCAGGGGAGGTCTATGCCGAAAGCCTTACATCGTTGCACACGTTTTTCGGTGAGGCGCGAAAAATCATGCGCCAGTTTCCTGTCTGTTCAACCTATGTGAAGCCGAGAAAACTCCTCGGCATTCGCACTAGTGCCGGTATCGAAAACCACCTTGGTGCGTTGATTCATCGCGCAATGCGTGATGTGCTTCGGCCATTTCTTGAGACATGGCAAGCCGATTATCGCTTCTGGTGGGAGAACACCAGCGACAGGACATTGCCCCCTTTCGAGCGACAAAAGGCATATCCGAAACTAAACGACATGATTTCTCAGTGGAGTGACGTTCGAGCAATCATGCGTGCCATCCAAGATGAGTTGGTGAGCATGTACAAGCTTGTCGATGTGACCAAATTGGCTTGATGGCTGACATCAATTATTTGTACGAGCGCAAATGAGATTTATTGCAGGCCCACTCAACAAGAAACTACTACAAAACCTGCTCGGCGAGGTTATTGAATCTTGTACGCGCGTTCGTGCGGCGGTGGCATACGCGCACCGCGACAATATGCAGTTGTTCGATGCCTGTGCGCGGTATCTGAAACCGCTAGAATTTTTTGGTCGCTATGACCATACGGTTGCCGTCGATCCTGAAGTTTTGAAGTGGTTCCTGGATAAGGCCAGCCCGAACTTTGACTGCAAGTTGGTGCCCGACATCCTGCATGCCAAGGTCATCTGGTGGGTGGATGCGGGCGCGTACATCGGTTCGGCCAACTTATCTGACCGTGCCTGGATATCGAATATCGAGGCCGGAACATTTTTTTCGCATGACGAGCTTGTCGAGACCGGCATGGAGCGGGAGCTTCTGCACTTCTTCGAAGAAGTGGATGACCGCGCGCGGCCGCTGACCAAGGAAATCTATCAAGAGCAGCTACGTCTTACTGATCGCCGCTCAGACCTTGCGAAACGCGACTATGGACTTGAGCAGCAATTTGACAAGGACCGACTTCTGCCGAAGAACCAGGGCTTGGTGTTCGTCGACACCAAGCGGTCAACCGAAAAGCGTTTCCACAAGTTTGAACAGGACTGGAGCGACACGCTGCAGGTGATGCGTTCCATTGCGGCCCGAGTCTCTGCTCCTGGTGTAAAGCCAGGCTGGATCGACGGATCAGTCGCCGCAGGAGTACATGCCGACCAGTTCCTGCATGCCTATTACTACAAGCAGGTCAAAGATGGAAACCGCCACCCCTACGAGGAATTCTTCGCCAGGAATTCGAAGAATCCCGAGTTGGCGCTTCGCGAGGCCTTGGATTGGTGGCATGACGCCGATTTCGACCACTCGTTCGAGGAACGCACGATCTATGAATGGTCTCCACGACTGCACGAACTTCTTGCACGTGATCGAATTCTGAAACTGAGAGAGGATGAGTTTATTGATGCCATTTCACGCGTCCATGCGATCCGCGACCATGCCGTCAAGCAAGAAAATGAGCATCTTGGTCTACCCGACAGCCCGCAAGCAGGCGACGAAAAGGTTCAGAAATTCGGCGAATGGCTCTGGCAGCAAAGGTCTCGCGAGGGCAAGACGGTACTCGACCTGTTGAATTATGTCGTGTGGGGCAACGGAAGCGTTGCAGCTCGACTTTGGAACGCGATCCGCAGCGACCAGTGGGCAATCCCCCACATCGGCCTGAGCAGCCTTGGTGAGGTTGTCGGTTGGGCTCGTCCCGACGAGTTCCCACCACGCAACATGCGCACTAGCAAAGGACTGCGGGCGCTTGGCTATAACGTCAGGATTGGTGTGTAGCCGGAATTGATTGGGGGCATATTTGGGGGCATGAGTACAATCCATTTGCTACTAAGCATTTTATCTATGCGGGTTTCAAGGCCTGATGTGAATGTCTCCGTTCCGCCAAACTTGAAAAACCCTTGTGAATCTTCGATTTACAAGGGTTTTTTTCTGGTGCGCTGACAAAGCCACTGCAAGTACCCCATGGCCAGATGCGCTCCGGATTTTTTGCTGCAGGTTTGCGGGGCAACGAATGGGCAGCAGCAGCGCCAAGTTGAGGCGTAACATCGTCGCTTCAAAAAGCGAATCCTATGGCAAGCAAGCAATCCAAGATACATAGCCGCCAGCCAGTGACCAAGAAGGTGGCCACTGCGGCGCAGGCACCAGCCCCTGATGGTGCAGCAGGTGCTGACCTGCAGGGCGCGCCCGCCAAGCCCTTTCCTATCGTCGGCATCGGCGCTTCAGCCGGTGGTCTGGCCGCATTCCAGGCCTTTTTTTCCGGGATGCCGGCAGACTGCGATCCGGGGATGGCCTTCTTGCTGGTGCAACACCTGGCTCCAAACCATGAAAGCATCTTGGTGGACATCATCAGGCGCTACACCCGGATGCCGGTGTCCGAGGCCGTGGACGGTGCGGTGGTCAAGGCCAACTGTGTCTACGTCATCCCGCCTAACCAAGACATGGCAATCCTGAACGGCGTCATTCAATTGCTACACCCGACCTTGCCGCACGGTCAACGTTTGCCCATCGACTATTTTTTCCGCTCCCTGGCGCAGGATCAGCGCGAGAACGCGATGGCCATCGTGCTCTCGGGTACAGGCTCGGACGGCGCCCAAGGTGTGCGTGCCATCAAGGGCGAGGGTGGTCTGGTCATCGTGCAGACGCCGGGCTCCACCGAGTTCGACAGCATGCCCCGCAGCGCCATCGCCACCGACTCGGTGGACTATCAGCTCCTGCCCGCCGAGATGCCGGCACAGCTCATTGCCTACGCTGCGCTGGCTTCCAGGGGGTCGAGGCCGCAAGCCATGGGCGTTGTTGCCTCAAGTCTTGAGAACCACCTGAGCAAGATATTCCTGCTGCTACGCGGACAGACCGGGCACGACTTCTCCCTCTACAAGCCCAATACCCTGATTCGACGCATCGAGCGGCGCAAGGCCTTGCACCAGATTGACAATTTGGAGGACTACGTCGATTTCCTGCAGCACACGCCACAGGAGGTAGAGGCACTGTTTCGCGACGTCCTGATCGGCGTGACGAATTTCATGCGCGATCCGCAGGCCTTTGACAAATTGCAGGAGCAAATCGATGACAGGCTGTTCGCTGGCAAGCAGCCTGGCGATAGGGTTCGCGTCTGGACCCCGGGATGCTCCACCGGAGAAGAGGCTTATTCCATCGCCATGCTCTTGCAGGAGCGCATGCGGGCCCTGAAGAAAGACTTTGTGGTGCAGATATTCGCCACCGACATCGACAGCCGCGCCATTGCCACGGCCCGTTCCGGCTTGTATCCGACCAGTATCGCCGCTGATCTGAGCGCAGAGCAATTGGCCGGGTTTTTTACGAGTGAGCCGGGCGGCGGTTACCGCGTGCGCCGGGTCATCCGCGACATGATCACCTTCTCAGAACAGGATGTGATCCGGGATCCGTCGTTTTCCCAACTCGATCTGATCAGTTGCCGCAACCTGTTGATTTACCTGCGCAGCGAATTGCAGCACAAGCTTATGCAGTTGTTCCATTACGCACTGAATCCTGGCGGTCTATTGTTTTTGGGCAGTGCCGAGGGCGTAGGTGAGTATGAGCATCTTTTTTCCGTGATCGATGGCAAATCCAGGCTGTTCCTGCGCAGGGGCAATGTGCCACGCAAGGCACTGGGCCAGTTCCTGCCGCCCATGACGGGGCCGGAGGCCGGCACGGTGCCGGACCCGGCCATCCCGGCCATCCCGGCGAAATATTCCCTGGGCGAACAGACGGAGCGGGCCCTGTTGCAGTTGCTGGAACCCATTTGCGCGCTGGTCGAGAAAAATGGCGACATCCTGCACCTGCGCGGGCGCACCGGCATGTACCTGGAGCCCACGCCGGGAGACGCCGGCATCAACAACATCCTGAAGATGGCGCGCGAGGGGTTGGCGCAACCCTTGAAGCTTGCGCTGTACCAGGCGGTGGAAGACAAGCGGGTGGTGCGTCGGACCGGCCTGCGTGTACGCACCAACGGCCACTTCACGACCGCCAACCTCGCCGTTTGCCCGGTAGCACTCAGGGCCGGTGATGCACACCAGTCCATGAGGTACCTGGTGGTCCTGGAAGAGGCACCCCTGGTCGATGCGGAGCCGCTGCAGCACAGCGCGGTGCCAACGGGATCCGTGGTGCAGGTTGATGTGCGCCTTGCCGAGCTTGAGCGGGAACTGCGTGACAAGGAAAGAATGTTGCGCAGTGCCCGGGAGGATACGGAAACCTCGACCGAGGAGCTGCGCTCGGCGATCGAGGAAATGCAGTCGGTTAATGAAGAGCTCAGAGCGAGCAACGAGGAGCTGGACACTTCCAAGGAGGAACTGCAATCCTTGAACGAGGAATTGGCCACGGTCAACCTGGAGCAGCAAAACAAGGTGGCCGATTTGGCGCGCGCGCTCAACGACAACCGCAACCTGTTGGCGGGCAGCGGCATCGCCACCATCTTTGTGGATTTGCAACAGCGCATCCTCAGCTTCACGCCCTCTGCCACCAGCATCATCAACCTGGTGGCAAGCGATGTGGGCCGGCCCCTGGGCCATTTCATGGCCCGACTGCGCGGCTACGACAGCATGACGGAAGACATCGCTGCCGTGCTGGACACCCTGGCGACCAAGGAAATCCGGGTACAGGACAAAGACGGCCACTGGTACATGCTGCGCATCCTGCCCTACCGCACGCTGGAAAATGTCATCGAGGGCGCGGCCGTCACTTTCATGGACATCTCCGAGGTGGTGAAGGCGCAGGTGGACATGGCACAGTTGCACCAGGCGCTCGCCGCGCTCAGGGAGAGCGAACTGCGCTTCCGCTCCGTCGTCTCGGCCCTGTCTGATGGCGTGCTGTTGCTCACGCGCGACGGCAAAATCACTGCCTGCAACCCGTCGGCTGAACGCATCCTGGGCTTGTCCGGCTGGGACCTGGAAGACCGTGTGACGCTCGATTCGCACTGTCTGACGATTCATGAGGACGGCAGTCCCTTTTTGCCGGAAGCGCGCCCCAGCCAGATCGCATTTCGGGACGGTGTGGTCCAGCAAAGCGTGGTGATTGGGGTTTACCGGTCCGATGGAACGCTGGTCTGGATTTTGGCCAACGCAGTGCCGGTGTTCTCGCATGGGGAGCCGCAGCCCTCGACCGTTGTGGTCTCCTTTAGCGACATCACCGAACGCAAGCGCATGCAGGGTCTGCTGGACCAGGCTGGCCAGGACAGGCGACTGGCGGTGGTGCTGCGTGATACGCACGATGCCATGACCCTGCACGCGCTGGATGGCCGCATCCTGGCCTGGAACCCCGCTGCACAGCGCATCTATGGCTGGAGCGAAGCCGAGGCCCTGCAGATGAACCTTGTAGACCGCGTGCCGCCAGCGCAACGCGAGTTGGTGCTGGACCAGATAGACCGGCTTGGCCGGGCGCAAACCATAGAGACCTCGCTCAGCCAACGCCTCGCCAAGGACGGCTCCGTCCTGCAGGTCTCGATCACCGCCACGGCCTTACGCAATGAGGCCGCTGAGGTCTATGCCGTGGCGACAACCGAACGTTTGATCGGGGGGAGCGGCCATCGCTGAGCAGGACACCCCCGGCACCACGCGGGCGGCCACTGCCTCGTCGCTCTCGGGCTCTGCCTTGCGCAGCCAGGCCGAAGAGGCCATGCAGGCGCGTGCCGCGCCGTCGGTGCGGGGACGACTGTCTGAAGAAGACGCGCGCACGCTGCACGAGCTGCGCGTGCACCAGATCGAACTGGAGATGCAAAACGAAGAGTTGCAGAACAAACAGGAGGAACTCCAGGCCGCCAACAGACGCTATGTAGAACTGTACGACCATGCTCCGGCGGGTTATTGCACCCTGAGCGAAACCGACCTGATCCTGCAAACCAACCTGACGGCCGCCAGCATGCTCGGGATTGAGCGCAGCATGCTGGTCAAGCAGCCGTTCTCCCGCTTCGTCTGTAGCGAAGACATGGATATCTACTACCTGATGCAGCGTGCACTGCACAAGAGTGGCCAGGTCCAGACCGCAGAGTTGCGTATGAAGCGGGCAGGGGGCTTGTTGTTCTGGGTCCACGTGGTCGCCAAGCTCTGGCAGGCTGCCGATGGTGCATCGACGGTGCGCCTGGTGCTCAGCGACATCAGCGAGCGCAAACAGGCACAGGCGGCGCAGGCCCGAAGCGACGCGCAATACCGCAGCCTGTTTAATGCGATTGAAGAAGGTTTCTGCATGGTTGAAATGATTTTCGACGCGCAGGAAAAGGCGCTCGACTTTCGCTTTCTGGAAGTCAATCCGTCCTTTGTGAAGCTCACAGGACTGCTGGATGCCAAGGGCAAGCTTGTCAGCGAACTGGTCCCTGCGTGCGACATGCAATGGTGCGAAACCTGTGGCCATGTGGCCAAGACGGGGCAGGCGGTGCGTTTCGAGCGCCGTACCAGCGTTTCACAGCGCTGGTACGACTGTTTTGCTTTTCGTTTTGACTCCGCGCAAGAAGGGCATGTGGCCATCTTGTTCAACGACATTTCCGAGCGTAAAGCCCGTGAGTCGGAACGTGAACAAGATCGCGTAAACCTGGAACAAGAGGTCAGGAGCCGAACCCAGCAGTTTATGGACCTGTACGACCAGGCGCCCTGCGGGTACTACTCCCTGTCGGCGGACGGTGTGGTTACGCGGATCAACCAGACCGCATTGAGGCTGCTGGGGTACACCCGGGAGACCTGCGTGGGCCATCGGATGGTTGATTTCATGACGCCTGAAAGTGCGCAGCGTTTCCACGACACCTTGGCCCACCTGCTTGAAACCGGTAACGCCAGCAATATCGAACTGGATTTTTATTGCAAAGACGGCTCGCTCCGCCCCTTTTTGCTCAGCTCGGATAGGGCGGCGGGTTCATCCGGCGCCCCGCTTTTATCCCACCATACGATGGTGGACATCGCCGAGCGCAAGTACATTGCACAGCGCCTGGAACTGGCGCTTCTGGGGGCCGACCTCGGACTGTGGGATTTGCAGCCGTCCAGCGGCGCTGTGCATTTCAGCGCCAGAGCCAGTACCATTCTCGGCTACCCCGAAGGGGGCCTGGGCACGCACATCAGCGTGCATGAAAAATTGGTGCATCCCGACGATGCACCGCTGCGCCGTGCCGCCATCTGCGCCGCCGTCAATGGAGACGTGCCGTATTACCGCGTCGACTATCGGGCCCGCCACAAAGCGGGCCACTGGGTCTGGGTTCGCTCGCAGGGCAAGATCGTTGCGCGGGACGACAAGTCAAACCCGCTGCGGGCCGTTGGCACACTCCAGGACATCAGCCAGGAGAAGCATCTCAAGCTCGAAAGTGCCGACCTGCTGCAACGCATCGAGTCCCTGATCCAAGGCATCGGCAAGGTCCCAGATGCGGCGCCGCAGCCTGTGCCGGTGCTGGTGGACGTCGCCATCGGCGCACGCGAGCAACAGGTGCTGCAATGGATCGCAGCAGGTTGCACCTCGGCAGAAATCGGTGAGCATCTGGGCATTTCCACATCCACCGCAGCCACCCACCGGCGCAACTTGATGCGCAAGCTGGACTTGCACAGCACCGCCGAACTGACCCGCTACGCCCTAGCGCACAAGTTGATCGCCAACTGAGCTGGGTGCAAATTTTCTGCGTGCCATACCTGCCATAAGGTAGTCGATACCTTTTTTGAGGGATTGAATTCACCGGTTCTGCCGCCTACATTTATGCATACGAGCATTGCTACAGGCGCCCGTTGCCTGGAAGCGCAAAGCGTGTACCTGCCGTTCACATTTCCAATGCCATGCCACAAGATGAATTTGTTATCCGTCCTGAACCAGCCCCCCCGGCTTCACCCGATCGCCGGCATGGGCACAAACGGGTGTGGAGCCAACTGCTGGCCAACAACGTCAGGTATTTTCGGCAGAGGAAGAACATCACCCAGGAAGCGCTGGCCGAGCAGTGCGGCATCTATCGAACCTACATGAGCAGGATCGAAACGGGACGATGCAATCCCTCCCTGACGGTCATGGTGGCATTGGCGGTCGCATTGGACGTGCAGCCCTATGCGCTTTTGGTGCCCATCGACTGAGTGCCGTGTTGGCGCCATCCGCGGCCCGGTAAGGGCCCATTGACGGCGGTCCTGCAGCCGCTGGCCTGCTGACTTTTTCACCGTTCTGCTGCATCGGCTCACGCCGTGAGCCCGGGCTGCTTCATACTGTGGTTTCACTCAGCCCCCCCGCAATGACCACTGCACTCCGCCCAAACCCTTCGTCTGCCTATTCCCCCGGTTTTATGGTGCTGCACGGCAATCGCCTGGAGGACTTGCGCAGCCTGCTGACCCGGTTTCTCACATCCCAGCCCCTGCCGGTGTTGCAGCCGGAGGTGATTCTGGTGCAAAGCAACGGCATGAAGCACTGGCTGGAAATGGCGCTGGCCGATGACGACGCCCTGGGCATTTGCGCCGCCACGCACATGGAGCTGCCGGGCGGCTACCTGTGGCAGGTGTACCGCGCAGTGCTGGGGCCCGACGCGGTGCCGCACCACATGGTGTTTGACAAGGCCAGCCTGCTGTGGCGTTTGATGCGGCTGCTGCCCGCACTGGTGCGCAGCAATGCGCTGTATGCGCCCCTGCAGCGCTACCTGACACCCGCAGGCGCCGGCGACGAGGGCCGGCGCCTGTACCAACTGGCCCAGCAAATTGCCGACGTGCTGGACGGCTACCAAAGCTACCGGGCCGACTGGTTGGGTGACTGGGCCGCCGGCCAGGACCTGCTGCGCGACCCTGAAGGCAAGCCCGCAGCGCTGGAGACCGCGCACCTGTGGCAGGCCCAGCTGTGGCGCGATATCCGTGCCGATGTGGGCGAGGCCCTGGCCGATGCCTCCCGCGCTGCCGTGCACGCGCGCTTTATGCACCAGCTGGAAGCGCAGGTGCAGGTCTACCAGGCCACGGGCGTGGCGCCCCGCGGCATACCACCGCGCATCGTGGTGTTCGGCATCTCGTCCCTTTCCATGCAAACCGTGGAAGCGCTGGCCCTGCTGGGGCAGATGAGCCAGGTGCTGATGCTGGTGCAAAACCCTTGCCAGTATTTCTGGGGCGACATTGTCGAAGGCCACGCCCAATTGCGCCAACAGGTGCGCCGGCGCCAGCAGGCCAAGCCGCAGCGCCGCGGCACGGCGCAGCCCGGTCTGTTTGACCTGCCGGATGCACAGGCCGCCACCCATCCGCTGCTGGCTTCCTGGGGCAAACAGGGGCGCGACTATCTGCACCTGCTGGACGGCTTTGACCGGGTGGAGAGCTACCGTGGCAAGGTCACGCGGGTCGATGCCTTTGTCGACCCGGTAGCCCTGGCCGAACGCCCCAGCCAGCTGGCCCGCATGCAATCGGCCATTCTGAATCTGGAGCCGCTGCCCGACGCACCGGTGCCGCTGGACGAGGGCGATGCCTCCATCACCCTGCTGACCACGCACTCCGCGCAGCGCGAGGTGGAGGTCTTGCACGACACGCTGCTGGCCTGGTTGGAGGCCGACCCGGCCCTGCACCCGCGCGAGGTGATGGTCATGGTGCCGGACATGGAAGCCTTTGCGCCGCACATTCACGCGGTGTTCGGGCGCTTTGGCCGCGGCCAGCCCCGCCACATTCCCTATGCCGTGGCCGACACCACGGCGCGCCAGTCGCCGGTGGTGCAGGCGCTGGAGCAGCTCTTGCAGTTGCCCGCCTCGCGCATCTCGCTGGTGGACTGGCTCAGCCTGTTTGAAGTGGCGCCCGTGCGCAAGCGCTTCGGCCTGAGCCCGGCCGACATCGCCCAGTTGCAAGCCTGGCTGGGCGTGGCCGGTGTGCGCTGGGGGCTGGATGCGCAGCACCGCCAGCGCTGGGGCCTGTCTGCCGCGGTGGCCGACCGCGACCAGAACACCTGGGCCTTTGGCCTGCGCCGCCTCCTGCTGGGGTATGCGGTGGGGCCGGGCAGCGCCTGGGCCGGCACCTTGCCGCAGGCCGCCATTCGCAGCCTGGATGCGCCCCTGGTCAGCCACCTGCTGGACTGGGTGGACGCCATCAGCCTGAGCCTTGAGCAGCTCAACGGCGACAAGACGCCGGAGCAATGGTGCAGTGTGATGGCCGAGCTGGTGGAGCGCTTCTTCCTGGCCGAAGACGATGCCGACGAGCGCCTGATCCAGCGCTTGCTGGAGCCGCTGGAAGTCTGGCAGCAGGCTTGTGCCGAAGCACAGCTGGAGTCGCCCCTGTCGCTGGACGTGGTGCGCGAGCACTGGTTGTCCCAGATCGCCGAGGGCGGCTTGAACCAGCGCTTTTTCGGCGGCGGCGTGCAGTTCGGCACCCTCATGCCCATGCGCTCGATTCCCTTCAAGGCGATTTGCCTGCTGGGCATGAACGATGGCGATTACCCGCGCCAGACCGCGCCGCGCGATTTCGACCTCATGGCGCACAGCTGGCGCGCCGGGGACCGTTCGCGCCGCGAGGACGACCGCTACCTCTTTCTCGAGGCCATTCTGTCGGCGCGCGAGCGCCTCTACATCAGCTGGAAGGGCCACCGCGCCACCGACAACACCGAGCAGCCGCCCTCGGTGCTGGTGGCCCAGTTGCTGGACTACCTCAACACCGGCTGGATGCCCTCGCGCCAAGCCGTGGCGCAGCCGCTGCAGCCCTATTCCGAGGCGTATTTCCGTGCCGGCTCGCCGTTCCAGACCTTTGATGCCGAATGGGCCCGCCTGCACGGCCCGGCCGGCAACGCCACGCCTGCGCAGCTGCACACAGGGGCGCCAGCCGGCGCGGCCCCGCCACCCCTGGCGCTGACCGGGGACGACCTGCGCCAACTGCTGCGCCAACCGGTGGAGGTGTTTTTTAGGGCCCGGTTGCGCATCCGCTTTGAGGAGCTGCAAGAGGCCGTGCAGGAGCTGGAGCCTTTTGCCCTGAACAACCTGGAGAAGTACCAGGCCGGCCAGAAGCTGCTGCAGGCGCCAGACTCCAACCGCGCCCTGGCCGAACTCCGGCTCTGCGGCAGCCTGCCCCTGGCGGCTTTTGGTGAACGCATGGCCGAGCACTACACGCGCGAACTGCAGGTGGTGCTGGAGCGGCGCGCGCTGTGGCGCCAGCAATATCCCTTTGACTGCCCGGCCGTGGCCTATGCGCTGCAGATTGACGGCATGGCCATCACCGGCACCCTGAACGGCTTCTGGTCGGCACAAGACCCCGACGCGCCCGCTGCCGGCCCGGCCCGCTATCTGCAAACCGGCCAGCGCCTGGGCGCCGTGCTGGAAGGCAGCGCGCCGGACCAGAGTGCGCGCGGCCATATCGTCGCCGGCCTGTGGGTCAACCACCTGCTGGCCCATGCCAGCGGCTTGCAGCTGAGCAGTGTGCAGCTGGGGCTGGACGGCGAGGTGCTGTTTCCGCCACTCACCCCCGAGCAGGCCGTGGCCGTGCTGCAGGACCTGGTGCGCGCCTGGCGCGAGGCCTGGAAGCGGCCCCTGCCGGTTGCCTGCAAAACGGCCTGGGCCTATGTGCAGGCACAGGCCCGGGCAGAACGCATGGCGCAGCAGCAGCCCGGTAAACCGGAACAACAAAAGGATCCGCATGAGGCAGCCGAGCTGGTGTTCGAGGGGACCTTTGTGAGCCGCGGCGAACACCGCGCCTCGCCCTATTTGGCCCGCGCCTTTGCCGGCTACCAGGACCTGGAGGCCGAGCTGCCGCATTGGGCCATGCTGATCTACGGCGCCATGGCGCAGCATGCCGGCCTGCCGCTGGATGGGGGGCAGGGCGCATGAACACCGCACTCAACCCCCTCACCATGCCGCTGAGCGGTTTGCAGGTGATCGAGGCCTCGGCCGGCACCGGCAAGACCTTTACGCTGGCGGCCCTTTATGTGCGCCTGGTGCTGGGGCATGGCCGCCCCGTGGCACAGGCCGCAACCGGTGACGCTGCCGATGGTGCCCTGTACCCGCCCCAGATTCTGGTCATGACCTTTACCGATGCCGCCACCTCCGAGCTGCGGGCCCGGGTGCGCCAGCGCCTGGCCCAGGCGGCGGGCTACTTCAAGGGCCGGGAAAGTGCCGAGGCGCCGGCCGATGATTTTCTGCGCGCCTTGCGCCACGACTTTGCGCAAGACGCCTGGCCGGCCTGCGCCCAGCGCCTGGACCGGGCCGCGCAGTGGATGGACGATGCCGCCATCTTCACCATCCACGGCTGGAGCAGCCGCATGCTCAAGCAGCACGCGTTTGACAGCGCCAGCCTGTTCCAGCAAAGCCGTGTGGAAGACAGCGACCAGCTGCGCCTGGCCGCCGTGCAGGACTACTGGCGCCACTGGTTTTACACGCTGCCGCTGGGCCAGTTGGACGCCCTCAAGGCGGTGGGTGCCACGCCCGACGAGCTGCTGAAAAACCTGCAGCCCCTGTGGGCGCAGAGCGACCGGGCGCCGGCGCCCGTGGCCCCTGCCGGTACCGACCCGCACACCTTGCTGCAGCAATGGGAACACTGGCAAGCCGCCACCCGGCCGCTGGAGGACGCAGCCCGCCATGCGTGCGACGAGGCGCTGATTGCCTTGCTGAGCGATGTGATTGCCGCCAAATCGCTCAAGAGCTACCGCCAGGACTGGCCGGCCAAGCTGGCCGCGTGGGCGCAGGGCGAGCCCACGCTTGCGCTCGGCAAGGCTGCCCGCACCGCCGCGCAAACCCTGTTGCAGCGCTTCGCCGCCAGCACGCTGCTGGACAAGGGCTGGAGCCAGGCCAGCGCGCACGCTGCCTTCGGCCATATCGAGGCCCTGAGCCAGCACCTGCAAGCCGAGCCCGATGTGGCCGACGGCCTGCTCAGCCACGCCGCCGCCGAGGTTGCCGCGGCCTACCGCAGTGCCAAGGCCCGGCTGGCGCAGTTCGACTTTTCAGACCTGCTGCAATGCCTGTACCAGGCCCTGCAGGCCAAGGATGGGCGACTGGCGGCAGCGATCCGCCAGCAGTTTCCCGTGGCGCTGGTGGACGAGTTCCAGGACACCGACCCCTGGCAATACGGCGCCCTGTCCAAAATCTACGGCGAGTCCCCGGACCCCGACACCGGCCTGGTCATGATCGGCGACCCCAAGCAGGCGATTTACAGCTTTCGTGGTGCCGACCTCGCCACTTACCTGACCGCCCGCCACCAGGCGGCGGCCATTTACACCCTGTCGGGCAACTACCGCTCCACGGCGCAACTGGTGCGGGCGGTGAACCATGTTTTTGAATCGGCCGTGCAGCCCTTTGGCGAAGTGCCGTTTGACCAGGTGGTGGCCTGCAACCCCGCCGTGCTGCCGCTGGAGGTCGATGGGGTGGTGCAGCCCGCCCTGACGGTCTGGCATCGCCTGCCCGACACAGCGCAAGGCAAACCGCCCCGAAAAGATGTGTTCCTGCGCGACATGTCCGAGCTGTGTGCCACGCAAATGGTGCACCTGCTCAACGCCCGCGCGGCCAAGCCCGGCGAGATGGCGGTGCTGGTGCGCAGCGGCACCGAGGCCCGTGCCCTGCGCGACGAACTCAACCGGCGCGGCGTGCGCAGCGTCTATCTGTCGGAGCGCGACAGCGTGTACGCCACGCAGGAGGCGGCCGACCTGTGGCGCCTGATGGGCGCCGTGGCCAACCCGCGCTCCACCGCCGGCCTGCGCGCGGCCCTGGCCACGCGGCTGTGGGGCCTGTCGTTTGAGGTGCTGGAGGCGTTGTTTCAGAATGAGGAAGCCTGGGACGCGATGGTGGAACAATTCCACGACTGGCAGGCGGTATGGCAGCGCCAGGGCTTTTTGCCCATGTTGCACCGCGTGTTGCACGACCAGAGCATTCCCTCCCGCCTGCTGAACCCCGTACCCGCAGCGGATAACGACGGCGAACGCCGCCTGACCAATCTGATGCACCTGGGCGACCTGCTGCAAACGGCCAGCGCCAGCCTGCAGGGCGAGGCGGCCCTGGTGCGCCATCTGGAGCAGCAATTGCAAAACCCCAAGGCCAGTGGCGACACCGCGCAACTGCGCCTGGAAAGCGATGCCGATCTGGTGCAGGTCATCACCATCCACAAGTCCAAGGGGCTGCAATACCCGCTGGTGTTTTTGCCCTTTGTCTCGGGCTTTATGGCCGAGAAAAAAGACAGCGGCAAAGACGATGCCGAGCGGCTGGCCGAAGACATCCGCCTGCTCTACGTGGCCATGACACGCGCCAAGCGCGCCCTGTGGCTGGGCGTGGCGCAGGTCAAGGGCGATGTGGACGGCAAGACGCCGGTGGTCAAAAGCGCGCTGTCCCGGTTGCTGCAGCGCCAGGCGCCGGATGATCTGGCCCAGCGGCTCCAGGTCTGGGCTGCCTGTGGCGACATCACCGTGCAAGCGGCCCCGCCGCCGGACCTGGTGCAGTACCAGCCGGTGGCGCAGCAGACGGTATGGCGGCCGGTGCTGCAGGCCCAGCGCAGCCTGCAGAGCCGCTGGTGGACCGCCAGCTTCAGCGCCTTGACGCGCGAGCTGGCGCACCCGGCGCTGAATGCCCCGCCGACCGGCTCCGCGCGCGACGACCGCATTGACGACGCGCTGATCGACAGCAGCGCAGCCACCGGCCTGGACGACGGCGTTGCCCCGCCTGACAGCCAAGCGGTACCGGCGTACAACGCCTTCCCGGCCGGCAGCAGCTACGGCACGCTGCTGCACGATTTGCTGGAGTGGCAGTTTGAACGCGGCTGGCCTGCGGCAGACGAGGTACCGGCGCTGGCACAGGAATGGAGCACGCTGCTGCAAAGAAAAGCCCAGCGCCTGAAGCTGGACGCGGCACAGACGGCGCTGCTGCTGCAGTGGATGCAAACCATCGTGCGATCCCCTCTGGCGCTGCCGGGCCTGCAGGACGGCGTGGCACATGCTCAGGCGCCATCCGCACTGCCTTTGTTTGCGCTGGATCGCCGCAATGCCTGGGCCGAAATGGCGTTTACGTTGCCGGTGCACGCGCTGTCGGCGGGCCACCTGGACGCCTTGATTGGCCAGCATGTGCTGCCTGGCCAGGCGCGCAGCGCCCTGCAGCCGCTGCAACTGGAAGGCATGCTGATCGGCTTTATGGATCTGGTGCTGGAGCACGAGGGCCGCTACTACGTGCTGGACTACAAGTCCAACCGGCTGGCCTCTTATGCGCAGCCGCTGTTGCAGGGCGCGATTCTGGAGCACCGCTACGACGTGCAGTACACGCTCTACACGCTGGCGCTGCACCGGCTGCTGAAATCGCGCCTGCCGGATTACGACTACGACCTGCATGTGGGTGGCGCCATTTACCTGTTCCTGCGCGGCATGGACCAGGCGGGCGGCGGCGTGTTTTTTGACCGGCCGCCGCGCGCCTTGATAGCGGCGCTGGACCAGGCCTTTGCAGACCCCCAGCGCGAAACCGAGGAGCCAGCATGACGTCCACCGCAACCCACCCGGACACCCCCTTGGACATCGACACGGACACCCACGCCGACATTCTTTCGGATAGTGCCGCCGCACCCGGCAGCACCGGCTTGCAACTGCCCCTGACCGGCCTGGACCAGGCCTTTGCCCGCTTCCTTCAGAGCAGCCAGGCCAGCGCAGACCCGCGCCATGTTTTGCTGGCGGCGCTGACCAGCTACCAGTTCGGGCGCGGCCATGCCTGCCTGGATCTGGACTTGCTGGCCCGTGCAGGCGTGGCCGTACTGGGCTGGGACCCGCGCTTCAAGGCCCTGCTGCCGGCCGATTTATCTGCCGCCGCTGGCACGATGCCCTGGACAGAAGGCGAGGGCAGCCCGCTGGTGCTCGACGGTGCCCGGCTCTATTTGCGCCGCAGTTGGAGTGCAGAACACAGCATCCGCGCGGCCCTAGAGGCACGGCTGCAGCCGGACTGCGCGGTTCCCGGCAATCTGCCGGAACTGCTGGACACGCTGTTTCCCGCCCAGCCCGGCGCAGAAGCTGCGCCCGACTGGCAAAAAGTGGCCTGCGCGCTGGCGGCACGCAAGCGCATGACCCTGATCACCGGCGGCCCCGGCACCGGCAAGACCACCACCGTGGTGCGCCTGCTGGCCTTGCTGCAAGCCGGCGCCCGGCAGACCGGCCGCGCGCTGCGCGTGGCCCTGGCGGCACCCACCGGCAAGGCGGCTGCGCGCCTGGGCGAGTCGATTGCCTCGGCCGTGGAGCAACTGCCGCCCGACATGCGCCCCGCGGCGCTGACCCAGGCCGTGACGCTGCACAAGCTGCTGCAGATTCGCCCCCAGCAGACCGACCAGGCCTCGCCCGCGCTGGCGGTCGATCTGGTCGTCGTGGACGAGGCCTCCATGATCGATCTGGAGATGATGGCGCGCCTGCTGGCGGCCGTACCCCTGACGGCCAGCCTGGTGCTGCTGGGTGACAAGGACCAGCTGGCCTCGGTCGAAGCCGGTGCGGTGATGGCGCAATTGTGCGAAGGCGCCGAAGCCGGCCGTTACGCGGCGGACACCGTGGCCTGGCTGCAGACCTTTGCCGGCGTCAATGTCAGCCCCTGGTCGGTGGCGCCCGGTGCGCCGCAGCCTGCCGGCGCGTTGGCCCAGCAAACCGTGATGCTGCGCTACAGCCGCCGCTTCAAAGACGACAGCGGCATTGGCATCTGGGCCAAGGCCGTCAACGCGGGGGACCTTGCCAGGGTCAGCAACTTGTGGCGCGCCACACCGCAATGGGCCGCCGCCGATGCTGCGGTGGTGGACCGGCTGCAAGCCGCACAGCCGCAGGACCCGCGCCTGGCCGCCCTGGTGACAAGTGGCTGGCAGGACTGGCGCGACTGGGTGCGTGGCCTGCAGGCGCAAGCCTGCACGGATGCACAGGCGCTGCAGGCCTTGAAGGCCTTCGCCCGGTTCCAGGTGCTGTGCGCCGTGCGTGAGGGCCCGTGGGGCGTGGACCAGCTGAACCGCCGCATTGCCCTGGCGCTGGGCTTCAAGGACGAGGGCTGGTACGCGGGCCGCCCGGTCATGGTCACCCGCAACGACTACAACCTGGCGCTGATGAATGGTGATGTCGGCCTATGCCTGCCGCACGCCAAGGGTCTGCGCGTGGCCTTCCCGGACGGGCAGGGCGGTATCCACTGGGTCCTGCCCTCGCGCCTGGACGCGGTGGAAAGCGTGTTTGCCATGACGGTGCACAAGTCCCAGGGCTCGGAGTTCGACCATGTGTGTCTGGTGCTGCCCGACAAACCCGTGGCGGTGCTCACGCGCGAGCTGCTCTACACCGGCATCACCCGCGCCCGCGCGCGCCTGAGCCTGGTGGTGCCGCAGGCCGCAGTGCTGTGGCAGGCGGTGGAGTCCCGGGTGCTGCGCAGTGGTGGGCTGGCAACCGCAGCGCACCCTCGGTCTTCCATCCGCACGTTGCCCGAGCCATGATGTTTGATGGGCAGCTAAGCGCAGGTACCATGGTGCTTTCACCCTGACATGCCCATGAACCCGTTTCCAACACTCGACATGCCATCGCCCGGCGGTGATGCACTCAAGGCCGCGCGGCTTGCGGCCGGACTCAGCCAGGTAGAGGCTGCCACGCTGATGGGCTACCCGGTGCAGGCCGGCAGCCGGGGCGGGTTGCAGTCCCGCACCTGGCAGGCGCTGGAGAGCGCAGGCGACCCGCGCAACATGCCCGGCCCCGTGTTTGCAATGTTTCAGTTGCTCACCGCGCAGCATCCCGCCTTCACCCTGGCCAGCCGCCCAACCGATTTCCCACCGACCAGCCCATGACACCCCACCAACCCGGCTTTAGCGGCGGCATGCTTGATCGTGCCGACCATTTGCGCGCGGATGAGGCCGCCATCGCCGCACTGCGGCAGGACCCACGGGCCCGGGTGCTGATGCTGGAGGGTTTTGACCCCCTGCTGACGCCCCAGGGTGGCCTGGCGTGGTGTGGTGTCGATGCCGTGGAGCCGGATGCCAGCCTGATCCTGCTGGGGCTGTTGCAGGGGTGCGCGCATTTTGTCGTCCTGCACGAGCAGCCCAACGAGGCCCCGCTGTTCCGTTCGCCCCGGGTGATGGGGGTGCTGTCGGTTCTGGGCCCTGACGACATGGCAATTTATGGTGCCGCACGCAGCCTGCTCGACTGGCATGGACGGCATCGCTTTTGCGGTCGTTGCGGCGGCGCCACCCAGGTCCACAAAGCGGGCTGGGGGCGGCGCTGCAGCGTCTGCGCCACCGAACATTTTCCACGCGTGGACCCGGTGGTCATCATGGTGGCCGAGCACGCGGGGCGTGCCCTGGTGGGGCGGCAGGCGAGTTGGCCGCCCGGGCGGTATTCGGCGCTGGCTGGTTTCCTGGAGCCGGGCGAAACCATGGAAGAGGCGGTGGCGCGCGAGTTGTTCGAAGAAGCAGGCGTACGCGCCACCCGGGTGCGCTACGTGACCAGCCAGCCCTGGCCATTTCCGGCCCAATTGATGCTGGCCTGCGTGGCGCAGGTGCAGAGCGATGTACTCTGCATCGCGACAAATGAGTTGGAAGATGCCATCTGGGTCAGCCGGGATGAGGTGCGGGCTGCACTGGCCGGGGACAAAAATGCCCGATTCCTGGCGCCGCCGGTGTATGCTGTCGCACACTCTTTGCTCAAGCATTGGACCACTGCCTAAGGCAGGCTCGACGGGCCGCAGCGCACTCCGGTGTCGCTGCAACAAAGCCCATTCATATTTTGCGTCTTAGCAGCCTTTTGCTACAAACGCGCCCGTTCAAGCGCAATCCGCTGGCCAGTTGCGGCGGCATTGGAACTTGACCCAATACAAATAGTCCCGTCTTTACAGACTTCTAGCCTTCAGGGGGAGTGCGGCTTCGCGGGCAGCGGGTGACACCGTCCAGCGCGCGGGCCCGGTTTCATCTACTTTATTGGTCAAAGGAAATTGCTATGAACTCAGAAGTGATCTGGACATTCCTGTCCACACAGGGGGCAGACTTCGGTCTGAAATTACTGGGCGCATTGGCGGCCTGGATCATCGGGCGCTGGCTGATTGGTCTGGCGCTGCGTTTGATGGGTGCGGCGTTGCGCCGCGGCGGCAAGGTCGACCAGACGCTGGCCCATTACCTGACCTCGATTCTTTCGGTGCTTTTGAACGTCATTCTGGTCATGGCGATTTTGGATATCTTCGGCGTCAAGACCACCTCGTTTGCCGCGTTGCTGGCCGGTGCCGGTCTGGCCATTGGTACCGCCTGGGGCGGGCTGTTGTCGCATTTTGCCGCCGGCGTTTTCATGCAGGTCCTGCGCCCCTACAAGGTCGGCGACTTTGTCACCGTTGGAGGTACTACCGGTACGGTGAAAGAGTTGGGCCTGTTCGGCACCACGGTCATCACACCTGACAACGTGGTCACCATCGTGGGCAACAACACGGTGTTCTCCGGCCAGATACAAAACTTCAGCACGCTGCCTTACCGCCGGGTGGATTGCCTGGCCAAGGTGGCCAACAGCGTGGATGTGGTCGACGCCATGGCGCGCTTGAAAGCGGTGGTGGCGGCCATTCCCAATGTGGCTACAGCGCCCGCGCCGGACATTGAAATCCTGCAGTTCACTCCCGAAGGCCCGCTCCTGTGTGTGCGTCCCTACACCCACACCGACAACTACTGGCAGGTGTACTTTGATACCCACAAGGCCGTGGTCAGCACCTTTGGTGCGGCCGGTTATCCGGTGCCTGAAACTCCGGTGGCACACAGAAACTTGTAGCCCCCATGTTCGCTCGCCGCGCGCAGCTCTCTGCCCCCTCAAGGGGCGAATCCCGCATGGGGCGGCCCGGCGCGGGATCGCCTTCACCGGAGTCGCTCTAATCCACGGAGGCCGACCAGCGGTCTCCCCAACCCTTTTGCAAATCGCGCCGGTCCCGCTTGGTGGGTCGTCCACCTGCGATGGCAAGTGCAGGCTCAGGGCTCAGGCGGTGGCGTTCAGCTGCCGCTTCCCTGAGCTTTTTGCTGTCTGCGGTTTCTTCATACAGTTGTTGGGCCACCGGGGCCGGCCCCCGATGCTCACTCAGGCCCAACACCGTCACGGTGCGCGGCACCTTGGCTTGCAGCACCACAATGCAGTCGCCCACCCGTACCTCGCGCGAGGCTTTGACGTCCAGTCCGTTGACCTGCACATGGCCCTTGTGGATTTCTTCGGTGGCCAGCGAGCGCGTCTTGAAAAAGCGCGCTGCCCACAGCCATTTGTCGATGCGGACTTTTTCCGGTGTGCCCATGGTTCAGGCCGCCAGGTCGTCCAGCACGGGGACTTCGGGTGTCAGTACCGGGCCGTGGCCGCTGAAGCGGTCCAGCAGCACGTAGAGCACCGGCGTGATGAAGAGCGTGATGGCCTGCGAAAACACCAGGCCGCCGACCACGGCCAAGCCCAGCGGCTGGCGCAACTCGGCACCGGCACCAATGCCCAGCGCAATTGGCAGCGCGCCCATGAGGGCGGCCATGGTGGTCATCATGATGGGGCGGAAACGCATGATGCAGGCCTCGCGGATGGCCTGCTGCGGTGTCATGCCATGGTGGCGCTGCGCGTCCAGCGCAAAGTCGATCATCATGATGGCGTTCTTTTTCACAATGCCGATCAGGAGCACGATGCCGATGGTGGCAATCAAGGTCAGGTCCTGGCCGAACAGCATCAGCGTGGCCAGCGCACCCACAGCCGCCGAGGGCAGGCCGGCCAGGATGGTGAGCGGGTGGATGAAGCTTTCGTACAGCACGCCCAGCAGCACGTAAATCACCAGCAGGGCGGCAATGATCAGAACCGCCTGGCTGCCCTGCGAACTCTTGAACACGGCCGCATCGCCGCCGTAGCTGGTGATGACGGAACTGGGCAGCTGGATGGCTTCGCGCGCCGCATCAATCCGGGCCGTGGCATCACCGAGCGCCGCGCCGGGCGCCAGATTGAAGGAGACGGTGACCGCCTGCAACTGGCCCACGTGGTTGATGGAGGTGGCGCCCACCGTGCGCTCCACCGTGGTGAAGGCCGCCAGCGGCACCAGCGCGCCGGTACTGGAGCGCACATAAATGGCATTGAGCGCCAGTTCGTCCTGCTTGGCCTCGGGCGCCAGCTCCATGATCACCTTGTAGCTGTCGGTGGGCAGGTAGATGGTGGAGACCTGGCGCTCGCCAAAGGCGCTGAACAGGGAGGAGCGGATGGCGTCCACCGAGACGCCCAGGGCGTTGGCGCGGTCGCGGTCAATCTTGAGCTGGGCCTGCAGGGCGCGCAACTGGGCGTCGCTGGTGACGTCACGGAACAGCGGGTCGGCGCGCAGCTTGTCCTGCAGCTTGCCGGCCCAAACGTTCAGTTCATCGGCCTTGACGCTTTGCAGGATGTACTGGAATTGCGCCTTGCTGGGGCGTCCGCCGAGTTGCAGGTTCTGCACCGGGCGCATGAAGACGTTGATGCCGGCTACCTCCTTGAGCTTTTTGCGCAGCCCTTCCACCACCTGCTTCATGGGCTGGCGCTGGTTCTGTGGTTTGAGGGTGATGAACATGCGCCCGGTGTTGAGCGCATTGCTGCCGCCATTGAAGGAGTTGACCGCGCCCACGTTGGGGTCGGCGCGGAAGATGCCGGCTGCGCGCTCCTGCAGGCGCACCATGTCCGGAAACGAGATGTCTTCCGAGGCCTCGGTGGAGACCTGGATCTGGCCAATGTCCTCTTCCGGGAAAAAGCCCTTGGGGATGGCCATGAACAGCCAGGCTGTGGCGGCGAAAGTCGCGCCAGCCAGCAACAGGATCAGCTTGCGGTGGGACAGGGCCACGTCCAGCTGCCGGGTATACAGGGCCAGTGTCCAGTCGAAGCCCCGTTCAAATAGCCGGACCAGGTGGCCCGGCGGTTTTTTGTGCGCTTCGTCGGTGAGAAAGCGGCTGGCCAGCATGGGCACCAGGGTCAGTGAGACAAAGGCCGAGACGATGATGGACAGGCCTACCACCACGGCAAACTCGTGAAACAGCAGACCGATCACGCCGGGCATGAAGAAGATCGGGATGAACACCGCAATCAGCGAGGACGAGATGGAAATGATGGTGAAGCCCACCTCGCGCGCACCGCGCAGGGCGGCCTGGAAGGGTTCTTCGCCATGCTCCACGTGGCGCATGATGTTTTCCAGCACCACGATGGCGTCGTCCACCACCAGGCCCACGGCCAGCGTCAGCCCCAGCAGGGAGATGTTGTCCAGGCTGTAGTTCAGGCCCCAGAGCAGTGCCACCGCACCAATCAGCGAGACCGGCAATGAGAGCGTGGGGATGACGGTGGCGACAAAACGGCGCAGGAACAAAAAGATCACCAGCACCACCAGGGCGATGGTGCCCATCAGCGTCAGGGTCACGTCGTGCAGGGCCTCGCGCACCGAGACCGAGCGGTCATTGATGGGGGTAAGGGCCACCGAGGCCGGCATCTGGCTCTGCAATGCGGGCAGGGCGGCGCGGATGGCGTCCACCACGCGCACGGTATTGGCACCGGGCTGGCGCTGCACCGCCAGGGTGATGGAGTTTTCGCCGTTGAAGGTGGCCTGGCTCTTGAAGGTTTCCACGCTGTCTTCCACCGTGGCCACATCTTTCAGGCGCACCGGGTTGCCGGCGCGCAGGGCCACGATCAGGTTGGAAAAGCCTTCGGCGTTTTGCAACTGCTTGTTGGCTTGCAGCACCAGGGTTTGCTGCGGGCCTTCCAGCGTGCCTACGGGGGTGTTGACGTTGGCACCGCGCAGGGCGGCACTCAGTTCGTCCAGCCCCATATTGGCGGCCACCAGGGCGGCAGGCTTGACGCGTACCCGGATGGCAAAGCGCTTGGAGCCGAACACATTGACCTGGGATACGCCGTCCAGGATGGACAGGGTGGGGGAAATCAGATGCTCGGCATAGTCCTGCAGGTCCGAGGGGGCCAGTGAGGGCGAGCGCATGGAGATCAGGAGCACCGGTGCATCGGCCGGGTTGACCTTGCGGTAGGACGGTGTTTCCGTCATGTCCGCGGGCAGGGCGCGTTGCGCCCGCAAGAGCGCGGCCTGCACGTCCACGGCGGCGGCGTCAATGCTGCGGCCCTCTTCAAACTCCAGCGTCAGCGAGGTGCTGCCCAGAATACTGGTGGAGCTGATGGTCTTCAAGCCCGGCACGGTCTGGAACTGTTTTTCCAAAGGGAGCGCCACGGCGCTGGCCATGGTCTCGGGATTGGCGCCGGCGAAGTTGGCCGAGACGTTGATTACCGGTGTGTCGTAGCTGGGCAGGGCCGCCACCGGAATGCTGCGGTAGCCGATCACGCCGGCCAGCACGATGGCCAGATTGAGCAGCACCGTCATCACCGGACGGCGTATGAAGAGCTCCGAAATATTCATGGCTTGCCAGCCCCGGCGGCGGCCGATGCGGTGGCTTTGCTGCCCTCAACGGCGCCCGGGCCGGAAGCACCGGTCTTGGCTTCCTTGGCACGTTCGACCAGCGGGCTGTTGGGGCGCACGTTTTGCTTGCCGTCCATGACCACGCGGTCGCCGGGCTGTATGCCGGTAACGGCGGCCTCACCGGCCTCGGCATACACCACCTTGATGGGTTGCAGCCTGGCCTTGCCGTCTTCCAGCACATACACAATCGTGCCGCGGGCGCTTTGCACTATGGCGGCTTGCGGGATGGTGGTGGCGTCGACCAGCGTGGTCACGGTCTGCGCGATCTCCACATAGGCGCCGGGCCAGAGCTTGGCGTCCGGGTTGGCAAACACCGCCTTGGCCTGGACCGTGCCGGAGCTTGCGTTGACCGCGTTGTCGACAAATTGCAGATGGCCCTTGAAGCTGCCTCCGCCATCGGCCAGCTTGGCCGTGACGCTGGCACCCTTGCCTTTGAGTGCGGCCAGCGCATCGGGCAGATTGCGCTGCGGCAGGCTGAAGGCCACGGCAATCGGGTCGAGCTGGGTGATGGTGACCAGCGGCGTGACATTGGCCTGCACCAGGCTGCCCACCGACACATTCACCACACCGGCGCGACCCGAGCCGGGCGCCACGATGCGGTCAAACGACAGGGCAACCTGTGCGGCGGTGATGGCGGCCTGGTCGGCCACCGTGCTGGCCGCCGCGGATTCCATCAGGGTTTGGGCGGTATCGACCGCGCCTTGCGAGATGAAGTTCTGGGCGAACAGTTGCCGGGCACGTTCATATTGGCGCTTGGCGTCGGCCAGGCTGGCCTGGTCTTTCACCAGCTGCGCGCGGGCTTTGGCCAGGTTGGCCTCGTCGGTGCGGGCGTCCAGCGTGAACAGCAGCTGTCCGGTTTTGACGAATTGGCCGTCGGAAAAATGCACCTTGGCTACCGTGCTGGTGACCTGGGAGCGCAGGTCCACGCTGTTGAGCGGGCTCACCACGCCGTTGCCCTGCAAGGTCACCGGGAAGTCGCGCTGCCGGGCCTTGACCGTGGTGACCGTGACCGGTGGCAGTGGCGCCGAGGCCGCGGCTGCCGGTGCGCTGGCCGTGGCGGCCGCAGGCGGGGTGGCTGCGGACTCCGTCTTGCCGGAACACGCCCCCAGAGCCAGAGTGACGAGGGCGCTGAGCGCAACCAGAGGGCGTAGGACGGCAGGGTTCATGGTGCTGAATGATAGGGCCCCAAGGTGTCAATGGGCCACCGCAGAGGGGCAGTCGGCAAAGCTGCGGTAAAGCCGGGGCATTTCTAGTGGGTCGCGCCCTGGGCCAGGGCTGCATCGCGGCTCGTTTGCAGGGCTTTGGGGTCGATGGTGTCCAGCGTGTTCCAGCCCAGTAGATGCTGTTCGGTCACGTGGCACAGCGCGGTGATCCACTCCGGGTCGTCGTTCAGGCAGGGGATGTAATGGAACTCCTTGCCGCCGGCGTGCAAAAAGGCTTCGCGCGCTTCCATATTGATTTCTTCCAGCGTTTCCAGGCAGTCGCTGGTGAAGCCGGGGCACAGCACATCCACGCGTTTGACACCGGCTTGGCCCATGGCAATCAGGGTCGGCTCGGTATAGGGCTCCAGCCATTTGGCGCGGCCCAGACGCGACTGAAACGTCACCTGATACCCGTCCTTGTCCAGACCCAGGCGGTTGGCCAGCAGGCGCGCCGTCTTGAAGCATTCGCAGTGGTAGGGGTCGCCCAGGTGCAGGGTGCGCTCGGGCACACCGTGAAAGCTCATCACCAGTTTGTCCGGGATGCCGTTCTTGTGCCAGTGGCGCTGCACACTGGCAGCCAGTGCGGCGATGTAGTCGGGATGGTCGTGGTAGTGGTTGACAAAGCGCAGCTCGGGGATGGCGCGGGTGGTTTGCGCCCACTGGTACACCGCGTCAAACACACTGGCCGTGGTGGTGGCCGAATACTGCGGGTAGGCGGTGACCACCAGCACGCGGGTCACGCCCTCGGCCTTCATGGCGTCGAGCTGCGAGGCGACGGAGGTGCTGCCGTAGCGCATGGCCCAGCGCACCTTGACCTGGTGGTTGCGCTGGCCCAGCCAGCCCTGCAACAGCTTGGCCTGCTTCTCGGTCCAGATCTTGAGGGGTGAGCCTTCGGGCGTCCAGACGCTGGCGTACTTGGCCGCCGACTTGGCCGGGCGAAAGCGCAGGATGATGCCGTGCAGGATCAGCAGCCAGAGCAGGCGGGGGATTTCCACCACCCGCTGATCGCTCAAAAATTCGGCCAGGTAACGGCGTACCGCTTTGGGTGTGGGGGCGTCGGGCGTGCCCAGGTTGCACCACAGCACGGCGGTGCGGGGAGTCTGGCCATGGGAGTAGGGAGGTTCGGAGGAAAAAGGCATGGGGTATTCTCCCGCACCTATGCTCGATATTTCACGCATCCAGGCAATAACCTTGGACCTGGACGATACCTTGTGGCCGATCTGGCCCACCATTGCGCAGGCGGAGCTGCGGCTACAGGAATGGCTGGGCACACGCGCACCGCTGACCGCCGCCCTGTTTGCCATTCCGCAGCAGCGCCATGTGTTGCGTGAACAGGCCCTCAGTGCCTGGCCGCAGCGCCACCATGACCTGAGCTTTCTGCGCCAGGAAATGATCCGGCTGGGGCTGTTGGCCAGCGGCGACGACCAGGCGCTGGCGGGGCCGGCCTTTGAGGTCTTTTTTGCCGCCCGCCAGGATGTCCAGCTGTTTGACGACAGCCTGTCTGCGCTGCAGCGGCTGTCGGCACGCTGGCCGGTGCTGGCGCTGTCCAACGGCAATGCGGATGTGGAGCGCATCGGCATTGGCAGCTACTTCTGTGGTTCGGTGTGCGCGCGCGATGTGGGCGTGGCCAAGCCCGACGGGCGCATCTTTCAGGCCGCGGCCGACATGTTGCAACTGGCGCCCGACCAGATACTGCATGTGGGCGATGACGAAAGCCTGGACGTGCTGGGTGCGCAGGCAGCCGGCATGCAGACCGCCTGGATCAACCGCGGCGACAAGCCCTGGAGCTTCGCGCAGCAGCCCGAGGTCAGCGTGGCCGATATGGACGCGCTGTGCGAGCGCCTGTTCGTCTAATGCCGGGGTAGCAGAGTTAGCGTGCTTGCGGTGTGCGCCTGCACATCGGGCGCAGCCAGATGCTGGAGCACGTAAACGCCCTGGGCGAAACGTTCAGCCTGGTCGGCGTAATGCGTGTCAAACAGCACGCCGCTTTGGCCCACGGGGTTGATGCCCAGGGACTGGTCGGGGGCGCCAAAATCAATCACCCGCCGCGTGGATGGGCCGTAGCTCACCGCCCAGGGGGCGGGGCCGACCTTGCCGGACAGGTTGTTGGGCGTCTCGCGCCCGCCCGGCACCGCAAAAGGCCCCACATTGAGCAGCCAGTTCAGTGGCCTTTGCCGGCCCAGCGGATGCATATGGGTCAGCGTGTGGGTGTTGCGCCAGGTCCAGTCCAGCAGGCTGGTGCCGTAGAGCTTTTGCAGGTGCTGCAGGGTGTTGCTCCAGGCGATGCGCACGGTCTCAAAGCGGCTTTCCTTCTGCGGCGTCTTGACGTTGTCCCACCAGGGGGAGTCGGCGCTGGCCGCCAGCAGGGGCAGGGCATGGTCCAGCACGGGCGAGCCCAACAGGTTCTGGAATTGCACCGGGCCCAGCTCATCTTCAAACACGGCCTTGGCCAGCTCGTAGCTGAGCTGGCTGAACAGGCTGGCCGCCACGCTGTTGGACTCAAAGCAGCCGTCCCACTTTTGCAGTGGTTCCATGAAGGCGCGCTCGTTCGGGTCGGAGATCAGCTGGTCCATCAAGGGCAGCAGGCCGCTGAGCACGCGCCTGGGATAGTCGTTGCACAGGTCGAGTTGCAGGTGTGCGGCCTGCTCAACGCCCCACTTGGTGCGGCTGTTGGCAATGGCGTCGTCCAGCCGCTTGGCCCGGTCGGGTAGCAGGTAATAGCCCGGCACCGGCACCACGCCACCGGGTTGCTGGTTGGCCGAGACGATATAGCCGCGTGCCGGGTTTTCTTCCTGCGGGTTGAAGCTGAAGTTGTAGAAACCCGGCTTCTCGGCCTCGCCCCTGGCGGCGTCCAGAATGAACAGGGGGTTAACGCCCGCGGGGCGCTGCGGCAATCTGGCCGCAGCCCACCAGGCAATGTCGCCCTCGGCGTTGGCCCACAGGATGTTGAGGCCGGGGGCGTGGATTTGTGTGGCTGCTGCGCGTGCCTTGTCACGCGTGTCGGCGCGGTTGAGCGCATACAGGGCCTCGAAGACCGGGTTCTCGGTTTCCAGAAAGGCCCACCACAGGGAAATCGGGGTGCTGCCGTACTGGTCCTTGAAGGCGTCGGTGATGATGGGGCCGTGCGGACCCCGGCGCAGGGTGAGCACGCTGTCCGGCGCGCCTTTGACCTTGATGGTCTCGCTGCGCTGTTGCAGTTCCACCCATTGGCCTTGCTGCCAGACCTGCAGGGGGTTGGCCGGGTTGGTTTTTTCAGCGATGAGGTCGATGTCATCGTTCTCGAACATGGTGATGCTCCAGCCGAAATCTGCGTTGTGGCCCAGCAAAGCCTGGGGGCTGAGGGCCATGTAATGGCCGTACAGGTCAAAGCCCGGCGCCGTGAGGTGCGCCTCGTACCACACCGAGGGCACAGCGAAACCGATGTGCGGATCGCCCGCCAGCAGGGGCTTGCCACTGAGCGTGCGTTTGCCGGCGATGACCCAGGCATTGCTGCCCTGGAACTCACCGATGCCGGCGGACTGGATGGCATCACGGCTGATGGCGGACAGCCGCTCCAGGCCCCGCCAGTCGGCGCCGCTCAGGGATAGGCCAGGCGCGGCGCTGCCGGTACTGGCCCGGGCTAGGCTTAGCAGACCCCCTTCGGGGTGGCCGTCCACATCAAAAACGCCCAGGTACTGCGGGCCCAGTGTGTCGCGGATGAAGGTCATCAACGGCTCGGTCTTGAAGGCCGCAGCAAAGCTGTACGCCATATAGCCGCTGACGGCGGCCACGTCTTGCGGCGTAAACGCCCGCTTGGGAATGCCCAGCAGGTCAAACTCCATGGGTGCGGGGTGGCCGGCCTGAAACTGGTTGACGCCGTCCAGATAGGCCAACAGCGTGTGGCTGGCCGGGCTGTCGGGGTCCAGGCGCGCCACCATGGTGGCGGCGTGCTCACGCAGGCCCAGGGTGCGAAACAGGCGGTCGGTGTCGAGCAGGGCGGGGCCCAGCACTTCGGCCAGTTCGCCATTGGCCAGGCGGCGCAGGATCTCCATCTGGAATAGCCGGTCCTGCGCGTGCACATAGCCCAGGGCGCGGTACAGGTCGGCTTCGTTGTCGGCGCGGATATGGGGCACGCCGCGTTCGTCGTATTGCACCGTCACCGCGGAGGCCAGTCCTTCCATGGCCACAGTGCCCTGGCGCACCGGCAGCTTGGTGTGCAGGTACCAACCGCCACCCACAGCGACAACGAGCAGGCCGAGCGCCACGAGAGCGCCGAGCGCGATGGCAATTTTTTTCATGGTGCGTCTCTCATGGCCTGTGTCCAGTCGTACGGTTCACGGTGCGCCGGTCAGTGCCAATCCAGCCGCCAGGCCGCTGCGCACCGCGCCCTCCAGGGTGGCCGGGTAAGGGCCTTCCACGTAGTCGCCGCAGGCCAGCAGGCCGGGGGCGATGTGTTGCGGCGGACGCAGCAGCGCAGGGGTGCAGGCGAAGGTGGCGCGCTTCTCCACCACGGTTTGCACGGCGCTCAGCGCCTGGCCTTGCAACAGCTCCGCAAGCTGGGTCTGCGCCTGTTGCAACACCTTTTTCTGCAGGGTGGCGCGGTCGTCGCTGCTGGCGCTGACCACCAAAGCCAGCAGACCGTGCGGCCCGCCCAGTTGGCCGCGGTCGAACACAAACTGCGCCGGATGGTCAGCTGAGCTGCGCAGCGCCAGCAGGGGCAGCGGTAAACGGGTGGTACCGGCTTGCACATACACCGTGGCAATGCTCTCGTAGTGCAGCTGCCCGGCAAGCCCCGCCCAGTGGCGCAGTGCGCTTGTGGTGTCTCCTGTGCCTGTGCTGCGGCCCAGCACCTGGCTGGCAACTGCCGCGGAGGTGGCCCAGACCACCGCATCAAAGGTTTGCCCGTTCACCTGCCAGCCGGTCTGCCGGTGCAGGGTTTCGACGCGTTGGCCGAGCCGGAGGCTGGCGCCCTGGCGTTCCAGCCACTGCGCAGCAGCGCCCGGGAACAGGCTGGACAAATCCGTGCGGGGCAGCAGCAGCTTGGAGCTGCCCCGGCCACCCAGCAAGGAGTCCCGCAGCACGCGCAAAAACACCTGGCCGCTGGCGCGTTCCGCCGGTGTGTTCAGGGCCGACACGCACAAAGGTTCGATCAGGGTTTGCAGCACTGTGGGTGAAAGCCCCTGGCACAGGTCGGCCACCGAGAGCCGGGCAGCACAGCGAAAGCCTGCGAGCTGCCAGCGCCCGGTGGTGCGCAGCAGCGACCATTTGTCCGCCAGGCTCCAGCCGCGTGCCGTCAGCACCCCGGCCAGCACATCCAGCGGCAGGGGCCAGTCCGGCAGGCGCAGGCCCTGGCCGTCGGGAAACAGCAGGGTCAGGGGCAGGCGCCATAGTGTGGCGTCCGTATCCACGCCCACGCTCTGCATCAGAGCCAGGGTGTCGGTGTAGGCGCCAATCAGGATGTGCTGGCCGTTGTCCAACAGCGTGCTGCTGCCGTCTGCCAGGGTGCAGGGCAGGGCGCGGGCCCGGCCGCCCCACTGGTGTGCGGCTTCAAACACAGTCACGCGGTGGCCCGCACGGGCGGCGCTGATGGCCGCGGCCAGGCCGGCCCAGCCGCCACCGACCACCGCAACCGTCTTCACATCCGGCCCAGGGCTTGCACCTTCCAGGCCAGCCAGAGCTTGCGCACCGGTGTCAGCTTGATGCGCTGGTGCAGCACCTGGAAGTTGTCGGCCTCGATTTCGCGCAACAGCGCGCGGTAAATGCTGGCCATCATCAGGCCGGGCTTTTGCGCACGCCGGTCCGCTGTCGGCAACAGTGCCAATGCCTCGTCGTACAGGCTGTGGGCGCGTGCGGCCTGGAACTGCATCAGCGCGGTGAAGCGTTCCGAGTAGCCGCGCTTCAAAATTTCGTGGGCCTTGACGTCAAAGCGTTTGAGATCGTCGATGGGCAGGTAAATGCGTTCACGCAGCGCGTCTTCGCCCACGTCGCGGATGATGTTGGTGAGCTGCAGCGCCTGGCCCAGGGTGTGCGCGTAGGCGGTGGTGGCGGTGTCGGTCTGGCCGAAGATGCGGGCCGCCACCTCGCCCACCACGCCGGCCACCAGATGGCAGTAGCGCTGCAGGGTGGTGTAGTCCAGGTAGCGGGTTTGCTGCAGGTCCATCTGGCAGCCTTCAATGACGGCGTGCAGATGGCGCGCCTCCAGGCCGTAGGTGGCGGTGTGCGGCATCAGTGCCTTCATCACCGGGTGGCTGGGCTGGCCGGCAAAGGCCTGCGCCACTTCGCCGTTCCACCAGGCCAGTTTGGTGGCGGCCACGCCGGCGTCCGTCATCTCGTCGACCACGTCATCCACTTCGCGGCAAAACGCATAGAAGGCCGTGATGGCGGCGCGCCGGGGCGCCGGCAGAAACAGAAAGGCGTAATAAAAGCTGCTGCCGGAAGCCACGGCTTTTTGCTGGACGTATTGTTCGGGGGTCATGCGCGTATTGTCCCATCGACACCGTCGCAATGTGCCAGGGCACTCACATCCATAGCGCGCGCCAGAGCATGAGGGCAAAGTCCCAGGCGCGCAGGGTGGGCCGGTGCGTGAGCGTGGCGAATTGCAGGCCTTCAATCTTGTCCAGGATGCGCAGGCCGCCTTGCACCACTAGCCGCAATTCCCAGCCGGCCCGCCCCGGCACCCGGTGCACCAGCGGCGCGCCAACTGCCATGGTGGCGCGGGCTTCCTGCACGCATTGCCTGAGCATGGCGGTGATGACCGGGGTTTGGCGCAGGGCCAGCAAATCGGCTTCGGCCACCTGGTGTTGGGCCCGGGCGGCGGCCGTGAAATAAAAGCGCCCGCGCGGAATGTCCACGCCGGGGTCTTGCCAGAAGTTGATCAGCTGCAGGGCGGTGCAGACGGCATCGCTTTGCTGCAGCGCCTGTGCATCGCGCACGCCATACAGATGCAGCAGCAGGCGGCCCACCGGGTTGGCCGAGCGGCGGCAGTAGTCGTGCAACGCGGCTTCATCCGCGTAAC